>JAGWOX010000237.1 GCA_028877145.1 Acidobacteriota bacterium | reverse complement strand
ATCGCGCCATCGGCAATTTCGCCGGCCATTTCATCAGCCCCGAGGGCGAAGTGCTCACCGAGGACGCCTGGATGCGCAATCGCGACCAGTGGCTCCCAAGCGCGGCGGACTACGCCTACGTCCAATCGCTGATGACCGGCCGCGTCGTGGAACCCGGAAAGTTCGCGAACTGGATTGCGCCGCCGGTGCGCGGCATCAACCGCCACCCGCTCAACTTCGAATACGTCCGCTTCAACTGAGGGGCTTGGTAGCGCAGTCATTCCTGGCTGTGCGCCTCTCGGCGATTTCCGGCTCCGCAGGGCAGCCTTTCTGCCTGTGCGGATCCCGCATAGGCGGAAATTGCAGCCACCTGTAGCGCCGGCGTCTCGCCGGCGGGGTTGATTGCCGCCGGGCAGCCTCTTGACAGAACAAATGCTGTCCCATAATTTTAATGCGCGTTAAAATTGACTTGTACCGTCCGGCCCGCTTGGCGCCTCTCCGGACGGCGCAATCGGGGCGATATCGATGAGCAAGGTCCTGCTCAAACTCGTCGTCAACGGACGCCCGCAGGAGTTCGCGTGCGAGCCGAATCAGACCCTGCTCGACGCCCTGCGCCAGGATCTGGGCCTGACGGGATCGAAGCGCGGCTGCGATGATTCCTCCTGCGGTGCCTGCACCGTGCAGGTGGATGGCGTGCCCATGCTCGCGTGCACGCTGCTCGCCGCGGGATGCGATGGCCAGGAGATCGTCACCGTCGAGGGTATCGCCGACCACGGCAGCCTGGCGGCCATTCAGAAAGCCTTCGGCGAATGGGGCGGCTCGCAGTGCGGATTCTGCACGCCCGGCTTCATGATCACCGTGCACTGGCTCCTCGGGCAGAATCCGAATCCCACCGAAGAGGAAATTCGTACGGCGCTCAGCGGCAATCTGTGCCGCTGCACCGGCTACAACCAGATGTACAGCGCGGTGAAGGCGGCGATAGCGGCCGAGCAGCGCGGAAAGGTGCCGAGATGAGCGACTTTTCAGTGATCGGCAAACCCGTCGCGCTGGTCGACGCCGCGGGAAAAACAACGGGCCAGGGCAAGTACACCGACGACCTCTCGATGCCTGGCCTGCTCATCGGAAAGATTCTGCATTCGTCCTATCCGCATGCCCGCATCAACCGGATTGACGCCTCGAAAGCGCTGGCACTCGACGGCGTGGTGACGGTTGTAGTCGGCGCGGACGCGCCGAATAAGTACGGCATTCTTCCCGTGGGACACGACGAAACGGCCCTGGCTGTCGACAAGGTACGCTACGTGGGCGACAACGTCGCCTGCGTCGTCGCGGAAACTGAAGCCATCGCCGAAAAAGCCCTCGAACTCGTCGACGTCGAGTACGAGCCGCTGCCTGCCTGGTTCGATCCTGAAGAATCGATGAGAGCGGAAACGGACCTCATTCACGAGCAGCGGCCGCAAAATATCGAAAAGGAATACCACCACGTTTTCGGCGACCCGGCGAAAGGTTTCGCCGAGGCAGACCACGTCGCCGAGGGCCGCTACATCGCCAACGAAGTGACGCACGCGGCGATGGAGCCGCACTCGACGCTGGCATCGTTCGAACTCGATCCGCAAACCGGCAAGCCAGGGCGGCTGACGGTCTGGTCTTCAACGCAGGTTCCTTATTATTTGCAGCACAAGCTGAGTATCGTGCTGGAAATGCCGATGTCGCAGATCCGCGTGATCAAGCCGCTGGTTGGCGGCGGGTTCGGCGGCAAAAGCGAAGTGATTCCGCTCGAAATCATCGCGGCGGTCGCGGCGCGCAAGGCGCAGGCCCCGGTGAAGATCACCTACACACGCGAAGAGGTTTTCTGGGCGCATCGCGGGCGGCCACGCACGATCGTCGACCTGAAAACCGGCGTGAAGAAAGATGGGCGAATCACCGCGGTAGCGGCGAAGGTGATCCAGGATGGTGGCGCGTACTGCTCCTACGGCGTCGTCACGATCCTCTATTCCGGTGCGTTGCTCGGCGCGCTCTACGACATTCCCAACATTCAATACGACGGTTATCGCGTGCTCACAAACAAGCCGGCCTGCGGCGCGATGCGCGGCCACGGCACGGTGAACGTGCGGTTCGCGTTCGAGTCGCAGCTCGACGAAGTGGCGCGGGCCATCGGCATGGACGCCGTGGAGATTCGCGAGCGAAATCTGTTGAAGCCGCCCTGCATCACCGTGAACGGCCTGCGCGTGCAGAGCTATGGGCTGCCGGAGTGCATCGAGAAAACGGCCGAGCGTTCCCGCTGGCGCGAGCGCAAGGGCAAGCTGCCCCGCGGGCGGGGCCTGGGCATCGCATGCAGCCATTACGTGAGTGGCGCGGCGAATTCCATCATCCGCTCCGACATGCCGCACTCGACGGTGAACATCAAGATCGATCGCGACGGCGGCGTCGTGGTCTACACGGGTGCTTCCGACATCGGCCAGGGATCGGACACGATGGTGGCGCAGATCGCCGCCGAGGCGCTCGGCTGCTCGCTCGGCCGCGTGAAAGTTGTCGCCGCCGACACCGATTTGACCCCGATCGATATCGGCTCCTATTCGAGCCGCGTGACCTTCATGAACGGCAACGCGACGCTCCGCGCAGCCGAGGCCGTGAAGAAGCAGATCGTCCAGTCGGCCGCGAAGCGAATGGGATGTGCGCCGGAAGACGTGGTGATGCGCGGCGATCGCGTCTGGAAGAAGAGCGCCTATCCCGAGGGCGGCCCCGAAGCCGCGCTCCAGGCGGCGCCGCCGGATGCGCCCACCGTCAGCGGGCGTGTCGAGGGGCAGATTCTTCGCGGCTCTGTGCAGCAAAAGCGCAAGGAAGAAGGACCCAAGGATCAGATGAGTTTCGAAGAAGCGGTCGTCTCCGCGATCGACTTCCATGGCGCGCTCACGGGCACGGGCTCCTACGCACCGCCCGTGGAGGCTCGAGGAGGCAAGCACAAAGGAGCCGGCGTCGGCCCGTCACCCGCCTATTCCTATTCGACGCAGGTGGCCGAAGTCAGCGTCGACGAGGAAACTGGCGAGGTCACCGTGCACAAGGTCTGGGCCGCGCACGATTGCGGGCGCGCGCTGAATCCGGTTTCCGTCGAAGGCCAGGTGATCGGCTCGGTGTGGATGGGATTGGGGCAGGCGCTGCAGGAAGAGATGGTGTGGAAAGACGGCCTGCTGATGAATCCCGGATTGCTCGAATATCGCTCCCCGTCGGCGATTGAGTCGCCCGACGTCGAATGCATCATCGTCGAGAGCGTGGATCCGGAAGGCCCGTTTGGCGCCAAGGAGGCCAGCGAGGGCTCGCTTGCCGCCGCGATTCCGGCCGTCGCCAACGCCATCTACGACGCCGTCGGAATTCGCCTGCGCGAATCGCCCTTCACGCCCGAGCGCGTGCTCGCCGCGTTGCGAGCCAAGCAGGCAGACGCCAAAAGACTTCAGCTCTCCGGCAAAGTCGATCCCACTCACCCTGAGACGTTCCGCGAGCATGGCGGATCGCTGTCCTATCGCGGGCGCGGCGCCGCGCGGCACCCACTCGATCCGGCCATTCGCCGCAAGAGCGGAGCGGAATCGGAACCGAAACCGGAACAGGGTGCATCATGAGCCTGCCCGATTTCCAATTGCTGCGCCCGAAAACGCTGACCGAAGCCGTTGCGCGCCTTGCCGAAAATCCCGGCGAGACGCAGATCATCGCGGGCGGCACGGACCTGATTCCGTCGATGCGGCAGCGCCTGTTCACGCCACGTTATTTACTGGATATTCGCGGAATTCCCGAGTTGCATGGAATTCGACAGACGGCCGAAGGTTTGGAAATCGGCGCGCTCACGCCGCTCACCGTTGTCGAACACAACGAAATCCTTCGCCACGATTATCACGTGCTGGCCGAAGCGGCAGGCACGGTCGCCTCGCCCCTCCTGCGCAACATGGGCACGATCGGCGGCAACATCTGCCTGGATACGCGCTGCCTCTGGTACAACCAGTCGCTCACCTGGCGCAAGTCCTGCGGCTTCTGCATCAAGAAAGACGGCGACCTGTGCCACGTCGCGCCGGGCGGAAAAGAATGCTGGGCGGCGTTTTCCGCCGATACGCCTCCGGCGCTGCTTTGTCTCGAAGCCGAAATCGAAATCGCGGGACCGAAAGGTACGCGACGCATTCTGCTGAGTGATTTTTATACGAATCGCGGTGACGAGCGTACGCGCCTCGCGAACGATGAGATCCTCACGCGAGTCTTTCTGCCGCGCGCGACAAGCGGCTACCGCGGCACATACCGCAAGCTGCGCGTTCGCGGTTCGATCGATTATCCGCTAGCGGGCATCGCCGTTGCCTTCAAGGCCGCGAACGGCCACGTGGAAGATCCGCGGATAGCCATCACGGCGGTCAATCCCGCCCCGCTCGTCGTTGGCGGAGTAAAAGAAAAATTGAATGGGAAAACGCTCACGACAGAAGTTGCCGAAGCCGCCGGGGCCCTCGCCGCACGCACCGCGAGGCCGCTCACGACTTCAGCGCTCACCCCCGAATACCGCCGCGAAATGGTCCGCGTGCTGACCAAGCGCGCCCTGCTGGATCTCGCCGCACCTGAACGTAAGCGCTCTTAGTGGGGATTCCCTTCCCTTTTGCTGACAATCGATCGAGGGTGTCGGCCCGCGCTAGCGCACGTTGTAACGTTTTCTACGTCCACAGTTCTTCCTTATCGGAGACCATCACCAAACCACCTTTCAGCTTGGAGGCGGGCCGGCGGCAAGAACGTACCGCGGAGGCTTGGAAATCGGATGCAGCTTGGCCGTGATAATGCCGGGTGCTTGGACGTCATAGTTTGCCCAGCCATCCGAAGGCGTCCAAACGCTGACCGGCAGGGGATGGAGACGTTCTGGCGCATCCGCAAGCCGCGTGGGGCGAACTTTGCCTTCCTTTTCCAGTTCGCGGTAGAGCATGTCGTAGGCCGCGTCATAGCGCAGCGAAACCGGGCGGACAGTCGGGATGCCTTGAAACAGGGCTTGAAGGGGGCCTTGCAAAGGTCCTATCGGCGATTTTCAGAATTACCTGCCCTCGGTCAGAGCGTCGGGGTGCCGAGGCGTAAAGCAGCAGGATGGGAAAGTGAGCGCGGCCGACCGAAATGTGAAGCTGGCTTGTCGGTCGTACGTCGCGCCCAAGCCGTCCACCCACTCTCCTCAGATATTCGACGCATTACAAAGTCGCGGCATGGCCTTGCTGGTCGCGGTCCTCGCCGGTGAAAAACCTCTTTAAACTACGCGCTTGGCGCAGGGAAACCAACACTTTCGTGGCATTTGCACTTTAACACTCCTGGCCCTTGGCAGCCGCGTATTTCCTTGATGGTTACTGACTCCTTCTGAAACAATCTTCTCGCTATGGTAATCGGAGACCGAATTCGCGCCTTGCGGGAACAGAGGGGCCTCTCGCAAGGCCAGATCGAAAAACGAACCGGCCTATTGCGTTGCTACATCTCCCGGGTGGAAAACGGCCACACTGTGCCTTCCATCGAGACGGTGGAAAAGCTGGCACGCGCTCTGGAAGTTCCTCTCTACCAGATTTTCTGGGATGGCGAGGAAATGCCAGCTTTGGTAAACCTGCCCGGAAGAATGACCGAGGACGACGTCGCGACGGATGAATCGCCAGAACAGGAGCAGTTCATCCGACGGATGGCGCAGCTCTTCAACCTGCTGAGCGAAGAGGATCGCCAGTTGTTGCTGACGGCGGCGCAGCGGATGGCCTCTCGCTGGTAGCGGACTGGCCGAAAGAGCAGGGGTCCGGCCTGCGTTGCTCGTTCCGCTTCAGGCCCGGAGTGAACAATGCTGGTGTTCCCTACGAGCAAGCGACCGCGCGTGCGGACACCGCGATTGCGGCGTTCTCGCTCTACCCTCCACCGATCGTGGATTCAACGTTCCAGGATTTCCGTGAGGTCGCTGAACGCTTCCTGCGCCGCTCGCAGCAAGTGTGTGCCCCAGCGCTCGAATAGCAATCGGCCGAGGAGCGTTCCCGCCGTGTTCAGCACTACATCGTCCCAGGAAGAACCTCGCTGTACC
>JAGWOX010000236.1 GCA_028877145.1 Acidobacteriota bacterium | reverse complement strand
CCAACTCCCATTCACCGGTTCGCGAACCTCGACGGTGACGGCCTGGTCCTTGTGATTGCGCAACGTGATTTCAAACGCCGATTCATACACCCGGTTGCTGACCCGGCGAAAATCGGTCTGCGTGCGCTCGGAGACGATATCGAACGCGTTGCCAACGTCTATCCGTGCCGTTTCGTCCTTGGGCGTGTGCTCGATCCGGTCTTCGCCGAGCAGGGTGAGGTTGCCCTGGCTGTCCGGCTGGTAGACGCGGACGATGCCCGCGGGCAGCGGCTGGCCGAGGCCCGATGCGGCGTCGTTGCGGAAAGAGAGATTGACCCGAACTGCCTGGGGCGTGGGAGCGCCTTGCGGCACGGGCATCCGAAAAATGTTGGGATTGCCCTGGAGAACGTAAGTTTTCGTCACGGGAACGCTTGCGGCAGATAGCAGGCTGAGCTGCTTCGATTCGTGATCGCGCAGCCCCACGCGGCGGTTGAGCGTATAGAGGTGGTATTCGCCTGCGGCTTCCTGCGCGAACTGCGCTGCCCCCGGCCCGGCGGCTATCTCGGCGCGGGCCATCATCGGCATGGGCTGCGGTGGCGTCGTGGCGCGATGCACCTGCCCGGCGACGAGCGAGAGCTGCGCGTTGTCGAAAGCCGCTCCGCTGTCATTCGTGAGCGTCACCCAGCCTTCCAGGCTGCCCTTGCCGCCCTCCCGCGACAGGTTCAAAACGTAATCGGCATGCCAGTTCATCTGGTCGGCGAGGTAGGAAACATCCAGGCTCCGCTCGCCGGCGCTGGCGTCCTTGAGCATCCACACAAGCGTCGGCCGGTTGTAGAGTTCGCCGGGCAATGCGGGGAAGCGGTAGCCGTCGGGGTTCATCCCGGTGACGATTTCGTCGCCGATTTTCCACACCGGCCCGTTGGTCGAGAGCAGGATGGCCTTCACCTCGTTGAAATGCGTGGTCCCGTTCTGCATCTGCCGAAACACGAGCGTCATTTCCTTGCCCACGTATTTTTCGAGCAGACGCTGCGGATTCAGCAGATCGTATTCATAGGATTGATCGAGCACGCCCACGCCCCTCACCGGCCGCAAATAAACGGTTGAAGCTTCGATCGAGCCCGGCACGCCCTCGAAATTCAGGCGCACGGCTCCCGCCGGCAAGCTTACCCGCCGCGTTTCGCGCACCAGGGCGAAATTCGAGTTGTAGATCGTGATGCCGAGGGAAGTGCGATCCTTGGCAGTGCTTTGGGCCGTCGCCGGCTGCTGGGCCGCGGCAAAAGGCGCCGCGAGCAGCAGCGAGCAGACTACAGGGACCCACAGCTTCCATCGGCTGATGAAGCGCATCGTCGGAATCCTTTCTTCTTTCCCCGTCGCCGGGCGTTTCCCGGGCCGAAATCCCCGCCGGGCGGCGGCGTCGTTGGCGATTTGCCCGCCGGCGGCGCGGCGCTCTCCTATTTTCCGCGCCCAGGCCGCCGAGCGTCTAGACATTACCGCTTCAAAAGAAATATGATGTTCCGCGTCGGAAGGAGCGCGGTCGACTTTGCGGAAGTTGATCTCCTCGAGCGATCGACCTGCCCACTTCTCTGTCATCCTTCAGACCCTACCGGAGGTATCCGCATGGCCGATCGGGATGAGCGGGACCACACGACCGAATCGGAGAGCGCCCAGGACGGGAAGAAAAGAAACGGCAAGCCGTCCAAGGGCTTTTCCCGAAGACAATTCATCAAAGGAACCGGGCTGGCGGTTTCGGCCAGCGTCCTGGCGAGCGAAGGGCTGCTGAAGGCCGCCGCGCAGGAAAAGACGCCGGGAGTTTCAGGTCCCGGTCCCGTTCCGGTGCGCCTGCGCATCAACGGCAAGGAACACGTGCTGAGACTCGAGCCGCGCGTAACTCTGCTCGACGCCTTGCGCAATCGCTTGGACATGACCGGCGCCAAGAAGGTGTGCGACCGCGCCTCGTGCGGCGCCTGCACGGTGGTCATCGACGGCCGGCCGGTCTATTCCTGCACCGTGCTGGCCATCGACGCGCAGGGCCGCTCGATCGGGACGATCGAGGGTCTGGCGCCGGAGGACAAACTCCACCCCGTCTCTCAATCGTTCGTCGATAACGATGCGCAGCAGTGCGGCTTCTGCACCGCCGGCTTCGTGATGGCGGTGAAGGCGCACATCGACAAGCATCCGCATCCGACCGCGGAATCGGTCCGGCAGTCGCTGAATGGCAATCTGTGCCGCTGCGGCACCTACGTGGGCATCCGCGAGGCTGTGCTCGAAGCGGCGACGAAAATGTCGCGGAAGGGAGGGCGAGTCTGATGGCTGATATCAAGTGGCCCCCGGCGGCTGACCGCCATCTGATCGGCAAGCGCATTTCGCGTATCGACGGCCCGTTGAAATCTTCCGGCCGCGCCAAATACGCCTACGACCAGAATCCACCGAACATGCTGTACGCAAAGCTCGTGACTTCGCCCTACGCGCACGCGAAGGTGACGGCCATCGATACCAGCGCCGCCGAAAGCATGCCCGGCGTCCATGGCGTCTACATCTTCACGCCCGTCGGCAAGGAAGTGAACTGGGAGGGCCAAGAGGTTGTGGCCATCGCCGCCGAAACCGAGGAACTCGCCGAAGACGCGGCCAGCCGCGTCAAGGTGGAATACGAGGAGCTGCCGTACCTCGTCGCCGATACCGATCCCCAGCACGCCGGCGAGGGCCGTTTCCGCAGCCTTTCGGAAGAAAAAACCGGCGATCCTGACCAGGCATTTCAGCAGGCCGACGCCACGCACGAAGGCATGTATAGCATCCCGGTGATCACGCACTGCTGCATGGAATCGCATGGTTCGGTGGCGCAATGGGAAAATGGCAAGCTCAACGTCTGGCTCTCGACGCAGAACGTCAGCGGAGTCTCCGGTGAATACGCCACGCCGCTGAACATCCCGCCCGCGAATGTCAACGTCCAGTGCCAGGTGATGGGCGGCGGCTTCGGCAGTAAATTCGCCGCCGATAGCTGGGGCGTAGCAGCCGCGGTCCTGTCCCAAAAGACGAGCCGGCCGGTGAAGCTGATGCTCGAGCGGGACACGGAGCTGCTGGCCGCCGGTTGCCGGCCTTCGATGCACGCGAAGGTTCGCGTCGGGGCCAAGCGCGACGGCACTTTGCTCGCCTGGGACTCGGAGTCCTGGGGCACCGGTGGCATGCAGGGAGCCGGCGTTCCGCGCCTGCCCTACGTCATCGAAATTCCCAACCGCCGCACGCACCACACCACCGTTTTCACCAATATCGGTCCGGCGCGCGCCTGGCGCGCTCCGAACCACCCGCAGATGTGTTTCCTCACGATGCCGGCGCTCGACGATCTGGCCGCCAAGCTCAACATGGATCCGCTCGATTTCTTCATCCAGAACATCGCCTTGACCGGCGAGCGGGCCGATGTCTACAAGGAAGAGCTACTCAAGGCCGCCGAGATGATGGGTTGGAAACAGAAATGGCACCCGCGCGGCGACAAGACCCCTGGCCCCATCAAGCGCGGCGTGGGCCTTTCGATTCACACCTGGGGCGGCGCCGGTCACGCCAGCAACTGCCGTTGCACGATTCATCCGGATGGTTCCGTGCAGGTGGCCCTGGGCAGCCAGGACCTCGGCACCGGCACGCGCACCGTCATCGGCATCGTGGCCGCCGAAACGCTCGGCCTGCCGCTCGAAGGGGTGCAGGTGGAGATTGGCGACAATAAATATCCGCCCGACGGCGCTTCGGGCGGCTCGACCACCGTCGGCGGCGTCAGCTCTTCGACGCGCGTCGCCTCGACGAACGCCCTGAACGAACTGTTCGCCAAGGTCGCTCCCTCGCTCGGCACCACTCCCGACAAGCTCGAAGCGGTCGGCGGCCAGATCCGGGTGATTGGCGATCCCAGCAAGTCGATGCCCTGGAAACAGGCCTGCGCCAAGCTCGGCGCCACGCCAATCGTCGCCATGGGCGAGCGCAATTCCACGCTGATTTCCAGCGGCGTGGGCGGCGCGCAGATGGCGGAGGTTTCCGTCGACATCGAAACCGGCGTCGTGCGCATGGAGAAAATGGTTGCCGTGCAGGACTGCGGCCTGGTCATCGATCTGAAGACAGCCGAAAGCCAGGTCTACGGCGCCTGCATCATGGGCACCTGCTACGCCCTCCATGAAGAGAAAATCATGGACCAGCAGACCGGCACGTGCCTGAACGCGAACATGGAGTTCTACAAACTGAGCGGCCTCGACGATATCGGCGAGATCGCCGTCCACATGATGACCGACCCGGCCATTGAGAATCGCGGCGTGATCGGCTTGGGCGAGCCGCCGGTGGTTTCGCCCGGCGCGGCAATCTCCAACGCCGTGGCCAATGCCATCGGCGTCCGCGTGCCGGAACTCCCGATGACGCCCAATCGCGTTCTCGAGGCATTGGGGAAAGGAGGGAAGGTTTAATGCGCGCCTTCGAATACGGCAATCCCTCGTCGGTGAAGCAGGCAATCTCGCTGCTCGGCTCGAACTGGAGCGAAGCGGCGGTCTTCGCCGGCGGCACCGATCTGCTCAGCCTGATGAAGGATTCGATCGTCACGCCCGGCCGCCTGGTGAATATCAAGGAAATCCGTGAATTGCACGGTATCCGCGAGGAAAAGACGGGCATGGTGATCGGCGCCGCCACTCCGCTCGAGGACCTATACGACCATTTCTCGCCGCGTAAGATCCTGCCCGCGCTGCTCACCGCCATCGAAGGCGTTTCGAGCTATCAGATGCGCAGCATGGGCACCGCCGGCGGAGACCTGCTCCAGCGGCCGCGCTGCTGGTATTTCCGCAACGGGTTCGGCCTGCTGGCCCGCAACTCCAAGGGCCAGCCGCTCGTCCCGAACGGCGACAATCGCTACCACGCGATCTTCGGCAATCAGGGCCCGGCCTATTTCGTCAGCCCGTCGAGCCTCGCGCCAGCGCTCGTCGCGTTCGACGCCTCGGTGCGCATCGAAGGGCCGAAGGGCATGCGCGAAATCAAGGTGGCCGAACTGTTCCGCATCCCGCGCGATGCGGAAGAGCGCGAACACACGATCGCGCCGAAGGAAATCCTCACCGAGATCGTCATACCCGCTTCGGCTCACAACACGCGCAGCGCCACCTACGAAGTCCGCGAGCGCAAATTCATGGATTGGCCGCTCGCCACCGCTTCGGTCGCGCTCCGCATGGAAGGCCGGCAGGTGCGCCAGGCGAGCGTGGTTCTCGGCCAGGTGGCGCCGACTCCGTGGCGCGCCGAAGCGGCCGAAAAGGCGCTGGCCGGAAAAACTCTCGACGAAGCCACGGCCACAAGCGCCGGCGAGGCGGCCGTCGAGGGTGCCCATCCGCTCAGCAAGAACGGGTACAAAGTCCAACTCGTGCGGGTGGCCGTGAAACGCGCGCTGCTCGCGGCGATCGCTTGAAAAGGGGGCCGAAATGGAATCTTTGGGAAAATTGATCGAGACGGGCCGCCTGTGCCGCTTGCTCCGCACGAAAACGATGTTCTATCAATCCGACGATGTCAGTGCGGCCGCGCCTGAGCTGCGCGGCCCGTACTGGTGCTCGCGCACGCAAGGCATCTACGGTCCCGACGACCAGCTCGTCGAGCCGGAACAGTGCAAGCCCGGCCGCGGCTGCTGCGAAGCGGGCTAGCCGCAAACCGGCTTCAAGGTGCGTTCGGCAGCGCCCCGGCATGCCGGCGCGGTCGTGGCACAGGCACTCCTGCGTGTGCGCCTTTCTGATGACGCTTTGCCAAGTACCCCCACGTGTGCCCCCGCAGGGAAAAGCACGCGGGCAAGACTGCCCGCGCAACTCCGAGCCATCCGGCAGCCAGCTTCGGACTGCCAGCGTTCGCCCCTGGAAAAATCCCGCCCCCAGTAGCGCAGCCACTCATGGCTGCGGCCTTTCGCCTGAAACCGCCGACCCGTGGTGGAAATCCCGCCACGGTAGCACAGGCATTCTTGTGTTCAGACTCATGACATCCTTTACACGGTGTTATCAGGACATCCTTTACACTCGCCGCGGTTTGTAACGAGGGCGACGACGGCCCTGGGACGGGGGCGAGGATGGCTTGGGGGACCGTGGAGGTCGACGAACAACGGATGCGATTT
>JAGWOX010000235.1 GCA_028877145.1 Acidobacteriota bacterium | reverse complement strand
TCTTCGCGCCTCCGGGGTTATGGCCCGGCTGGGGCGCCGATCACCCACCTTCGCGTGCCAGCCTCTATTTATTGCGCTGGGAGTGGTTCCGCATCTATTTCGAATCCGGCGTGGCGAAGCTCGCCGGTCACGATCCGGAATGGCGGAATCTGACGGCGATGGATCAGTATTATCAAAACGGGCCGCTGCCAACGTGGATGGGCTGGTACGCGCAACATTTGCCGCACTGGTTTCAGACGGGGACGGCAGCACTGACGCTGATGACCGAGTTGGTGCTGGTGTGGGGGTTGTTTCTGCCCCGGCGTTTCCGGATCGGGCTGTTCTTTCTCGTCACAGCGATACAAGTGGGCATCATCCTGACGGCGAACTACGCTTTCCTGAATTACCTGGTGCTGGCCGAAGGCTTTCTTCTGCTCGACGACAAATTCCTTGCCTGGATGCTGCCGAAAAAGCTGGTGGCGCGAGAGAAGGCCGAAGCCGAGGCGGCTGAGGAAGCGCCACGGGAAGAGGCAATCGTTTCTCTGGGACTCGGCGCGAGTGACACGCCGGCGCCTGGAGCCGGCCGGGAAGACGACAAGCCTGTGCGAGGCAGCGGCTGGCGCAGGTATTGGGCTGCGGGAAAACTTTGGGCGAGTGGGATTGTTTTTGCGTGGATTTTCTACGCGACCACGGCGCTGCTCGCCGGGGGCATCCTGCCGCAATGGCCCGCGACGATTCTTTCGCCCTTTCGCTTCGCCAATGAGTACGGGCTTTTCGGCGTGATGACGCGCGGGCGCTTCGAGATCGAATTTCAGGGGAGCAACGACGGCAAAACGTGGATCGCCTATCCCTTTCTCTACAAGCCGCAGGATCCTTCCGACCCGCCGGGATTCTACGCTCCCTACCAGCCGCGCTTTGACTGGAACCTGTGGTTCGCTTCGCTTGGCCCCTGGCAACAATCGCCCATCGTGCTTCAAACGGAAGAGCGCCTGCTCGAAAACGATCCTTACGTTCTGAAGCTTTTTGCCGGGAATCCCTTTGCCGAGAAGGCCCCGCCCGAGGTGCGTGCTATGCTCTGGCAATATTGGTTTACCGATCCCGCCACGAAGCGCGCCACCGGGCAATGGTGGCGGAGGAAGCTGATCGGGCTTTACGCGCCGGTGCTCGAACGCGCGCCGGGCGGCCGTTTCGACGTGATCGAAATGCCCGGCGGCATGCTGATGCCGCAATAGAACCGCAAACCACATGAAACACAGCCGCGACATCTCCGCACGGGAAGTGCTGAACGCCCTCGCCGGGCCGCAGGCGAAGACGCTCGGCGATCTGGCGCATGCGCTCGGCATGGCTCGCGCCGGGCGCGCTGGGCGCAAGCAGTTGCGCCATGCCCTGGCGGAGCTGAAGCGGCAAGGCGAGATCGTCGAGATGCGCGTCCACGGCCATCGCGCCTACCGCGCACGTTCGGCGGCCGAGGGCCCGGAACGCATCGAGGGAGAAGGCCAACCTTCGCGCGGGCGGGCCGCAGCGGCGCCACGCGCGCCGTCCGCTGAGCCGCGCGAGGAAGAACGTCACGCCCGGCGCGATCCGAACCTCTTCACCGGGCGCATCGTCCTGCATCGCGACGGCTATGGCTTCGTGGTGCCCGATACGCCGATTGGCATCGAAGGCGACCTATACGTCAATCCCGACAACGTAGGCGACGCCATGCACGGCGACCGCGTCCTGGCGCGAATCGACCGCCGGCGTCCCGACGGCCGCGCCGAAGGGCGCGTGGTGCGAATCACGAGCCGCGCGCACCCGACCGTTGTGGGAATCATCCACTACACGGCGCGGGCGGGAGTGGTGGCACCGCTCGATCCGCGCGTGGCGCAGGAGATCCTCATCCCGGCCGGCGACGAACTGCCGCCGCAGTGGCGTCCGTCGCCGGACGAAATGGTACGGCGCGCCGAGCCGATGGCGCGGCGGGCGGAACTCGAAGGCGCGGCAGTGAACGTGGAGCTGACGCGCTTTCCGCGCGGCGGCGTGCGCGCGGCCGGCCGCGTGATCGAGGTGCTGGGCAAGCCGGGGGAAACGGGCGTCGACATCGAGATCATCATTCGCAAGCATCACCTGCCGCACGTCTTTCCCGAGGAAGTGATGGCCGAGGCGCGCGAGACTCCGCAGATGGTGCCGCCCGACGCGATCGAGGGAAGGGAAGATTTCCGCTCGCTGCCGATCGTCACGATCGACGGCGAGACGGCCCGCGATTTCGACGACGCCGTCTACGTGGACCGGCTGCCCGGCGGCGGGTTCGAGCTGCAGGTACACATCGCCGACGTCGCTCACTACGTCCATCGCGCCGAGCCACTCGATCGCGAGGCGCGCCTGCGCGGCACGTCCGTCTATTTCCCCGACCGCGCAATTCCGATGCTGCCGCACGAGCTGTCGAACGGAATCTGCTCGCTGAACCCGCATGAAGACCGGCTGGTGATGAGCGTGATCATGCAGCTTGACGCGAGCGGAGAGGTGACCGCCTCGCGGTTCACTCCCGGCGTGATTCGGTCGGCCGAGCGGATGACCTACACGAACGTGAACCTGGTGCTCGAGGGTGATCCGGAAATGTCGGCGCGCTACGCCGTGCTTGCCGGCCGCTTCCATCTGATGAAGGAACTGGCGCTCGTGCTCTATGCGCGCCGCCAGAAGCGCGGCGCGATCGATTTCGACCTGCCGGAGCCGGTGGTCCTGTTCGACGAACTGGGCCACATGCTGACGATCGCCCGCAGCGAGCGGAACATCGCCCACCGCCTGATCGAGGAGTTCATGCTGCTGGCGAACGAGCAGGTGGCCACTTATCTCGAAAGGCGCGGGTTGCTCTCGCTGCACCGCATTCACGAAAAACCCGATCCGAAAAAAGTGATCGAATTCGAGGAACTTGCGCGCGCCTTCGGGTATTCGCTGGGTCTGGGCGCCGTTCTGGAACAGCCGCTCCGCGTCCGTCACGGGCACCTGGCCGCACAGGCGCGCCCCGGCTATCGCGGCGGGCGACGGCCGCGGCCAATGGCGGTGAGCGTTCCTCAGGAAATCCCTATCCGCCCGTCACACTACCAGCGCCTGGTGGAAAAAATCTCCGGGCAACCGGAGGAGCGCATCCTTTCCTACCTGATGCTGCGCTCGCTGAAGCAGGCGCGCTACGCCGCCGAACCCGTCGGCCATTTCGCGCTCGGCCTCGATCTCTACACGCACTTCACCTCGCCCATTCGCCGCTATCCGGACCTGATCGTGCACCGGATCCTGAAATGGGCGATCGAGAATCCCGCCGAAACGGAGCTGGCGGGCCCCTACCACAACCCGGAACTCGAGGAACTTTCGACCGAAACGTCGGAAGCCGAACGCCGCGCCGTCGACGCCGAGCGCGAGATCATCGACTGGAAAACAGCGCAATACATGGAACAGCACCTGGGCGAGGAATACGAGGCGCTGATCATTTCGGTGCTGAAATTCGGATTCTTCGTGGAATTGATGGAGGTGTTTGTCGAGGGATTGGTGCCGATCGATCGCCTGGAGGAGACGCTGGGCGAGCGTTTTTTCCATCGCGAAGTGGACCACGCCATCGTGGGGCAGCGGCGAAAGCTCCGCTTCCGCCTGGGAGATCGCGTGCGGGTGCGAGCCGAGCGAATCGACCCGCTGTTCAAGCGGGTCGAGTTCGCGGTGCTTCTCGGCTCGAAGGAATCGAAATGAACGAACGGCGTCCGCGTCTATGGGGGAGCGAGCGGCGGGAAGAAGCAGAACGGCAGGTCACGCGCCGTTCGCAGGCCCGCCGGCGCGGCGAGCAGTGCGGGGATGGCGTTGACGGCAATCGATGCGGTGGCTATATCTCCGTGCGTACCACCGGGAATGACCATCGTCAGGTTCGGCTCGCCCGAAAGCTCGATCGTATCGCTCGCATCCACGGCGCCGACGTACATGTTCAACTCGAGGTAGACCTTTTCCACGCCGTTGGCGAGTCCGCGGGCCACCTGACGGATGCCGGTCACTTGCCCGACTTCGATTTCGAGAAAGTCCGTGCGAAGCGGCTCAATGGCGACGACCGGATCGATCGTCTCGGTGATCGTATCGACATCGAGTCCAAGCCCGTCCGACACCATCGACACCGATTCCGGCAGCCCAACGTGCTTCACGGTACCCTCGGTGACTCTCCGCTGGAACTCCTCGACGGTCAGGCCGGCGCCCACTTTCTTCTGCAGGGGAAGCCGGCGCTTCGAGGCATCGACGATGCGAATCGCCTTGGCATGATCGACGCGCTGGCACACCGCCGAAAGGCCCAGCACGAGCTTGTCCATCACAAAACCGGGATTCACGCCCGTGCCCAGCAGCGTCACGCCCGATTCCCTGGCCGCCTCGTCAAGCTTCGCCGCCATCTCCGGATGTTTCCGGAATGGATAGGCCAGTTCCTCGCAGGTCGAAACCACGCAAGCGCCCGCATCGAGGCATTCCATCAGCTGGCTGGCGACGTCCGGCAAGAAGGAGGACGTCGTGTGAACCACCACGTCGACGGGATGGGAAAGCACCTCGGCCGAGTCGGCCGAAACCTTCACGTCCCACGGCGCGTCTTCGGCGCCGACCACCTCGCCGAGATCGCGGCCCGCTTTTTCCGGGTCCTTATCGATCGCGCCGACAATCACCAGTGCTTGTTTCTGGCGTATCAGCCGGACGATCGAGGCCCCGATCGGCCCAACTCCGTATTGCACCACCCGTATCTTTTTCTTCATTCGAACACTCCAGTGCGCCTGCCCATTATCACAAAGAAACATCCTCATTCAATGATTTTCAGTCCTGAAAACTAGTCTAACGTGTTTTCCCACGAAACGGACGGCCAAAGCACGGAAAATCCTCCAAGCCAACCCGGCGTCGCCCTTCTTGCGGCTGCCCGGCAAGCAGGCCATAATGCCCGCAATGCTTCCAGGTCTCCGTAAACCCGCTTGGCGCGGAACGGGGCTGCGGGTGGCGGGCAGCGCGGTGATCCTGGCGCTGTTGTTCCACTTTGTTCCTTTCGCCGATGCCTGGCAGGCCATGCGTCGTTTGCCGCCGCTTGGCTGGCTGGCGGTCCTCCTCACCTATTTGGGCGTGCATCTGGCCGGGGTGAACAAATACAAGCTGATGCTCAACGGCGCGGGCGCCGGCCTGAGTTTCTCGCAGGCGGCGCGCTGCTATTTCGCGGGGCTATTCGGGGCTCTGCTCCTGCCGTCGGTGGCGGGCGGGGACATATTGAAGGCGGGGCTGGCGCTGCGACTGGCACGCAGCAAGGCGGCGGTGGTTCTCGGCAGCTTGCTGGATCGGTTGATCGACGTGGCCGTCCTCGTGGCACTGGCGACGGTCGGTGTTGCGCTCGCGCCCGGGACGCTGAACCCGGCCGACCGGCGCGGCTTTTTCATCATTGTGATTACGTTGCTTGTGGCGGGGATCCTGGCGGCGGGGGTGGTAGCGATGCTGCCGGCGCGCTGGTTTTCCTATCGCATGCGCCGGCGGCTGGTGCGCCTGCGGCGGGCGGTGCGCTCGACGGGCCGGCGACCCGGCCGCGTGGCCGCGGCTCTGGGACTCGGCTTCTTCACCCAACTGGGCATTCTGTCGCTGACCACGCTGCTGGCCGCGGCATGCGGACTTCATCTGCCCTACAGGGTGTGGCTTTTCGCGTGGCCACTCGCCAAAATCACCGCATTTCTGCCGATCTCGCAGGCAGGGATCGGCGTGAGGGAAGTGGCACTCGCGGCGCTGCTCGTGCCGTTCGGCGCGGCCGGAGGAGTGGTGGTCGGCGTCGGGCTGGCCTGGGAGACGATCGTAATTGCCGCGGGGCTGATCTCCGGGTTGATTTCCCTCCTGCTTGGCCGGCTTCCCGACGGTGAATCGCCGGAGGTCGAAACCAGGGTTGCGGAACGATAAACCAAGCCAGCGATGCCGTCTATGTGAAGGACGGTGCCTTGGGGCTTTCGGGATCCTTCGCTTCGCTCAGAGGCTGTGACTAAATTGGCGGGCGGCCAGTTTTGCGCCGACTTTGGCGCGGGGCGGGCGGGCCGGCGTTCTGTTCTCATCCTTTCCGGCTCTCTCGGTCGGCTCCTTCGTTGCTCTTCCGGG
>JAGWOX010000234.1 GCA_028877145.1 Acidobacteriota bacterium | reverse complement strand
CCACCACACACTGGAGCAAACTCCTTCCGAGAATCGAGGCCGGAGAAGGTGGGGCATGCCCGCTACTGCTTGTTGGGATAGGCAAAGAATGTTATAGAGACGATCTCGCCAAGCTTGGTGAGGACCAGCCATTGTAGGCCGCGTAGAATGGACGTTGGCTCTCGTAAGAGTCCAATTCGTCACCCCACTGCGCCCACCCAGGAACCCGCCCCCTACCGAATAGCTCGCAATACGGGCCTGGGCTGCAGCGCTCAATGAGATCGTACACCTGCTCAGGCTTCCTAGAGTGCTCCTGCTTACGGCTTATTAGAATATTTACCTGGCGCCGACCCGGGGCTAAGGTTCTTATGCTTCCCTTCGTACCGAAAAGGAGAAGCTCTGTCACATTTCTGAAATAAAAGCCAACACCTCTCCCGTCCGGGCCACCATCCTTCCTAACCTTGTACCAAACGACGTTTGTCTTGTATGTGAATCCCCAGGACTTCATGACTGTCAGTGCCTCGGGCAGGAGCGCATTGGGGCACCACAGGTATAGGTGGCTTTTGGGTAGCGCAAGCCTTTCCACGGGAAGAGAGGCTATCTCGTCGAAGGATAAAGTCCTATAGCGATGAAGCCTCTTGTGCTCGGGACCTACCTTTCCCGTCCTGTTGGTGAATCTCCAGGGAGGATCAATGAGAATTGCCCCGTACTGGCCGGGTATTGTCGCAAAGAGAGTTTCGAAGTTGGCGCTCATCGGGCTGATTTTGCCAGAGTGCACGTTTGGGCCCACTGAGGGACGCGAGCGGGCCTTGACCTTCTCCGTCCTTGATCGCCTTGTGCCGCCAACCCTTTTGCCTTCAGGCATGTCCATGCCCCTACTTTCCACCCTGTGACGGGACCCCCGCCCTTCCTATCCCGGCACCGGCTCCGGGTCCGGTCCGGAACGGGAACGGAATTTGCCTACGAGTGCTGTTTCGACACGGTCCTAGCCCTGGAATCATGTTCGATCAGTGGCATCCTACCCAAGAAAGCCATTAGCTGCAACAGTGGATCGCCCGACCGGGGATAACGATTTTTCCCGCTTGAGCCGCAGCGGCCGCGCGATGGTTGGTCCGGAGCACAGAGAGCATTAGTGGAGCTACACAACTGGACCCCAAGTTGACTGCCCCCTCCACCCCGTCTAGCATATCCGCCACGACTTTTGCCGAGAGGCCTTTGAGGAATGTTTGTGACGAGGATGGTTCCACGTGCGGCTGTCTGTCTTATGGGTTTGTTGATCCCCGCCGTTCCCCTGCTCGGGCAGAAGCCCGTCCAGCACCCTCCCTCAACGCAATCAGCGTCTAGGCCACCGTCTCAGGCTGCCAATCCTCCTGCTGTTACACTCGCCCCGCTGCCGGTCGAGTCGCACCGCCTCGCCAACGGCCTCGAAATTGTCACACTCGAAAATCACCGCGCCCCGATCGTCAGCCTCCAGGTCTGGTATCACGTCGGCTCGAAAGATGAGCGCCGCGGCCAAACGGGCTTTGCCCACATTTTCGAACACTTAATGGCCGATGGCTCCGCCCACGTCGGCCCGGGTGAAGAGTCCCGTCTCATCGAACAGGTCGGCGGCACTTCAAACGCCTACACCAACGACGACGCCACCGTCTTCTCCGAAACTTTCCCCGCTCGCTACCTCGCCCGCGTCCTCTGGCTCGAAGCCGACCGCATGGGCAGTCTGAACATCACGCAGGCGAATTTCGACGACGCGCGCCAGATCCTCGGCGCCGAACGCCGCGAGCACATCGACGGCCCTCCCTACGGCCGCGTCACCGAAGACCTCTACGCCGCCGCCTTCACCCTCCATCCTTATCACCACATCACCATCGGCCCCATGACCGATCTCGACAAGGCCACCCTCGCCCGGATCCGCGATTTCTACAGCGCCTTCTATCGCCCCAATAACGCCACGCTCGTCATCGTCGGCGATTTCTCCACGCCCGAAGTTCTCGCGTCGGCGCAAAAATACTTCGGCGGCATCCCCGCATCGCCGTCGCCCGTTCCCCGCGTCACCGCGAAGGAACCGCCGCAGACCAGCCAGCGTCGCGTCACCCGCTCCTACGCCAATTCCCCGCTGCCCGCGGTGATCGAGGCGTTTCATGTCCCGTCGCGCTTTTCGGCCAATCAGTATCCGCTGGTCCTCGCCTCGGCCATCCTCTCGCAGGGACCGGACGCCCGCCTGCGCCATTCGCTGGTGGATTCCGGGCATCTCGCCCTGCAAGTCATCGGCGCCGGCAATTTCACCGAGGATCCGAATCTGCTCTTCGTCGGTGCCATCCTCACGCCCGGCCATTCGGCCGCCGATGGAGAAAAGGCCGTCAACGCGGTTATCGAGAAGATGCGAATCGCTCCGGTCGAGCCGTCGGAACTCGATCGCGCATGGAACCAGACCGCGGTCCGCCTGATCGAAAATCGCGCGACCGATCAGGGCCTGGCCGACCAGATCGGCGAAGCCGCCGTCGTCGGCCACAATCCCGCTCTTGTGAATCAGGAACTCAGCCGTTATCTGCGCGTGTCAGCTGCCGACATCGAGCGCGTCTGCCGCGAATATCTCACCACTCAACAATCCACTGTCTTACTTGTCGAACCCCAGGCGGCGTCGCAGGGCGCCCCACCGGGAAAGTGACCTGCCAATGCCATCAGGGAGGGGTAGTGTCCATGGAGCGAATAGGAGAAGGAGAATGAGGGATCGCAAGTACTCGTCAGGTTTCGGAATCAAGGCAGGTCTGCTCTTCGTGCTGCTCGCTGTTGCCACTGCGACGGCTGTCTTCGCCGCCTCGGGCCGGGCGAGCCGCCCAAAGCAAGCAACGCCGATCCCGAAAGCGGCCGAATTCACCGCCAAGGCCACGCCTGCCCGCCTCGCCCGCGGCCGCTACCTTGTCGGAACCGTCACCGGCTGTTTCGACTGTCATTCCGAGCACGAGTACGTGAACGGTCAGTGGATTCCCAAAAAGGGCATGCTGGGCGCCGGAAATGTGTTTCCTCCCGGCTTTATCCCACTTCCGCCCGGCGCTCAGGTCGTCGCCCCGAATATCACCCCGGACCGCGAAACCGGCATCGGTTCCTGGACCGATGCGGAGATCGACCGCGCCCTGCAGCATGGCATCGCCAAGGACGGCCACCCGCTCTTCAACCTTATGCCGTATTGGCAATACAACGTCCTCACCCCCGAGGACGCCAAGTCCATCATTGTGTTCCTGCGCTCGATCCCGCCGGTACACAACGCCCTGCCGGTAACGAAGCTGCCTTTCCCGGTCACTGTGGATATGAAGAAGGATCTCATTCCATCGCTTCCGAAAAATGCGCCGGCCCAGATCCGCCACGGCTGGTATCTCGCCCGAATCGCCGGCTGCGAGGATTGTCACACGCCCATCGTCAGGGGCCAGCAGCCGCCCTCGATGATGTTTGCGGGCGGCATGCATTTCCAGGGCCCGTTCGGCAACGTCTTCAGCCTCAACATCACGCCCTCTGCCTCGGGCATCGGCTTCATGAACGAAGGGATGTTCTCGCGTACGCTCACCACGGGCCGGGTCAACGGCACCGGGAACAAATTGAACCCGATCATGCCGTTTGAAGACTTTCGAAATCTGAAGCCCGCCGATATTCGCGCCCTCTACGCTTTTCTGCGTACCGTCCCGAAAGTCCGTCACAATATCGACAACTCCGACACGGCCACCCTGTGCCCCCTCGACGGCGAAAAACACGGGCTCGGTGACCGCAACGAAAAATAAAGCAGAGGAGGCCGGGAACCGATCGCCGGTCACGTCGATGAGGACGCCCGAACGGAAAGTGATTCACCGATGCGAGTTCGATCGCGCATAAATCTGATAGCCATCGCGGCCATCGCCGCGTTGCTCGCCGTCATGCCGCGTCCTCTGGCGGCCCAAACCGCCTCGCCCGCGCCGCCCGCGGCGAAGCAGCAGCAATCCGCCCAGGTTCCGGCCGGAGTGCGTCTGGTCGACCAGATGCCGCAGCCCGGCCCGCCGCAGCCTTTCCATTTCCCGGCAGTCGAATCCCAGACGCTCCCCAACGGTCTCCGCGTTATCGTTATTCGCGAAAGCAGCGCGCCGCTCGTCACCATCTCTCTCACTTTGCCGCGAGCCGGTTCCCTCTACGATCCCTCGGGTCTCGCCGGCCTCGCTCGCACGACCGCCGGCCTGCTCACCGCGGGAACCTCGCGGCGCGGCGGCGGGCAACTCGCGAGGGACCTCAACTCGATCGGAGCCTCCATCTCCGCCTTCGCCGATCACGACGATGCGACAGCCGCCATCACCGTGCTGAAAAGCGATACTTCGTCAGGCATGGACTTGCTCTCCGACGTAGTCCTCCATCCGAGCTTCCCGGACGAAGACGTCAATCGCGTCCGCGAGCGGGAACTCTCCGCCCTGCGCGCCGAATTCGCGGATCCGGCCTTCGTCGCCTCGGCCGCCTTCGATCGCGTGGTCTACGGTCCCAGCCCCTATGGCGTCCCCGCCGCCGGCACGCCGCAATCGGTCGCCGGCATCACTCACGACGATATTCTCAGTTTTCACAATGCCAACTACGTCCCCACAGGCGCGGTACTCGCGCTGGCCGGAGACGTCACGCCCGGCGAAGCTTTTGCAGCCGCTCGCAAATATTTCGGCGCCTGGTCTGCGCCATCCGCCGCCGCTCCGCCCCCGCCGTCGGCCCCCGTCCCGCCCAAGGGCCTCCGCATTTTCGTCATCGACCAGCCCGGCGCTGCGCAAACGGAAATTCGCGTCGGCGCCCCGGCCGTCGCTCGCCGGCATCCCGACGCGCTGACCTTGTTCGTCGCGAGCCGCATCTTCGCCGGCGGTTATGACAGCCTGTTCAACGCCGCCATTCGCGATGCGAATGGCCTCATCCTCAACGCGAATTCTTCCCTCAGCGCACTGCGTTTCGCCGGCAGTTTCGTTGCCGCCGCCTCGGCGCCCGCCGGCCAGACCGTTCCCGCCCTCCAGTTCGTCATCGCGCAGATGGGCCGCATGTCCTCGGGTGAATTCACCGAGGCCAACCTCACGCGCGCCCGCCGTTATCTCACCGGCGCCTATCCCATGGAAATGGAAACGCCCGCGCAGATTCTCACTCGCGTGGTCACCGCGGACGAATCCGGTCTGCCCGGGGATTTCAACGCCACCTATCTCGAAAAACTCAACGCCGTCACCCTCGACGAATTGAAGCCGGTCGCGGCCCGCCATTTCGAAACCAAAAATCTGGATATCGTTCTTGTGGGCAAGGCCTCCGCTTTCAACGACGCTCTGAAAAAAGCCTTCCCCGCCGCCGCGTACGTGAATGTCCCCGCCGGTGATCTCAATCTGCTCCTGCCAGACTTGCATCGCGAAGCCGCCGTCATTCCCGCGCCCACGGCCGCCACGCTCGCTCATGGCCAGACAGTCCTCGATGCCTCCGCCCAAGCCGCCGGCGGCAACGCCCTCGCCGCCGTCCGCACCATTCAGGTCAGCGAAACCGGCCATGTGAACGGGCCGCAAGGCCAGATCACCATCGACGAGACCCTCCAACTTGCCTATCCCGGCCGCATCCACTCCGATATCTCCATCCTCGGCCAGAAAATTGTTCAAGTGCTGGATGGTGAGCAGGGCTGGATGGCCGCCGGCCAGCAGAGCGCCGACTTGCCCTTGAACCAGATCGAAAACCTGCGCCGCCGCGTCCTGCTGACCGAAGGCATCCGCATCTATCAGGCCGCGCTCGAGGGAAAGGCAAAGTTCCAGTGGTTCGGCGAGGAACAGGTCCAGGGCCATAAGGTCATCGCTCTCATTTGGAATACCGATACCGGCCCCATCAAGGTCTACGTCGATCCCCTCACGCACCTGATCGCCGGAGCGTCCTACAACGCCTCGACAAGCGGCGGAACCCGCGAAACCCTGGAACTCTGGAGCGACTTCCGCACCGTCGACGGTCTCCGGCTCCCCTTCCGCCTCGCCGGCTACCAGGCCGGCGTCAAGTTCATGGACGTGACGGTAAAGCAGATCCAGGTCAACGTCCCCGTCGATCCCAAGCTCTTCGTAAGACCCAAATCAGCCCCCGCGGCCCCACCCAAGCCCTAACCGGAAT
>JAGWOX010000233.1 GCA_028877145.1 Acidobacteriota bacterium | reverse complement strand
ACGCGAACGAGAACGGGTATAGTGTGGTGCTCGATACGTCTTCCCAGACCAGTCCGGTACTTTTCGCCACGAACTCGGTCGACATCACGAAACCGATTATCACTCTCTATAATCAGACCTACCCGGCAAAAGCCGCTGCTGCAGCTCCGAAGCCGAAACAATAGGCATCGGAAGGCCGAAATCCAGTGCCCGCCGCGGCCCCGCGCCGCGGCGGGCAAACTTGCCAGGAACAGACGGGTTCGTTATACTCACGGGTAGTCCGAACCTGTCGGAATTTTCGGTGGGCGAAAGCCCACTTTTTTGTTGCTCCGGGTGAGGGGCGTGGACCTGGCCAGTATCCGTGAAGCGGCCGAGCGAGTCGCGAGTTCGGTCGGCGTTGAAATCGTCGACGTCGAATGGAAGATCGGCGCTCAGAGGCTTTTACGGGTTTACATCGACAAGTCGGGTGGAATCACCCACGGCGATTGCCAGAGGGTTAGCGAACAGCTCGGCGTGGTTCTTGACGTTGAGGAACTGATTCCCGGGCCGCGTTACGTCCTCGAGGTCAGCTCTCCGGGTCTTGACCGGAAACTGCGTAGCCAGGCCGAATTCGAGCGATTTGCCGGCAGGCTCGCGCGAGTCAGCCTGAACGAGCCGATCGAGGACTCGAAGTTCTTCGAAGGCCGGCTGGCCGGGGTGAGCGACGGAATGGTTCGCCTGGAAGTTGGCGGCCGGGTGGTGTTGTTGCCACTGTCGGTGATCCGAAAGGCGAATCTGGTGGTGGAGTGGTAGGAGATCCTGGATGGCGTCTCTGCTGAACCAGACAATCGAGCAGATCAGCCGCGAGAAGCACATCGATCCCTCAGTGATCGTGGCCGCGATCGAAGACGCGATGGTGGTCGCGGCGCGCAAGTACTATAAGACAGAGGAAGATCTGCGTGGCCGCTACAACCCGGAATCCGGGCACGTGGACGTCCTCGCGGTGCGCCAGGTGGTCGAGCAGGTCACCGATCCGCTGAAGGAAATGTCGCTCGATGAGGCGCGCAAAAAGGATCCCACAGCCCAGGTAGGCGGCGAAATCCTGATGGCCAAGCCGACCGAAATCCTGGGCCGGATCGCCGCGCAGACCGCCAAGCAGGTGATCCTGCAGAAGGTGCGCGAAGCCGAGCGGGACACGATTTTCAATGAATTCAACGGCCGCGTGGGCGAGCTGGTGAACTGCATCGTCAAGCGGATCGAGGGCCCGGAAGTCATCGTCGAATTGGGCCGCACCGAGGCGCGGATGCCGCGGCGCGAGCAATCGCGCGCGGAAACCTACAACGTCGGCGACCGCCTGCGCGTGGTCATCAAGGCTGTCGAGCGCGCCGGGCGCGGGCCGCAAGTTGTCGTTTCCCGAGCGGATCCCATCCTGGTGCAACGCCTGTTCGAGATGGAAGTGCCGGAAATCTATGATGCGACCGTCCGGATTCGCGCCGCCGCGCGCGAGGCGGGCGAGCGGACGAAAATCGCCGTCGAAAGCCGCGACAAGGAAGTCGATCCGGTGGGCGCGTGCGTCGGGATGAAGGGCATGCGCGTGCAGTCGATCATCCGCGAGCTGCGCGGCGAAAAAATCGATATCATCCCGTTTTCGGAGGATACCGTTACGTTCGCCCTGAAGGCGCTCAGCCCGGCTAAAGTTTCGCGGGTGCAGATCATCGATCCCGAGGAGAAGCGCCTGGAAGTGATCGTCGAGGATACGCAGCTTTCGCTCGCCATCGGCAAAAAAGGCCAGAATGTGCGGCTGGCTAGCAAGCTGATCGGCTGGAATATCGATATCAAGAGCGAAGAAGAGAAGCGGCGCGAAATCGAATTGCAGATGACGGCGCTCACAACGCCCGTCACCCCGCTCGAGGAACTGGCCGGCGTCGGTCCGAAGACGATCGAGCGGCTCCAGGAGCACGGTATCAGCGCGATCGAGCGGCTCGCCGACATGACGCCGGAGCAGTTGATGGAAATCCCCGGCATCGGCGAAAAGATGGTGGAGAAAATCCGCGCCGCCGTCGCCACCTATTTCGAGATGCTCGAAGCCGGCGCCGCACCCTCCGCCCAGCCGGAGGCGGGTGCGGAGGAAACCGCCGAAACCGGAGCTGCGGAAGGCGAAGCGGCCGCGTCTGCGCCGGTCGAGGAATCGGTCGAGACGGCCGAAACTGAAGCCGCGCCGGAGAAAGACGAAGCAGCAGATCCCCCGGAAACGGAAACCGGGGCCGCTCCTGGCCGCGATGATACTGATCCAGGCGAGGAGCCGGAATCTTTTGAGGAGGAGAAGGTCTAACGAGTGACTGAGACGCACCATCAAATCCGCATCAACGAACTGGCCCGCGAACTGGAAGTGAAGGCGAAGGTGATTGTTGAACTTCTGCCCAAGCTCGGTCAAACCGAGAAGAAAACGCACTCCAGTTCCGTCGACGCTGCCGTGGCGGATAAGGTGCGCCAGTACTTCCGTCGGCTTGCCCAAGCCGAGGAAGAAAAGGAACAGGCTGAGGCCGAAATCGAAAAGGCGAAGGCCGAAAGGCTTCGTGCCCCTGCCGCGCCCCCTGCCCCGCGTCCCAGTGCGGCGGCAAAGCCCGCAGCCGTCCCTGCACCCCCCAGAACTCACATGATTGCACCCCCAGTTGCTCCAGCCGTGGAGAAGCCCGCGGCTGCTCCTGTCGTTCCCCCTCCCGCGCCGCCGGCTCCGAGACCTGTCGCCGCCGCTCCGCCAACCGTTGCTCCGAAACCTGTTGCGCCTGCCGCGCCTCCACCGATGCCCGCGCCCGCCTCCACACGGCCGGGCGTGCAGCCTTCGGCAGCGAGGCCCGCACCTCCTCCGGCCCTACAGCGTCCTTCGAGACCTATGGGCGCCAGACCCGCGGCATCCGGTCAAGGGGCGCCGCGTCCATTCACGCCGGGATCGCGTCCCGGTCAACCCGGAGGACGTCCCGGCCAAGGCGCCCCGCGCCCCGGCGGGCCACGTCCCGGTGGGCCACGTCCGGGAGGTCCCGGAAGACCCGGAGGCCCCGGCCGTCCCGGGGAAGGCGGGCGTCCTGGCCAGCGTCCCGGCCGGCCGATGGGTGCGCCACCGATTCCCGGCCGCGGGGTTCCGCCGAAACCGGAGCCCGGCAAGCCGATCTACGTGCGCAAGCCGGACCAGCGTGCGCGGCCTATGGCGGACAAGCGATTTGAGGAAGGCGAACGGAAACTGCATCCCGTGCGCACGCGGATGCCGGAAACGGCGCGTCGCGCCGCCGTCGCCGAGCGCGCGCCGGTACAGCGCGAGCACCGCGAAATCACGATTACCGAAGGTGTGACCGTTCGCGAGCTGGCGCAGAAGCTCGACCTGCGCGCCAAGGATTTACTGAAGGAACTGGTCGAAAGCGGCGTCTTCGCCACGATCAACCAGGTGCTCGACGTTCCCACGGCCACAAAACTTGCCGACCAATTCAACGCGACGGTGAAAGCGGTTGCGTTCGAGGAGCAACTGGCGGAAGAAGTGGTGCAGGAGATCGGTCCCGAGAAACTGGACCCACGCTCTCCGGTGGTCACCGTGATGGGCCACGTCGATCACGGCAAAACCAGCCTGCTCGACAAAATCCGCCAGAGCAACGTGGCCGAGGGCGAAGCCGGCGGCATCACCCAGCACATCGGCGCCTACCAGGTGCAGATGGAGGGCAAGCGGGTGGTGTTCATCGACACGCCGGGCCACGAAGCTTTCACGCGGATGCGGGCGCGCGGAGCAAAGGTCACCGACATCGTCGTGCTGGTGGTCGCCGCCGACGACGGCGTGATGCCGCAGACGCGCGAAGCCATCGACCATGCCCGCGCCGCCGGTGTCCCGATCGTCGTCGCGGTCAACAAAATCGACAAGCCCGACGCACAGCCCGAGCGCGTCAAGCGCCAGTTGTCCGATCTGGGCCTGATGCCGGAGGAATGGGGCGGCGACACCGTTTTCGTCGAAGTCTCGGCCAAGACCGGAAAGAATATCGACAAATTGGTGGAGATGATCGCGCTGGTCGGCGAACTGCGGGAACTGAAGGCGAATTCCGACGCTCCGGCGTCCGGCATCGTGCTCGAATCGCGCATCGACAAGGGACGCGGCCCGGTGGCCACGCTTCTGGTGCAGAACGGCACGCTTCACGTGGGAGATTCGTTCATCTGCGGCTACGTCTACGGCAAGGTCCGCGCGATGTTCGACGACCGCGGCCAGCCGCTGAAATCCGGCGGTCCTTCGACGCCGGTCGAGGTGCTCGGCCTGCAGGGCGTGCCCGAAGCGGGCGACCGCCTGCTGGTCACCGACGAGGCCAAGGCCCGTCATATCGCCGAATACCGCCAGTCGAAATTGCGCGAAGCCACGCTCGCGAAGACCGCCGGCGCCCGGCTCACGCTCGATCAACTGCAGGAGCAGTTGAAGGCGGGCGAGGTGAAGGAATTGCCGATCGTCGTCAAGGCGGACGTGCAGGGATCGGTCGAAGTGCTGAGCGACCTGCTGCCGAAGCTTTCGACGGAGAAGGTGAAACTCGACATCATCCACTCGTCGGTCGGCGCGGTCACCGAGACGGACGTGCTGCTGGCCTCGGCCTCGAAAGCGGTCATCGTGGCCTTCAACATCCGGCCCGACCGCAAGGCGGTGGATCTGGCGCAGCACGAAGGCGTCGAGATTCGCGCCTACACGGTGATCTACGATCTGGTCGACGAGATGAAGAAGCTGATGACCGGCCTGCTCGAGCCCGTCTTCAAGGAAACGGTTCTCGGCCGCGCCGAGGTGCGGGATACGTTCCGCATCAAGGGCGTCGGCATGATCGCGGGCTGCCGCGTGCAGGACGGCATTCTGAAGCGCGACGCGGAAGTGCGCGTGGTGCGCGACGGCGCGGTCGTTTACACTGGCAAGGTGCATTCGCTCCGTCGCTTCAAGGAAGACGTCAACGAAGTCCGCACGGGTTTCGAGTGCGGGCTGGGCGTTTCGAACTTCAACGACGTGAAGGTCGGCGACGTGCTCGAATGCTTCACCGTCGAGAAAATCGCGGTCGTCCAGGTCCCCGCCTGACCGGCGCGAGGTCCCGATGCCGATCGGCTGCCTGACCCTGGAGATACATCTCCCCGAATCGCGCTCGCTCAAGGACAAACGCCAAGTGTTGCGCAGTCTGAAGGACCGCCTGCGCCACCGGTTCAACGTTTCCGTCGCCGAACTGGACGGTCAGGACACCTGGCAGCATGCGGTTGTCGGCGTTGTGGCGATTTCGGCCGACGCGGCCTATCTGGAAGGAGCGCTGCGGGCGGTGCTCGAGGAATCCGAGCGCGTGCTCGGCCGCGGCCTGGTCGGCTACGACACCGAATTTTTTTAGCAAAGCGCTCGCGGAGTTAGCGATGCCGGGACATCACCGTGAGAGAGTGGTCGAGGAGATCCGCCAGGAAATCGAAGTCATGCTGGCGGGGGAACTGAAAGACCCGCGCCTGGATCTTTCCATCCTCGTCACCGAGGCGCGCCTGTCGCCCGACCAGCGACAGGTGAAAGTGTTCGTTGACGTGCGCGGCACCGAGGCCGAGCAGGCCGCCGCGCTCGAGGCGCTCGAGGCCGCCGCCGGTTACATTCGCCGCCAGTTGACCGAGCGCCTGCAGTTGCGCCGCAGCCCTCACCCGGAATTCGTGCTCGATCATTCGGCCGAATACGGAGCGCACATCGAGGATCTTCTGCGCCGCGAGAAGAAGGTCACCGATTCCTGACGCGCCTGCGCAAGTCGAGGGAGGGCGGTGGAACAAGTTTTGAGGGCGCGGCTTGCGCCGCGCATGCCCCAGGGTTTTGTAGCGCCGCCCTTCAGGGCGGCATCTTTTTGCAGATGGCCGGGAAAATGGCGGACCGAAACCCGCCGCCACAGGTCCTCGTGACGAACAAGTTCCTGCAGGAGATGCGAGTGAGCTGAGGTGCAGGGAAGGAAACGCGCGGCGGCGCGCCATGGCGCGAACAGCCTGCCGAACGATCCGAAAATGTCGAGACCGAAGCCAGCATCCGCGATCGAAGGCGCCCTCGTGGTGAACAAGCCCGCCGGGCGCACCTCGCACGACGTTGTCGAAGCCGTGCGCCATGTGGTCGGTTTCCGCCGCATCGGCCATCTGGGCACGCTCGACCCCA
>JAGWOX010000232.1 GCA_028877145.1 Acidobacteriota bacterium | reverse complement strand
GGGGGATCAGGAAAGACCCACGGTCGGAAAAGCGCGACCGCGGCTACCACAATCAACCGCGTTTGATAGCCAGAGCCACATCGCGCGGATTTTTCGTCGCGCTTATTTCCTGCCGGCAGCTTCCGCGCTTGTCGTTGGATCGGCGCCCTGCCACGAGAAATCCGCCGTCGGGCCGTAAACCGGCGGGACTCGCCGGCCTGCCAGGCGCAAATACACGACGAGCTCGGCGCGATGGTGGGCTGTGTGCAGCAGGCGGCGCCAGAAAATCCAGATCCGCTCTCGAGACACGTCGAAAAACTGTGCCCGCTCGAGCCACCACTTTTCATCGCGCTCCGCCAGATAGGCCAGCCGGGGCAACGCCAGTTCGCGCAGCCGATCGGAATAGCTCTGCGGTGTATGCGACACCGGAAGCACATTTTCGGCCGCCGGTTCCGGCGCGCCCAGAAATTCGCCGAAAAAGCGGCGCTGGGAAAGCAGCTCATGCTTGATTACATCCTCGACGCTCATCGAGCGCTCATGCGACCGAAAGCTCATATCTTCGGGCTGGAATTCGCGCCAGAGAGAAATCACCTTGTTCGTCTCGCTGGCATACGTATCGAGCATGTGCTGGAAAAGCGGCCGCGCCGCACGCGGCACCTCCGCATCGGGAATCGCGACATAGGAATAGGTCATCGCCATGGCAACCCTCCCGCTTGAAATTAAGATTTCCGAATCTGGTTCCGCTCGTGTGCCAATGCCTCGAGCCGCTCGCTTGCATCTTCTAGCCGCTGCCTTTGCTCCCAGAAATCCCGCCAGGGATCGGCGCGCTTTTCAAGATGCGCGAGCGCATTCTTGATCGTGTACCGCTCCGGCTTCAGCGTCCGGGCAAGCTCGCGCACCGCAATCGGCATGGATACCGAAGCAGCAGCCACGGGCCTTACCGTGTACGGAGCAGCGACCACCTGCCCGCGCCCATTGCGGAAGATATCGACGTAGACGCGCCCCGCCGGCCGCCGCGCGACGCTGTGCTCGAACGTGACAAGGGCGGGCGCATCGGCCACAACCATTCGCGCGACGATTTCCGCAAAAGTCAGCACTTGCTCGTGCGTATAGACGCGTTCGAGCGGCACGAAAATGTGAATCCCCCTCGCGCCCGATGTTTTCACAAAGGGAACCAGCCCAATTTCTTGAAGCTTTTCCACCACAAGTTTCCCCGCCTCGATTACCGACGCGAATTCCGCCTTCTCGGTTGGATCGAGATCGAAAATCAGGTAATCGGGATGATCGAGATCGTCGCGCCGGCAAGCGAATGGGTTCTGATCGATCGCTCCCAGATTGATGAGGTAAAGCAGCGAAGCAACTTCGTTCGCGGTGAAATACTCCACTTCGCGCCCGCGGCTCTTGGAAGCGATCCGCACGGTCTCCATCCATTCCGGCGCCGCCTCGCCCGCCTCCTTTTGGAAAAACGATTTCCCCGTGACTCCATCAGGATAGCGCCGCAGGACCAACGGCCGCTCGCGCAAAAACGGCAGCAGGCGATCAGCCACGCGATAGTAATAAGAGAGCAGATCGCGTTTCGTGTATCCAGCCGGAAAGAGGGGCTTCGAAAGATTCGTCAGGCGCAGGCGCTTGCCATCGAGATCGAAGGTCACGGTTTCGCGATTGCCGTGAAGCAGTTCCCGGTCGAGCGCTTCCAGGCCGTGCTCCAGATGCCCCGCTATTGCGGGCGGTGGTTCGGTCTTTACGTGGGGCAATTGATCGGATGCCACCCTGAAGGGTGGCGCTACATCCCTCTTCGATTTCACGCGGGCTGGCCGCTCGAACCGGCAATCCGATGGCTCGATATCCGCCCTTAGCCCGAGAAAAACCGGTTCGCGCAGACGCCCAACGGAGGTCCATCCGCCGTAGCGGACGCGCGCAATCAGCCGCGGTTTCGCCCAGTGCGCCGGCTCGTTCGTTTCGGGAACTTCGGCAAACGGCGGGCGGCTCACAGCGATCCGCCCCAGTGCATCATGAATCCGCTTGAGCACATCACTGGTGAATCCCGTACCCACGTGCCCGACGAATCGCAGCGCTTTGCCTTCATACAGTCCAAGCAACAGCGAACCAAAATACTGCCGCCCTGCCCGCGGCTCCGTCCATCCGCCGACAACGGCGTCAATCTCCTCGGTCGATTTCACCTTGATCCAATGTGCGCTGCGACCAGCGACATAGGGGCTGTCCTCCCGCTTCCCCACGATCCCTTCGAGCCCCTTCTGCCGGGCCAGTGCAAACAGTTCCTTCCCCATCTGCTCCTGGTGATCCGAATAGCGTATCGTTCCGCCCACGTCGAAAATCTCGCGCAACAACTTTTTCCGCGCCGCGAGCGTCGCCTGCCGCAAATCGTACCCATCGCACCAGAGCAAATCGAACAGGTAGTAGACAACAGGACATTCCCGCACCAGCGCAGGCGAAGGTTTCTCGACGTTCATGCGCCGCTGCAACCGCGAGAAATCCGCCCGCCCCTCCTCGTCCAGCACGACAATCTCCCCATCCGCAACCGCGCGTCGCGCTCGCAGCGATTCCCCAAGCGCCTGCAATTCCGGATACTGCGAAGTGATCGACCGGCCCGTGCGCGAGCGCAATTCGACCTTGCCATCCTTCACCCAGGCCAGCGCCCGCTCCCCGTCCCACTTGATCTCGAAGAGCCACGACGGATCGGAAAACGGCTCGTCAACCAACGTGGCCAGCATCGGCTCGATCCGCTCCGGCATAGCTCCCCGCCGCGCGCCTTCGACCTCTGCCGCCGTCAAAGGTCTCGTATCGCGCTCGGCCACCGCGCCGCGAGCAATCTCGTCTATCGAGCGCCCGGTCAAAGCGGAGCCGTCATGCCGGTCGACATCCCATTCCGCATCGGCCGCAGCGTCGCGGTGCTTGATCAGCAACCAGGCATTCTTCTGATCCGCGCGCCGCATGCGCACCAGCGCAAAGCTCCCCCGCAGCTTCTGCCCGTGCAACTGGAATTTCAGTTCCCCGCGGGCATACTGCTCCGAGGCGGACTTTTCTCCTTCGACTTCGAAGCTCCCCCGATCCCACACCATTACAGTGCCCGCCCCGTAGTTGCCCTCGGGGATTACGCCTTCGAAATCGCCATATTCAATCGGATGATCTTCGGTTTCGATGCCCAGGCGCTTGTCGGAGGGGTTGAGCGATGGCCCCTTCGGCACCGCCCAGGATTTCAACACGCCGTCGATCTCAAGCCGGAAATCGTAATGCAGTTGCCGGGCACGGTGCTTCTGCACCACGAATCGCCGCCCAGGCTTCGGCGTTTCCTCACCGGCAGGTTCAGGCGTAGCCGGAAACCGCCGTTTGCGCCGATATTCCGCAAGCCGGCCCACGTCTTGATTTTAGGGCCGAACCGCCGGGAGACAAACACCGAGGGGCCTAGGACCAAAGGGCGACCCGCCGGGTCGCCCCTACGAAGAGCTTCCGTTTGTCCCCCACTAAACCCGCATCTTGCATCGCGGCCCGGCTTTCTCTACTCTGGTTGCATCGTTCGCGCTTCCCTGGGAGGCGTCTGTGGCCAACGCCGTCTGGAAGGGCCATCTGACGTTCGGGTTGATCACGATTCCCGTTCGCCTTTTTGCTGCCGCGCGCAGCGAGCGCATCAGCTTTCACCAGCTCCACGAAAAATGCCATTCGCGCTTGCGCATGCCGCTCTACTGCCCACAGTGCAAGCGCCAGGTCGAGCGTTCGGAAGTCGTCAAGGGCTACGAATACGAAAAGGACCAATACGTCCTCCTTACCGAGGAAGAACTCGAAAAAATCGCGCCGCCCTCGGCCCGCGTGATGGAAATCCAGGAATTCGTCAAGACGGCCGACGTCGATCCCCTATACTTTGACGCGTCGTACTATCTGGTACCCGAGGATGCCGGGCGTAAGGCCTACCTGTTGCTCACGAAAACCATGGAGGAGGAAGGCTATTCGGCCATCGCCAAGCTCTACATGCATCAACGCGAATACACGACGGTCCTGCGGCCCCGGGCGAATGGCATCACGCTGCACACGATGTATTACGCCGGTGAGGTACGCGAGTTGGCCGAATACGGCAAGACGGATTCTATCGAGTTGAAGCCGCAGGAAGTGAAATTGGCGCAGCAACTCATCGGAAGCCTCGCGGGGGAATTCACCCCGAAGAAATACAGCGACGAGTATCAGCAGCGCGTTGCCCAGTTGATCGAAGCGAAGCGCAAAGGCCACGTGGTTGCCGAGGCTCCCGCGCCACAACTTGCTCCGGTGATCGATCTGATGGAAGCCCTGAAGAAGAGCCTCGCTGAGCGGCAGGCCGCGCCGAAAAAACCGCCGGAACGCGTCGTGGCGGCCGAGGCGGGAAGGAAACGCAAGAAAACCGGCACGTAAATGGCGACTCTCGACGAGTTCAGCGAGCAGGAAGTCGTTCGGATCATCGGCGTGGCCGAAGGCCGGCTGGCCTACTGGAAGAGGCTGGGCCTCGTGCGACCTCGCATGGCCGGCCGCCGCAAAGTCTACCGGTTCGGCGACCTGATCAGCCTTCGCACCATCAAGCAGCTGGCCGATCAGCACGTGCCCGCACGCCGCCTGCGCCGCGCCGTCGAAGCGCTCCTGCGGCAGCTCGAAGGCATCGAGGCGCCGCTGGCAGAATTGCGCATACTTTCCGATGGCCGTTCGATCATCGTCCAGCACAACGGCCACCGGCTCGAGCCGCTCTCGGGCCAGCTCCTGCTGAGCTTCGAGACGCGCGAACTTGCCGAAAAGGTTCGTCCGCTTCCCGCGCCTCCGGCCGACGAATGGCTGGCCCGGGCGCTCGAATTAGAAGTGATTCCGCGCCGCCGCGCTGAGGCCCGTGAGGCCTATCAACGCGCGCTCGAGCTGCGGCCGGCGTGGGTCGAGGCACGCCTGAATCTGGGCACTTTGCTCTACGAAGAAGGAAATTTCGAGGAAGCGGAAGTGGAGTTTCGTCTGGCGGTGGAAATCGATCCGGAGCACGCGCTGGCGCGCTTCAACCTCGCTGCCGTCCTCGACGAACGGAACCAATGGGAAGAAGCCTGCGAGCACCTGCTCGAAGCCCTGCGCATTTCTCCCGATTACGCCGACGCCTGCTACAACCTGGCGGTGATCTGCGAAAAGCTCGGCCGGGCAACCGAAGCGCGCCACTACTGGGCGCGCTATATCGAATTCGATTCCCGAAGCGAATGGGCCGTCCAGGCACGCCGCCGTTTGGCTGCCCTAAACAATACTCCGTCCCCGTTCAAGCTCCCATCCTGAATCCAAGCCGGTGCTGCGAACTGAAGCCGCCGCCTGAACGCAATCCATCCAAGAGACGCTCGGCTTAGCTCTGCTTACTTCCGCCGGCGTTCCAACCGCTTCGCCTCTTCAGCGAGCCCGCGGCCATAGCGATGCGCCAGGCGAATGCGCCGCCGAATCCCTGCCTCGCGATACCGCCTCTTCTCGGCCGGGGTATGGGGAATCACCGGGGGCACGGGATGAGGCTTGTCGTTCTGGTCGATCGCGACGTAGGTGACGTAAGCGCTGCTCGTATGCGTCCGTTTGCCCGTGAGCACGTTCTCGGAGAACACGTCGACACCGACTTCAATCGAAGTGTGAAACGCCCGGTTCACCTCCGACCGCAGCATGACCAGATCGCCCACCTTGATCGGGTTCCGGAAATCGATGTAATCGACAGACGCCGTCACCACGTGGCTGTTGGAGTGCCTGTGCGCCGCGATCGCGCCGGTGATATCGATCAGATGCATCACGCGCCCGCCCAGGATATTGCCCAGCAGGTTCGCGTCGTTGGGCAACACTACCTCGATCATCTCGGATCTCGAGACGCTCGGCGGCTTTCCCGCAAGCTTCTTGGATAGAGAGCGCTTTCCTTTGGGCATGATCGGCCTCGTCTCGAAGAATTTCCCGCCTCACGAGCTTCGAGGCGGTGCAATCCTCGATATAATACGTCATTCGATGAGCGCCAATACCAGCCCGCGCCGCCAGAAACTCGAAGCCTTCGTCGCCGCTCATCCGAATGACGCCTTCGGCCGGTACGGCCTCGCCATGGAATGCGTCCGCGAAGGTGACAACGAAACCGCGGCCGGGCATTTTCGCCAACTGCTCGAATCCCACCCCGACTACGTCGCCGGCTATTTCCATTACGGCC
>JAGWOX010000231.1 GCA_028877145.1 Acidobacteriota bacterium | reverse complement strand
TCCAGGCGGACGAAGCGCTCGAGGCGATCCAGCAAGGAACGGCGGCGGCGCGCGACTTCCGTGGCGATGCGGCGGGCAGTGGCGCGGTCGATGGAGGGCGGCTGGGGAGGTTGGCTCATTGTGTTGTTGTCCTTAATGGTTTGTCGAAGCCGGTAGCATAGGACATGGGGGTGCGCTACGCAAAAATTCGGTTATGGCCTCGACTCGGGGTTTGCGGGCGCGAATTGAGATTGTGGTGGTGCACGCACACAAGCGCGCGGGCAGGGGTGCCCGCGCCACTGAAACGGCGTTTCTAGGGGTTCTATTTTTTACGTATAATCATTCGACGCTCTGGGCGTATTGCCGCGCCTGCTGACATACCAAGAGAGTGCCTGGTAGTGAAAGAATTCCCAGGCTTAAGACCGAAGCCTAGGGCAAGCGACGCATCGAGGCGGACTTGATGACTCTGGACATCAACGGCATTCAAAAGATACTGCCCCACCGGTACCCGTTCCTGATGCTCGACGCCGTGGTGGAGATGGAGCGATTGAAGCGGATCGTCGGGATCAAGAACGTGACGATCAACGAGAACTTTTTCGCCGGGCATTTTCCGGGCAAGCCGGTGATGCCGGGCGTGCTGATCATCGAGTCGATGGCGCAGGCGGGCGGCGTGCTGCTCTTGCAGGAAGTGCCCGATCGCGACCGCAAGCTGCTGTATTTCGTGGCCATCGACGACGCGCGGTTCCGGCGGCCGGTGATTCCCGGCGATCAGCTGCGCGTCGAAGTGAACGTGCTGAGCTGGCGGTCGAATTTCTGCAAGCTGGAAGGGAAAGCGAGCGTCGACGGGCAACTGGCGGCCGAGGCGACGCTGATGTGCAAAATGATGGATCGCGACCCATGACCGAAATCGATCCGCGGGCGGCGGTATCGTCGCGCGCGCAGCTGGGGCGGAACGTTCGAGTTGGCGCATTCGCGGTTATCGGCGACGACGTGGAACTGGGCGATGATTCGATCGTTCATCCCCATGCCATCATTACAGGGCCCTCGCGATTTGGCCGCGCCAACGTGTTCTTTCCGGGCTGCGCGGTGGGCGGCGCTCCGCAAGATTTGAAATATCACGACGAACCGACGCGGCTCGAAGCGGGCGACGCGAACGAATTTCGCGAATTCTGCACGGTACATCGGGGCACGCCGGAAGGCACGGGCGTGACGCGGGTGGGCAGCCACAACCTGCTGATGGCGTACAGCCATGTGGCGCACGATTGCGTGGTTGGGGACCGGGTGATTCTGGTGAATTCGGCGACGCTCGGCGGCCACGTGACGATCGAGGACCACGCGACGCTGGGGGCGTTCTGCCCGGTGCACCAGTTTTGCCGGATCGGCCGTTTCGCCTACATCGCGGCGCACACGGTGATCACGCAGGACGTGCCACCGTTCGCCAAGGTGGTGGCCCCGCGCGAGACGCGGTGCTACGGCGTGAACGCGATCGGGCTGGAACGAAACGGGTTCAGCCGGGAGCGGATCCAGGCGATCGAGCAGGCGTACCGGCTGCTGCTGCGGTCGAAACTGAATACGACGCAGGCCGTGACGAAAATGAAGGAAACTCTGGCGAGTTCGCCGGACGTCGAAGAATTGTTGAGGTTTATCGAAACGGCCGAGCGCGGTATAACAAAGTAGTCGACGGCGGGGATAGAGCTGACATCGGGCTTCATGGGCGAAAGCTTCAAAACAGAGGGCTGGGGGCTGATCGCGGGCAACGGGGATTTTCCGCTGCTGGTGCTGGAGGGGGCGCGGCGACGGGGCGTCGATATGGCCGTCATCGCGATTCGCGAGGAGGCCACTCCGGAACTGGATCGCGCGGCGAAACGCGTCCACTGGGTCAGCCTTGGCGAGCTGGGGCGCGCCATCGAACTGCTTCACCAGGAAGGGGTTAAGCAGGCCGTGATGGCGGGCCAGGTGAAACACCAAAAGATCTTCAGCGATATTCCGGCCGATGGGCGCATGGCGCCCCTGCTCGAACGGCTGGCCACACGGAACACAGACGCACTGATCGGCGCGGTCGCCAACGTGTTAAAGTTTGAAGGTATTGAGCTGGTCGATTCCACTCTCTTCCTGGAACCTTTGCTCCCCGCCCCGGGAATCCTTACAGCACGCGCGCCGGATAAGCATGAGGCCGCCGATATAGCCTATGGGCGGGAGATTGCACGGCAGATTGCCGGACTCGATTTGGGCCAGACGGTGGTAGTTGCGGAGCGGGCTTGCGTGGCGATCGAGGCGATGGAAGGCACGGACGAGACGATCGAGCGGGCGGCGCGGCTGGCCGGCGGAACACCGTTAGTAGTGGTGAAAGTCAGCAAGCCCAAGCAGGATATGCGTTTCGACGTCCCCGTGGTGGGACCGCGAACGATAGAGGTGATGAAGCGAGCGAAAGCTTCCGCGCTCGGGATCGACGCGGGGCGCACGCTGATTTTTGACCGGCCACGCGTGATCGAGATGGCGAATGCCGTGGGCATTGCGATTGAAGCCGCCCCTTGTGAGCCCGAAGGGGGTGACGGCCAGTGAGCGAGCGGACGCGTGTGGCCGTTGTCGGCGTGGGCGATTTTGGCCGGAATCACGTCCGCGTCTACGCAGGACTGGAAAATGCTGAGTTGGTTGGTGTTTATGACACCGACCGCGGCAAGGCCGAGGCGGTGGCGAAGGAATTCGGCACTGCGGCGCTGGAGAGCCTCGATGCCGTGGCGGAGCGGGCGCAGGCGGCGACCGTTGCCGTGCCGACGGTGGAGCATGCGCGTGTGGGCGTTGCGCTGCTCGAGCGGGGGCTGGACGTGCTGGTGGAAAAGCCAATGGCGAGGACGCTGGCCGAGGCGGACGACCTGGTTAGCGCCGCCGCGCTGGGCGGGCGCATCCTACAAATCGGGCACGTCGAGCGGTTTAACCCGGCGGTGGTGGCCGCGGCGGGGATCGTTGAACGGCCGCTGTTCTTCGAAGTGCATCGGTTGGGCGTGTTTACGGCGCGCAGCCTGGACGTGGACGTCGTGTACGACGTGATGATTCACGATCTGGAGATCCTGCTGGCGCTGGCCGGGCCGGTGACGGAAGTGAAGGCCGTCGGGATTCCGGTGGTGACCGACAAAGTGGATATCGCGCACGCGCGGCTGGAATTCGAGACGGGGGCGGTGGCGAATGTTACCGCCAGCCGCATTTCCACCGAGCGGGTGCGCAAGCTGCGCTTTTTCCAGCGCCACGAATACGTCTCGATCGATTACGCGCGGCGAGACGCGCTGCGGATACGCGTTTCGCAGCCGGGACCCGAGCCGAGATTCGAGTTCGACAAGCTGCCCGTGGAAGCGGAGGAGCCGCTGCGAGGTGAATTGCGCGCGTTTCTGGAATCGGTGCGGACGCGCAGAACGCCGACGGTTGACGGCGTGGCCGGGCGCAACGCGCTGGAACTTGCCGACCGCGTAATGGCCTCGATTCGCGAACATGCGCGGACCGTTCGCTTGCATTCAGAAACTCCTCAGGCGGCCCTGTGAGGGTTCCTCGCACTCTCGTTCCGGAAAATTGCCCCGCTCCCACCGGTCCGCCGGCGCGCCCGCCGAAGCGGCTGAAAACGTGGCTGGGCTCCCGGACGATGATTCCGCAGGAGATGCCGGTCGTTCCGTTCGCGGACCTGAAGTCGAATATTCCCTCCCACGTTCCCCTGGCGGTGCTCGACAATCGCGTGCTCATCGCCCGCGACATGCCGCTGGTTCCCTTCCCGCCGGAACTGGCGGCATCGACGCCTACTTTGACGGAACTGGACGGGCGTATCGTCGTGCCGCAGGAAGCGCACCTCGAGTCGACGGTAGAGGCGGAGCCATTTTCGGCGGAAGTGCTGCAGGATCTGGTTGAAAGCGACCTGCTGGTGGGCGGCGAGGCGCGCTTTTTGCCGGAAAAGGCACGCCGGCTCAACTGGGATTATCTCGCCCCGGTATTTTCGGTCGCTTTCCACATTTTGCTGATCGTACTGTTTTTGACGGTGCCCGGCCTCGTCGGGCGATACAAGGTGAATCCTGCCGAAGAGGCGATGAACCAGCAGAACCTGGGCTACGTTTACTTGCCGAAGGACCTGACGAAGATTCCCCCGCGGCAGCCGGAAGTGCGCCAGAAGCCCAGCGACAAGATGAAAATTGACGTGGGCGAGTTGAACAAGATCGCGCCGCCCAAGCCCGAAGTATCGCGCCAGCAAGGCCCCTCGCCGCGGCTGGCACCGCAAGTGACGCCGCCGCAGCCTCCGCCCAAGCAGATGGCCGATGCGGCACCGCAACCGAAGCCCGAGCCGCCTCCGCCAAAACCCGGGCCGCGCCTGGAACCTGTAACGCCCAACAGGAACCATCCGATCATTGCGGCCCCGGACATGTCTCCCGGCCGCGCGATCGAGCAATCGTTGCGCGCCGCGGCCCAGCAGGGTCATGAGCCCAGCATGGGATTCAGCGACAGGATTCCGCCTCCGCCCACGATGCCCGGCGGTCCGGGCCAGGAAGGCGGGCCGGGGCCGGGCTATCTTTCCGGCAGCATTCAGATCCTGACGCCAACCGACGGCGTGGACTTCACGAGCTACATCGCGCGGCTGCTGGCGATCGTGAGGCGGAACTGGATTGCGGTGATGCCGGAATCGGCAAGGCTCGGTGATCGTGGCCGGGTGATGCTGCGTTTCCGGATCATGCGAGACGGCGGCCTGCCGACGGGCGAGCCGATTCTCGAGATGACTTCGGGGAAACAGCCGCTCGATCGCGCGGCGGCGGCATCGATCACCGCGTCGAATCCATTCGATCCGCTGCCGACGGCCTACACGCGGCCGTACATCGAGTTGCGATTCATCTTTCTGTACAATATCCCTCTGAATTCCCAGTGAAGCCCATCCGCGCACAAGTGGCCGGGGCGTTGCTGTTGACCCTGGCGGCGGTTCTCTATTTGCTGCTGCGCTACTGGGCCGTGCTGCGATGAAGGAATCGCCTCGGCTGGTGGCCATCGTCGGCCCGACTGCTTCGGGCAAATCGGCGCTCGGGGTGTGGCTGGCGGAACGGCTGAACGCCGAAATTCTGGCTTGCGATTCCACGCAGGTCTATCGCGGATTCGATATCGGGACCGCGAAACCCACCGAGAGCGAGCGGCGCGGTGTTCCACATCATCTGATGGATATGGTCAATCCGGACGAGGTGTTCCACGCCGGGGAATATCGTCTGCGAGCGCTCGATGTTCTCAGCGATCTGGCGCGGCGGAGGAAATTGCCGATTCTGACGGTCGGGACGGGGCTTTACTTGCGGGCGCTGCTCCAGGGGCTCTGCCCGGCGCCTTCGCGTTCGGAGGAACTGCGCGAACGGCTGCGGCGGCGCGCGGAACTGCGCGGGCCTTCGTATCTGCGGCGAATTCTGGAACGGCTCGACCCGGAAGCGGCGCGACGAATCGGAGCGCGCGATGAACCGAAGATGATTCGCGCGATCGAGGTGCGCCTGCTCTCCGGCCGGCCGATTTCAGAGTTCCATCGCGAGGGGCAAGAGCCGCTCGAAGGATACCGCGCGATCAAGATCGGCCTGATGCCTCCGCGAGCCGCGCTCTACGAGCGCATTCACCGGCGCACGGAAGCGATGGTCGAGGCGGGGTGGCTTGAGGAAGTGCGGCAGTTGATCGACTCGGGCGTGCCGGCGGGCGCAAAGCCGTTCCAGTTCATCGGCTACGCGGGATGGCGCGAGTTTATCGAGGGGAAGATCGGGAAAGAAGAAGCGCTCGAACGAATACGCCAGGCGACGCGGCGCTACGCGAAACGGCAGATTACCTGGTTTCGGAAGGAGACGGGAGTGTGCTGGCTTGAAGGCTTCGGCGACGATCCCGTGGTTGCGGCGGCGGCGTTGGCAAAGGCTGAGATGCAGGGAGGAGGATGATGCCCGAAGAATTCCTCGCAAGCTCCCGCGGGTTCGATCCCGTATCGGGCCTATGCGTTTCGCCGTCTCCGGAGATGGAAGATACCACAAAAGAGATTAACTTTAAGTTTTACGTTTGGTGCAGCGGTGATATAGGTGGTGGAGTCCGAAATGGCTGGCCGGAAGTTCCAGTTCCACCGGAACTCGGAGCGCCGGCGAGATTGATCTGATCTCGCGATTTGAACGGAGGGGTTTCGCGATGCCCGTACCCAATGAGAGTGAGCTTCATGACTTGGTTATAGCGGCTT
>JAGWOX010000230.1 GCA_028877145.1 Acidobacteriota bacterium | reverse complement strand
TTCCGTCCCATCGCTGTCTCCCCACTCACCGAAGCCGAATTCCAGGAAATCTGCCGTCTCGCAGACCTGAAATCCTGAACAAGTTCGGTCATCCTGAGCGAAGCGAGGGATCCCCTCACTACATCTCCGGCCCACACCTCAACCCCTGTCCGCGAAGATTATTCTCAGTGGCTAGTCTCCCGACCCACGTTTTCATTTAGCAGACTTCGTTCCCGTTTCTCCCCGTTTAACTGCCCCCACGAAATGATCCGCATCCCGCGTCGGCCGAGGAATCCGGTATCCATCCGAAACCGCAAGCACCAACTCGATGGCCTTCTCCAGACTCACCCTATGCCCCACCGAAACGTAGATCGGCTTCACCCCGGTCCGCGTGCGCAGCACGGCACCGATCCCTTCTCCGTTATCTTCGAGTGGCGCCCAGCCGCCACGCTCGGCCGCTGGCTCATCATGAGAGCCAATGAGCCGTGACTTCGCGCAACCGATCGTCGGGCAATCGAGCACCACGCCCAGATGGCACGCGATGCCGAAACGCCGAGGATGAGCGTATCCCTGCCCGTCATAAAAGATAAGGTCGGGTTCGTTGCGCACGCTTTCGAACGCAGCAAGGATCGCCGGCATCTCCCGAAAGCTCAAAAGCCCCGGAATGTACGGGAAACGCAGCGGCTTCTCCGCCCACACACGCTCGATCTCTTGGAGCTCCGGGAAACGGTAGATCACCACCCCGGCGATGGCCTTCCCTCGTGCCAGGTCCAGCGCCACGTCCGCCCCCGCCACCCTTCGCAACCCTCCCAACCGGTCGCGCCGCTCCACCCGGTCCCGCAATGAGAGCTGAATCCGGCGAGCTTCGGCCGGCGTAACTGCCCATCGGGATTGGAGTTTCGCTTTCACCCCGATGAGCCTAGTAGGCCAGGGGCTACGGGTCAAGGGCCTGCCGGGGCCAAGGATCGGTTAAATTCCATATTTTCTATGAGCTAAGAGAAAATGCCGGAGTTGACGCCGCCTCGCCGTTTTGCTAATCTTGCGAAGATGGCGCGCGCCGGCAAGGCCCATGGAGGCCGATCCTCCGGTGCTTCCAAACACCGGTCGTCCTCGTCGAAGCCACGGAAAAACAAAACGTTACCGGAGACTCCTGTCTCGCGGGGAGGGGCCTTGGAGGTTTCAAATCCTGAAGTAGAGCGTCAATTGAAGCTCTACGAAGAAGCCATCGAACTTTTCCAGCAGCAAAAGTTCCTCAAGGCCAAGCAGGCCCTTGAAAAGGTGGCCGCTGGCCCCAGCAAGGAACTCGCTGATCGCGCGAGTATCCATGTGCGCATCTGCGAGCAGCGCATTTCAAAGCCCGCCGAGCCGGTGCTCCGTACCGCCGACGATCATTATCATCACGGCGTCGCCATGATGAATCTCGGCCGCTGGGACGACGCTCGCGCCGCCCTAGACAAGGCCTTGAAGCTTTCCCCCAAAGCCGATTATGTCGTCTACGCCCTTGCGGCTCTCGATTGCCTTACCGGCGAAACCGAATCGGCGATGGAAAATTTAAAACAGGCGATTGCGCTCCGGCCCGAAAACCGGTATCTGGCGCGAAACGACGAGGATTTTGCCTACCTCCAGGACGATCCCCGCTTCACCGAGCTCCTCTATCCGGAAGGCTCGGCCAGCTAAACCTCTCGGCGAACGCCCCTCTGCGGTCGTGCGGGTTCCTGCGCGTGTAGTTGCCTTTGGCGGTGGTACCGGCCTCGCCGCCTTGCTCCGCGGCCTGAAAGGCTACGTCGGCAGGCGGCGCGGCCAGCTTGTTCGCCTCCCTCTGGCCGATCTGGCAGCCGTCGTTACGGTCACGGACGATGGTGGCAGCTCCGGCCGCTTGCGCCGCGATTACCACGTTCTGCCGCCCGGTGATATTCGCAATTGCCTCGTCGCGCTCTCCGCTGACGAGGCCTTGCTCGGCCGCCTCTTCCAATATCGTTTCCCTCGCGGCCCCGGACTCGGCGGCCACAGTTTCGGTAATTTGTTTCTCACCGCGCTCACTGGTGTCACCGGTGATTTCGCCGAAGCGGTCCGCCTATCCTCGGAAGTGCTCGCGATCCGCGGCCGCATTTTTCCGTCCACCATCGAGTCGGTACACCTCGAAGCCCAGCTCGAGAATGGCCGCTGGGTTCGCGGCGAAACACGCATCAGCCGCTCCATCAGACCCATTCGCACCCTGCGCTTGCGGCCCCGCCGCGTCCGGCCGCTGCCCGAGGTCCTCGAAGCCATCCGCCGTGCCGATCTCATCCTGATCGGCCCCGGCTCTCTCTATACGAGCGTGATCCCCAGCCTGCTCGTCTCCGGCGTGGCCGAAGCCATCCGTGCCTCGGCCGCCCTCCGCGTCTACATTTCGAACTTGATGACCCAGCCCGGCGAAACTTCCGGCTATGCCGCCTCCGATCACCTCCGTGCGCTGGCCGGCCATTTCGGGCCCGGGCTGATCGATTGGGCTGTGTTGAACTCAAGCGCGCCATCACCGCGCCTGGCGCGCCGTTATCGGAGTCAAGGCGCTATTCCGGTCAGGCCGGATGTGGAACGCATAGAAGCGATGGGCTGTCGTTGCCTCGTCGCCGACCTGATCGAGGAAGGAGAGGTGCTCCGCCACGATTCGAACCGTCTGGCGAGGCTCTTGGTTCGCCGTTTCATCGCTCGTTGACCCGGCGCCTGGCGGCGCACACGGGAGGACCTGTCCCACCTTGCGTATGGCCTGCCGGTGCTCGTAAAATGGCCATCCGCCGGACAAAATCAAGCGATTCTGCACTGAAGGAAGCCTCTTGAGGCTGAAATTCTGATTGACTTGCAAGTCTTGAACGAAATCTCATGGAGTCGTGATGACGACCGTCGCAGAACATGAAGAGTTGAATGTCTACCAATCGGCCGAGGCAAGGTTCGAAGTGGCCGCCAAACAGTTAGGCCTGGAAGAGGGCCTCTACCGATTTTTGAAATATCCCAATAAGGAAATCACCGTTTACATCCCCATCGTGATGGACGACGGCCACATGGAGGTATTCACCGGCTATCGCGTCCAGCACTCTCTCGTTCGCGGCCCGTGCAAGGGCGGCATTCGGTATTCGCCAATGGTTACCATCGACGAGGTTCGCGCCCTCGCCAGTTGGATGACGTGGAAATGCGCCGTCGTCGATATCCCCTTCGGTGGGGCCAAGGGCGGCATCATTTGCGATCCGGAAAAGCTCTCCCGCAGTGAAGTCGAACGCATCACGCGCCGCTACACCGCCGAGCTTTCCGAATGGCTCGGCCCGGAAAGGGACGTCCCCGCGCCCGACATCGGCACCGACGAGCAGGTGATGGCCTGGGTCATGGACACCTTCTCCATGCACTCGCGCCACACCGTCACCGGAGTCGTTACCGGCAAACCGCTCGATCTCGGCGGCTCGCGCGGCCGCCGCGAAGCCACCGGCCGCGGCCTGATGATGGTCTGCAACAAGGCCCTCGAAAAACTCAAACTCAAGCCTTCCGAGTGCCGTACCATCGTCCAGGGCTTCGGCAACGTCGGCTCGATCGGCGCCCTCCTCATGCACGAGACCGGCTACAAGATCATCGGCGCCAGCGACGTCCACGGCGGCCTCTACAACGAAAAAGGCCTGGATGTCCCCAAGCTCGTCGATTGGGTCCACCACCAGCGCAAGCCGCTTCCGGAATTCCCCGGCGGTGAGCGCACCTCCTCGCAGGAGATCCTCTTCCGCCCCTGCGAAGTGCTGGTTCCGGCCGCCGTCGAAAACCAGATCACCAGCCAGAATGCTGACCGCGTCGATTGCAAGATCCTCTGTGAAGGCGCCAACGGTCCCACCACCGCCTACGCCGACGCCATCCTCCAGGAAAAAGGCATTTTCGTTCTGCCCGATATCCTGGCCAATGCCGGTGGTGTCACCGTCAGCTATTTCGAGTGGGTCCAGGACCGCCAGGGAATGTTCTGGCGCGAGAGCGAGGTCAATCAGCGCCTCCAGGATGTGATGGACCGCAGTTTCGAAGAGGTCGTGCATCTGAGAGAGGCCCATAACGTCACCAATCGCACCGCCGCATATATGCTCGCCATCCGGCGCGTCGCTTCGGCGCTCCGCCTGCGCGGCATCTATGCCTGAAAACGGGTTCGAAAATCTTTCGACGCCCGTCCGGCGCCGCTCCGGCCGCGAGTCGCGGCCGGAGCGGAAACTGGAGTGAAATGGACCTGCAGGCCATAACGCCGGGGATGTACAAGGACGAGTTGCAGCATCGACGCGACTTGTGTGTCGCCGGCGCTTGGCTCTATCGGCGCGGATTCGTCGTCGCCACCGACGGAAATCTCTCTCTCCGTCTCGATGAAGATCGCGTTCTCACTTCGCCCACCGGGATGAGCAAGGGAATGCTCGATCCCGCCGATCTCGTTGTCACCGATCTTCAGGGCCGCCAGCTCGAGGGACGCCTCGGCCCCTCTTCCGAACTCGCCATGCATTTGACGATTTACGAACGCCGGCCTGACGTTCGTGCCATCTGCCACGCCCATCCTCCGGTTGCTACCGGCTATGCTGCCGCTGGAAAGACTCTCGACAAGGCCCTGCTGGCCGAATGCATTCTCGACCTTGAATGCATCCCCGTCGCTCCCTACGCCACACCCGGTACGCCCGACCTGGCCAGCACGCTCGAGCCGCTGATCGACAGATACAACGCCATCCTGTTGGCCAACCATGGCGTCGTGACTTTCGGCCCCGATCTCCTCACCGCCTTCTTCCGCATGGAAACCACCGAGCACATCGCCCGCGTCAACCTCGTCACCGAACTGCTCGGCCGCCAGGTCCTGCTCACCAACCGGGATGTCGAGCGTCTTCTCGCCTCTCGCAATCGTTCTCGTGAAGCTTCCTCCGACTCCGGACACGCCCGCACCGCCGAGTCCGCCGCCGCAGACGATACCGCCCGCAACCGCCGCGATCTCGAAGTCCTTCTCGCCGAAGCCCTCCGCAACCTCAACGACCACCATTAAATTTCAGCGATGTAGCGCCACCCTTCAGGGTGGCATCCGAATATCCGCCAAACTCGAAGCCCTTCGCGACGAACGTAGCGAGGCCCGACGCACTGTGTCGGGAAGGATCCCGAACGCATCAAGGCACGGCCGCCCACGAAGACGCCCTTGGCACACTCTCCCCACGTTGACAGTTGTCTGCCCATGCCCAATAATCGCCGCGAATGATCGGACGCCTCTCCGGAACGCTGATTGAAAAGCAGCCGAATCAGGTGATCGTGGACGTCGGCGGCGTCGGTTACCAGGTGACGGTCCCGCTCTCCACCTTCGCCGAATTGGGCGACCTGAACGGCCCCGTGACTCTGCTCGTGCACACGCATCTCCGCGAGGACCAGTTGCAGCTCTACGGCTTCCTCACCGCGCGCGAACGCCAACTCTTCGAGATGCTGATCACCGTCACCGGCGTCGGCCCGAGCCTCGCCCTCAAGATTCTCTCCGGCAAGCCTGCCGAGGAGCTGCTCCAGGCCATTCGCCGCGGCGATGTCGAACGACTCGTCGGCATCCCCGGCATCGGCAAAAAAACGGCGGAGCGCATCATCATGGAATTGCGAGACCGCCTCGGCGAACTTGTTCCCGAGGGCCCGGCTCCCGTGTCGGTCACCGGCCCCGGAGCCGACGTCGCCTCGGCGCTCTTGAATCTCGGCTACGAACGCCGCGATGTCGATGATGTGCTCTCTCGTTCTCTGCGCGCGCACCCGGGCGCCGGATTCGAGTTTTTGTTTCGCGCCGCGCTCGCCGAACTTTCGGCTGCCGCGAAGGGCGCGCCGCGCGCCGAAAGGAAAGGTTGATCGGTGGACGAAACACGCAAACGCATCGTTTCCGGCCACGCCATCGAAGACGACGCCCGCCTCGACGCCAGCGTCCGCCCGCGACACCTCGCCGAGTTCGTCGGCCAGTCGCGCGTCAAGGAAAACCTGTCCATCGCCGTCGAAGCCGCGCGCACCCGCGGCGAAGCCCTCGATCACGTTCTTCTCTTCGGCCCTCCCGGCCTCGGCAAAACCACCCTCGCCCAGATCCTGGCCAACGAACTTGGCTCGCCGATCAAGTTCAGCTCCGGCCCCCTGCTTGAAAAGAAAGGCGACCTCACCGCCATCCTCACCGCCCTCGACGAGCGCGAGGTCCTCTTCCTCGACGAAATCCATCGCCTGATGCCCGCTCTCGAGGAGATCCTCTAT
>JAGWOX010000229.1 GCA_028877145.1 Acidobacteriota bacterium | reverse complement strand
CGATGAAGCGCTGCACGTGTGGGCGGGTCATCAGGCGCGCCATGCGCTGCCCCGCGTAGGTGTATGGCGAAACCACGAGGTTCGCGCCGGCTTTGAGCAGCTTGGATTCGGCGTTTTCCTCACTGGCGCGGGCGACGATGAAGAGATCGGGAGCGAGGCTGCGCGCGGTGAGGACGATGTAGACGTTTTGCGCGTCGGTGGTGACGGCGCTCGCCAAGCCGTGCGCTTTCTCGATGTGCGCCTGCCGCAGCACGGCTTCGTTCGTCGCGTCACCAAGCACGACGGGCATGTTCCGTTCCTCCGCCCATTGCGCCCGCCCGGCTTCGCGGTCGACGATCACAAGCGGCAGCCCGCGCGCCTGCACTTCGGCGGCAATCCGCCGGCCGACGCGCCCGGCTCCGCAGATAATGAAATGGTCGTGGAGAGCTGAAATTTCGCGTTCCATGCGGCGGCGGCCGAAAAACTGGCCGAGTTCGGATTGTATCACTCCGTGGGTGAGCCGCCCGATCGCATAGCCGACGACGCCGAGACCCAGGAAAATCAGGAGGACGTTGAAGACCTTTCCGGCTTGGGAGAGCTGGTTCTCCGGCTCGGCGCCGATGGTGGAGACCGTCATCAGCGTGGCGTAAAGGCAGTTGAACCAACTCCAGTGCTCGATCAGCCGGAATCCGACCGTGCCGACGGCGAGCAGGCCCGCCACCATGCCCAGCACAATTGCCACCTGGCGGAGTAGGCGCACGCCTGCATTATACGGGGTTAGGGAGCGGGAGCACCTGCCAACGATTGGCCAGCCAGGATCTACCGCGGCGTCATGCGTGTTCTTGTGCCTCCGAGAGACTTGTGCTCTGCTTGAAACGGGACGATTACGACAGGAGCGCGATCATGCCCGTCAAAACCATCATCGAACCATTCCGAATCAAGAGCGTCGAGCCCATTCGGAGCACGACACGCGTGGAACGCGAGCGGCTGATCGAGGCGGCTGGATGCAATCTGTTCGCGGTCCCCGCCGACGCTATTCTTATCGACTTGCTCACTGATTCGGGTACCGGGGCCATGTCCACGGCGCAGTGGGCGGCGGTGATGCGTGGCGACGAATCCTACGCTGGCTCGCCGAGTTTCACGCGGTTTCGCGAGTCGGTACAGGCGATTTTCGGTTTTCGTCACGTGATACCGACGCATCAGGGCCGAGCCGCCGAACGCATTCTGTTTTCCGTGATGTGCAAGCGCGGGGACGTGGTGCCAAACAACACGCATTTCGATACGACGCGCGCCAATTGCGAATTCGTGGGCGCCGAAGCGGTGGATCTGCCGATTGCCGAAGCGGCCGAACCGGAGCACATCCTTCCGTTCAAGGGGAACATGGATGTGGCCCGGCTGGAGCAATTGATCGAAAAGACGGGACGCGAGCGCGTGCCGCTGGTAATGCTGACCGTGACGAACAATTCCGGCGGCGGCCAGCCTGTCTCGATGGAGAATATCCGCGCCGTGAAAGCGGTTTGCCGCAAGCATCGGATTCCACTCTACCTCGACGCCTGCCGTTTTGCCGAAAACGCGTATTTCATCAAGACGCGCGAGCCAGGCCACGCCGATCGGTCTCCGCGCGAGATCGCGCAGGAAATGTTCTCCTACGCGGATGGGTGCACGATGTCGGCCAAGAAGGACGGCCTCGCGAACATCGGCGGCTTCCTCTGCACGAACGACGACTCGCTCGCACGCCAGGAGGAGAATCTCCTCATTCTCACCGAGGGCTTTCCGACCTATGGCGGACTGGCGGGGCGGGATCTCGAAGCGATCGCCGTCGGGCTGAACGAAGCGCTCGAAGAGGACTACCTCAACTACCGAATCGCTTCGACCGCATACCTCGGCGGGCACATCGCGCGCGGCGGCGTGCCTATCGTCCAACCGCCCGGCGGCCACGCGATCTACATCGACGCGCGCGCTTTCCTGCCGCACATCCCTCGCGAACAATTTCCCGGTGTGGCGCTGGCCGTCGAGCTTTACCTCGAGGGCGGCATCCGCTCGTGCGAAATCGGAACGCTGATGCTGGGCGAGCACGCCAAGATGGATCTGGTGCGGCTGGCGATTCCGCGGCGCACTTACACGCAGAGCCACATCGACTACGTGGTGGAAATCATCCTGGAAGTCTTCTCGCGACGGGAACGGATTCGCGGGCTGGAAATTACCTACGAAGCTCCATTCCTGCGGCACTTCACCGCTCGTTTCCGGCGGCTGGTCGCGAAGTCGGCTTAGCCTGCCTATCTCAGAGGGATTTCAGGGAGTCTTCGTTCGAGATTCCTCAGCGATTTCGATACAATCGGGCGCACATCGAGGTGCCTGAAGCATGAATGGCGGCGAGTGGCGAAGCGCGAGTGGAGCGCTATTTTCACGGAATCTTCATCGGCGCTATCCGCTTGCGGCGCGCGCGGAAGGCTCCTGGATTTACACTGACGAAGGCAAGAAAGTGCTCGATGCCGCGGGCAGCGCGGCGGTCGTCTCGATCGGGCATGGGGTCGCGCAGATCGGTCAGGCGATGGCCGAACAGGCCGCGAAACTCGCTTTCGTTCATTCCTCGGAATTTCAGACACGCATCGCCCAGCAACTGGCCGAGCGCCTGCTCGCGCTCGCGCCATCGAATTTTCAGCGAGGAGGCCGCGTCTTCCTGACCTCCGGCGGCTCGGAAGCCACGGAAACGGCGATCAAGCTGTGCCGGCAGTATTTCGTCGAGCGCGGCGAGACGCGCCGGTTGAAAATCGTCTCACGACGGCAGAGCTATCACGGCAGCACGATTGGGGCACTCTCGGTTTCCGGGAACACGGGACGCCGCGAGCCGTTTCTTCCGTTGCTTGCCGAGTGGGGCCATATCGCTCCCTGCTATTGCTACCGCTGCCCGCTCGGACTCGAGTATCCGCAATGCAATGTCGCCTGCGCCGATGAACTCGAGAAATATCTCGAGGAAAACGATCCGGAGACTGTTGCAGCGTTCATTTTCGAGCCGGTGTCGGGGGCGACGCTCGGCGCGGTGGCGCCACCCGCGGGCTATGCCGAGCGCATCGCGGAGATTTGCCGGCGTCACGGCATCCTGCTCATCGCCGACGAGGTCATGACGGGAATTGGCCGCACCGGCAAGCCGTTCGCCGTGGACCACTGGGGCGTAAAACCCGACGTTTTGCTGGTGGGCAAAGGAGTCGCGAGCGGATACGCGCCGCTCGGAGCCGTGCTGGCTTCGACCGACGTCGCCGACGCCTTCGTTCGCGGCTCCGGGCGGCTCATCCACGGATTCACCTACAGTGCTCATCCGGTCGCCGCGGCCGCCGGGGTCGCCGTGCTCGACTACATCCAGGAAAAGCATCTCTTCAATCGAGTCGCTCCCACGGGCGTCGAACTGGGCCGTGCCCTCGAAGCCTTGCGGAACGATTCGGCCATCATCGGTGATGTTCGGGGACTCGGACTGCTCTGGGGAATCGAGTTCGTCCGCGACCGGGAGAGCCGGACGCCATTTGAGGCCGCGGCGCAGGTCGCCGACCTCGTTTTCGATGCGGCGTATGACGCGGGGGTTCTCACGTACCCGATTCATGGCTGCGTCGATGGCACGAGGGGCGATCATCTCCTGCTGGCGCCGCCGTTCATTCTCTCGAGCGAGGAAATCGCCGACCTGGTTGTCGGCTTGAAAACAGCTCTGGGGCGCGTGGAACAAAACCTTTCAAACAGTGGGTGGAAACCATGAACAGAAAGCCCTGGATCGCGACCGTCTGCGCCGTCGCGGCCGCGGCACTTTTCTCAACGTTGGCCGTGGGTGATGCTCCCCCGGTCGCGATCGACGGCTTCTCGCCGAAAGCCGCGCAAAAAGAAGCCGGCGTCGAAGCGAAGTTGGAGGCGGGCGTTTCGCGCGAGCAACTGCGGCAATATCTGCGCCATTTTACCGCCGAGCCGCATTCGGCCGGGACGCCGGCGAACAACGAACTGGCTCGCTATATCGCCGAGGAGTGGAAAAAACAGGGCCTCGAGGACGTAGTCATCCACCGTTACGACGTTTGGAATTCCCTGCCGCGCAAAGTATCTCTTGAGATGATCAGCCCGGTGAAATTCAGCGCCAGCCTTCGCGAGGATGCGTATCCAGTCGATCCCGACACGAAAAATCCGGCCATCACCGGCGCCTATTTCGGCTATTCGATATCGGGCGATGTGACGGCTCCGGTCGTTTACGCGCACAACGGCAACCCCGAGGACTACGCCCTGCTGCGCAGCCAGGGCATCGACGTGCGCGGAAAGATCGTAATCGTCCGCTACTCGAATCCATACAGCTATCGAGGGTTCAAGGCGCTCACCGCGCAACGCATGGGCGCGGCGGCCATTCTCGTTTATTCCGATCCCGCCGAGGACGGATACAAGAAGGGTAAGGTTTATCCGAACGGGCCGTGGGGCCCTGAGAGCCACATTCAGCGAGGCTCGATCACGTACGACTTTTTCCAACCCGGCGATCCGCTGACACCCGGCTGGCCTTCGCTGCCCGGCGCCCGTCGCATCTCTCCCAGCCAAGCCATCTCGCTGCCGAAGATCGTGGGCATCCCGCTCTCCTGGCGCGACGCCGAACCGCTGCTGAAGAACATGGACGGCCCGCTGGCTCCGAAATCGTGGCAGGGCGGTCTTCCCATCACGTATCGCCTGGGCGGGAGCCGCGTTCGCGTTCACCTGAAAGTGGACATGAACAACAGCATTCAGCCCTACTACGTGGTGGAAGGGCGCATTCGCGGCACTGAATGGCCCGACCAGTGGGTTGTCACGGGCAACCATCGCGATGCGTGGGTGTTTGGCGCCGTGGATCCTTCGAGCGGCACCGCGGCGATGATGGAATTGACGCGTCAGCTCGGGCTTCTGAAGAAAGAGGGCATTCGGCCGCGGCGCACGATGGTCTTTTGCAGTTGGGACGGCGAGGAATATGCGCTGACCGGCTCGACCGAATGGGGCGAGCAGTACGCTGCGGAACTCAGAAAGAAAGCCGTCGCGTACCTCAACGTTGACGAAGCGGTTTCCGGCTCGCACTTGTCGGTGAACGCGGTTCCGTCGCTCGCTTCCTACATCATTCAAGCGACGCGAGGACTGCGCGCGCCGTCGGGCAAGCCCCTCTATGACGAGTGGCGCGCGTACCGCAAGAGCCAGTTGGCGAACAAGCTTGGCGCGGGTCCCCTGCCCGACAGCGAATTGGTGAATACGCGGCTGGGCAGCGGCTCCGATTACACGGTGTTCTTGAACCACCTGGGCATTCCGGTGGTCGACTTCACTTCCGAAGGACCCTATGGCGTCTACCATTCCGCCTACGACGATTTTTACTGGATGGATCATTTTGGCGATCCGGGTTTCCACTATCACGCCGAGATGACGCGGCTGTGGGGTGTGATGGCATTACGCCTGGCGAATGCCGATGTGCTGCCTTACAACATGGCTTTTTACGCCAAACGAATCCGGGACTTCGCACAGGAGCTGAAGGTGCCGCAGGGAGCGTCGCTCGACATGGCTCCGGTGGTCGCGAGCGCGTCGGCGTTCGAGAAAGCGGCGGCGAAGTTCGATTCGCAGCTCGCCGAACGGCTGAAGACAGGCGACGTGGACCCGGCTCTGGCGGAAAAAATCAATCAACAAATCATGCAGGTGGATCGCAACTGGCTCAATCCGGAAGGCATTCCCGGACGGCCGTGGTTCCGGCAGATGCTCTACGCGCCCAAAGAAACCTACGCTGATGAAGAATTGCCCGGCATCACCGAGGCCGTCGAAAGCAAGGGCTGGACGCTGGCGCAGGAGCAGGCGAAGCTGCTCGTCAACGCATTGCAGAAAAACACGACGCTCGTCAATGCGATGCTTGGTGAGTTAGGGTCAAAGCCTTTCCGTGGGACAGGTCCGCAAACAATGTGATTGCGGAATTCCCCGTCGTTGAGGGAGCAAAGCGGAGGCAGTAAGGGCACGTAGCAACATGACCTTCCGCACTTCTCGATGTCCGCGGGCGGCCCGCGGAAATTCAGCTCGCCGCAGACTCGGCCCTAGCGAAAGCATCCCTCTTTCCGAGTTCCAGGAACCTGGCCTGGTCGATATTGCCGAAGATCTCGATCAGTTTCGCGACCATGCCGGTCCACCCAGTCTGATGGCTGGCACCGAGGCCCGCGCCGTTGTCTCCATGGAAGAACTCGTAGAAGAGCAGGTAATCCGTCCAGTAAGGATCGGTCT
>JAGWOX010000228.1 GCA_028877145.1 Acidobacteriota bacterium | reverse complement strand
CAAGTATGGCGGCGTAGTGCCGGAACTGGCCTCTCGCGAGCATCTGCGGCGAATCGTCCCCGTGGTGCGCGAGGCGCTCGAGCGCGCCGGCATGGGTTTGAACGACGTCGATGCCATCGCGGTGACCAGCGGCCCGGGCCTGATTGGAGCGTTGCTGGTTGGCGTGACGTATGGCAAGGCGCTGGCGCAGGCGGCGGCGAAACCGCTGGTCGCGGTGAACCATCTCGAAGGCCACGTCCGCGCGGTGATCCTCGAAGCGCTCGGCGCCGGCCGCGCGCCGGAATTGCCCGCGATCTGCCTGATCGTCTCCGGCGGCCACACGGTCCTCTATTCGGTGGAAGCCGGCGAAGAGGGAGCAATTGAAGCCGTGCTGTTCCGCTATACGCGCCGCGGGCAAACGCGAGACGACGCCGCCGGCGAAGCCTACGACAAAGTAGCCAAGATGCTGGCGCTCGGCTATCCGGGCGGACCGGTGATCGATCAACTGGCGAAGCATGGCGATGCGGCCGCCATCCGTTTTGGCGAGCCGAAAATGAAAGGCAACGCCTACGATTTCAGCTTCAGCGGCATCAAGACTGCCGTCCTCTATCACTTGCGCGCGCATCCCGAACTCGAACCGGAAATTCGCGCACGCCACGAAGCTCTCGAGCAGGGCAAGCGCCGCGCGGCGGAACTTTTGCCGCTTTGCGGCCAACACACGCTCGGTCTCGTGGCGAGCTTTCAACGAGCCGTCGTTTCCGAACTCGTTTCGAAAACGCTCAAGGCCGCCGAGCAGTGGGCTGCGCGCTCGGTGCTGGTTTCCGGAGGCGTGGCCGCCAATCGCGAGCTTCGTGAGATGTTCGGAATTGAAGCCGAACGGCGCGGCCTTGAAGTCTTCTTTCCGAGCCTGGCCCTTTCGACAGACAACGCCGCCATGATTGCCGCTGCCGCCTATCCGCGGCTTCTCTCCGGTGAACTAACCGGTGACGATCTGAACGCGGAAGCCGTCCTTCCTCTGGCCTGAACGCGAACTCTCACGTCCCATTGAAGTCGGTCGCCCGACCAATCCGCGCAAAAGGATGCTCTCGCGGTCAAGTGGCCAAGCCGGAACGGCTCGGGCTTCCCCTTTTTGAAACTAAATTGATTTTTCCGGATTGCGAATTAAGGAACGCCAGCAGCCGGCTTATGACAGCCTGCCACACCCCTAAAGCTGACTGCCTCGGCGGCACCTCTGCGGCCAAGCGGGGACTTGCTATTCGACTGCTGCGGCAATGCTGATTTCGGGGAACTGCAATTTGGCTTTCGCCAAGGCCCGAACCACGTCGGTTTCCACTTTGATTTCGCTGGACCGCTGGGCGGTTGCCAGCTCGCTCACGAGCAGGAATTTCGCGCGTTCCAGCATCTTCTTTTCACGAAACGAGAGCGGCTTGGTCCGGCTCAGAGCCAGAAGGCTCTTAAGCACGGCAGCGACATCGATCAGCGACCCGGTTCGCATCCGCTCCGAGTTTTCCTTGAAGCGGTGCTTCCAGTCGCCGTGACAATTGTGCCCAATGTGGTTGGCCTCGAGGAAGCCGATGATCTTCCTTGCTTCCGTCGAAGTTATGACACGGCGCAACCCGACGGTCTGCGCATTGGTCTCCGGCACCATCACACGAAGACCACTTGCGAATATCCGCAACATGTAACAGCGTTCGGAACGACCGTTGAGGTAACTGAAGCTGACTTGCTCGATGATGCCAACGCCGTGGTTCGGATAAACGACCTTGTCCCCGATCTTATAGTCGATCATGGGTGCCCCTGCCTACGTAAACAATTCTAAGGACAAGGGTTGCATTGCGTCAAGATTTGTATGCAAAAATCAGGCGAAGATACGTCGTAAGTCCGCGGAAGCAATGATCTCCCTCTACGGCGAGGTATACCATTGATGTACAAGCCCTTGGCCATCCATCCCCGCCTCTGCGCCACTCGTAATCCGCAGAATGGCCCGAGTTATTCACAGCCTGGAGCCAAATCCACAGGCATTTTGCCGAACGTGACCCTCCTTTGAACCACATTTTCGCATCCAATCCATGCCCCGTATGCCTTGAAACACCGGCTTGATCTGGCCACAAAACTCCCGGCAACCTTGAATACGTTACAATCTCCGCGATGCTTTCCCTGGCCGTTGACACGAGCACACAATCCGGCAGCCTGGCCGTCCTCCGCGAGGAGCGGCTGCTGGGCCTCATCGGCACATCGACCGAGGAAACCTATTCCTCACGGCTATTCCGCCACCTGCGATTTTTGCTCGCAGAATTGCGCCTCGGACTCGGCCAGTTCGATCTGTTCTCCGTTGCCGCCGGCCCGGGATCGTTCACGGGCCTGCGAGTGGGCCTGGCGGCGGTAAAAGGCTGGGCCGAGGCATACGGGAAACCCGTCGCGGCTGTCAGCGTCCTCGAAGCAGTGGCGACGCAGGCGACGACGCCGGCCCCGTTGTTGATTTCCGTGGTCGACGCCCGTCGCGGCCAGCTTTTCGGCGCCGTCTACGAACGGCGCGGCAATAGCCTGGGCCTGCGCGGCGAAGAGGTCGTCTTGACGCCGGAAGAGTTTTTCGCCACGCTGCCGGGCCTCGTCGGTAAGGAACCGGCCGCCGTGGTCACGCCTACGCCCGCGGTCGTGGCCGACGCGCTGGAGGGATCGCAGATTCAAGGCGTCCCTGTCGAATGCGTTTCGCCCCTTCTCGCCGGGGCCATTGGGCGGTTGGGATACCGCCGTGCCGCGCGCGGGGAATCGGGCGACGCGCTCGGACTCGACGCCAACTACGTCCGCCGCCCGGACGCGGAAGTAAAGTGGAAAGGATGACCATCCGGCCTCTCGATCCGGCCGATGCCGAAGCCGTCGAGCGCATCACGCGTCTCTCGCCGGAAGCGGCCGATTGGCCGATGGAAAGCTATCGTGGCCTGCCCGCCTGGGTAGCCGAAAGCGATGGGCGCGTCCTCGGCCTGCTGGTGGCGAGGATCGCCGCCGACGAGATGGAGATCCTGAATCTGGCCGTCGAACCCGCGAGCCGGCGGCGAGGCGCCGGGACCGCCCTCGTCGACGCGGCGGTTGAACATGGCCGGCGCACCGGCGCCGCGCGCGTATTTCTGGAAGTGAGAGAATCGAATCTGGTCGCGCAGCGATTCTACGAGCGCCGCGGCTTTGCCGTCACAGGCCGGCGGTTGCGTTATTATCGCCAGCCGGAAGAGGACGCTCTGCTGATGGCGCGTGAAGTCGCGCCGGCGCCCTGAGCCGTATTCCGCTTGGCGGTCGAAAGACGCTATGCTAGTTTCAATCAAGCACGAAGGCCGCGCGGCAGCGCGGCCGAGCCCGGCCAGGCCGTTCAGGCTGGCATCGAAATCGGAGAAGAATGGCGTTTCGGGAAGGTTTGAAGTTTGGAGTCCCTCCCCTGGTGTTGGGAATTCTGGCAGGCTGGATGGGATGGACGTGGCCGGCGGTGATCCTGCTGGTGCTCGCGGGCTTCGTTTTTTTCTTTTTCCGCGATCCGGAACGCGCGCTGCCGTCGAATCCTTCGGCCGTGGTTTCGCCCGCCGATGGGCGCGTCCTCGAGGTCGTTGACGAGGAATTCGAGTGCCGGCCGGGAAGAAAGATCAGCATCTTTCTTTCCGTCTTCAACGTGCACGTGAACCGGGCCCCGGTGGCATCGCGAATCGAAAACGTGGAGTACCGGCCGGGAAAATTTTTCGCGGCGATGAAAGCACGCGCCTCCACCGAGAACGAACAGAACGTGCTTCGCCTCGAAACCGGCCGCGGCCCGGTGATCTTGAAGCAGATTGCCGGCTGGGTGGCGCGCCGCGTCCTTTTGTGGAAGCCGGTGGGCGCCTCGCTTGATAGGGGAGAGCGGCTGGGCATGATTCGATTCGGTTCGCGGGTCGAGCTTTGGCTGCCGAGTGAGGCGCGCGTGACAGTGCGTCCCGGCGAAAACGTCCGGGGCGGGAGCAGCATAGTGGCGGAGTGGCCGTGAGCGAATTGGACGAAATCGGCGCAGAAAACGCAGCACCGGAGGTGGACGAAGTCCCGCGCCGCCGGCACCGCGGCATCTATCTCCTGCCGAGCTTCTTCACCGTCGGCAATCTGCTCTGCGGCTACTACGCGATCTGGACCACGTTCAAGGGCACGATGCCCGATCTCGACAACGCCGCCAAGGCCATCGGGCTCGCCATCGTTTTCGACATGCTCGACGGCCGCATCGCGCGCGCCACGCACACGAGCAGTGAGCTGGGCAAGCAGTTCGATTCCCTCGCCGACGTGATCAGCTTCGGCATTGCTCCGGCCTTGCTGGCTTTCGCCTGGGGCGTGCGCGGGCTGCTCTTGACCTCCGAGCCGCAGGGCTTGCAGGTCTATCGCCTGGGGTGGCTCGTCGGATTCACCTTCCTGCTGTGCTGCGCGTGGCGCCTGGCGCGCTTCAACATCCAGGGCATGGCGCCCGAGCGGTCGCGCTACTTCGTCGGGTTGCCGACGCCGGCGGCCGCGGGAATGATCGCGGCGATGGTGCATGCGGTGAAATATCCGCTCGACACCTGGTGGGTATCGCTGCTGTGGCTTGGCCTGGTGTTCACGCTGGCGGTTTTGATGGCGAGTTCGGTGCGCTACGCGGGCTTCAAGGAAATCCAGTGGCAGAAGCGCCATTCCTCGCTTTCCTTCATTCTGATCGGGCTGTTGATCGCCGCGGTCGTGCTCTATTCGGAAGAGGTGCTGCTGGCTATCGCAACTCTTTACCTGCTCTCGGGCGTTTCCGGCCGGCTGATTCGCCAGGTGCGCCACCGGATCGCTTCGAATCCGACCAATGCCGATTCCTGACCGCAATTTCCGCATAACCATCGTCGGCGCCAATTCCCCTCGGGGGAAGGAGCTGCGGGATGTGCTCGAGGAACACAGCTTTTCCGCCGCGAAGTTCCGCCTGTTCGATGAGGATATCGCCGTGGGCACGCTCACCCGCAGCGGCGATGAGCCGGCGATCATCGAAGCCGTCGACGAGGAGAGCTTCGTCGGAGCGAACCTGGTCTTCTTCGCCGGACGCGCCGAAATGGCCTCGCGCCACGCCGCTCAGGCGCTCGGCGCGGGCGCGACCGTGATCGACCTGAGCGAGGACCCGGGCCTCGAAGACGCCGTGCCCTGGATTCCCGCTCTCGACGGCCTTGTCGGCAGGCCGCAAGGCACCGAACGCGGCCTGCTACGCTCACCTTCCGCGGCGGCCATCGTCGGGGCCTCGCTCGCCGCGGCATTCGATCGGTTCCGGCCCGCCCGGCTCGTCATGGTGTTCCTGCGGCCGGTTTCCGAGCGCGGGCAGGAGGGCATTGACGAGCTGGAACAGCAGACGGTGAAGCTGCTCTCCTTCCAGCCGGTTTCCGAAGGCGTGTTCGGCGCGCAGGTGGCGTTCAATCTGCTCGATGCCTATGGGCCTGAAGGCGAGCCGTCGCTCGATGCTGTGCGCCGATCTCTGGCGCGGGACGTGGGCCGCGTTCTCGGCGGCAAGATCGCCCTGCCCGCGATGCAGGTCTTGCAAGCTCCTATCTTTTTCTCCTACGCGTTCACTGCCTATGCCGATCTGGACCCGACGGTCGAACCCGAGGAAATCGATGCCGCGCTGGCCTCTGCGGGTCTCGGCGCCGGGACGGCCGGCGAGCCGCGGCCGACGAGCATGAGCGTGATGGGCAGGCCGCAGCCGTTGCTGGGTCGGGCGGAACGCGCGGCGGGCCAAGCAGGCGGGTTTTGGCTCTGGGGCGCGGCGGACAACGCGCGGCTGGTGGCGGCGAATGCAGTGGCTATGGCAGAAGCCTGTGTCTGATCGGCGAGGTATCTCGCTGCGGGCCACGCTGCTGGCTGCGGTGCTCGGACTCATGCTCGCAGGCGCGGGCTGCGGTTACCATGTTGCCGGTCGTGGCGCCAATTTGCCGAAAACGTGGCACACGATTTCCGTGCCCATCTTCGCCAACCAGACGCTCCACTACCGGCTGGACCAGATCTTCACCGAAGCGGTGATCCGCGAACTCGAAGCGCGCACCACCTATCGCATCGTTCCCGACCCGAAGGCGGCCGATGCCGAACTCCTCGGCCAGATGATTTCCATTGAGGCCGTTCCCGTGCTCTACGACTCGTCGTCGGGCCGCGCGACGACGATGCTGGTCACCGTGCACGCGAAGGTTCAGCTCGAGGACCTCGCCACGAAGAAAATCATCTATCGCGACGAAAATCTCG
>JAGWOX010000227.1 GCA_028877145.1 Acidobacteriota bacterium | reverse complement strand
CGTCGCGCAGGCGCTCATTCAGCGCGGTCAATGCGGGTACGCGGTTCTCCACGATCTTGTCGCCGCTCACTTCGAAAGTCGGATAGTCGCCTTCGGTGAGCAGATGATCGTCCTCGATCTTGGTTTCCTCATAACGTCCCTTGAGTCCGGCAGTGTAGTAGTTGGCCGCGTTCGAGGAGGCGTCGCCCCCGAAGAGGTCGAGCGTCACGCTGTAATGGAAATTCAGATAGCGCTGAATGGTGTCGAGATCGATCACGCCGAGCGCGCGGACGTCGGCGGGATCTTCCACTTTGTGTTCTTTCATGATCTCGCAGGTCCGTTGGACGATGCGGCTCACGCCGGTTTCGCCGACGAACATGTGGTGCGCCTCCTCGGTGAGCATGAAACGGCAGGTGCGCGCGAGCGGATCGAAACCCGATTCGGCAAGCGCGCTCAACTGGAATTTGCCATCGCGATCGGTGAAGAACGTGAACATATAGAATGCCAGCCAGTCCGGCGTCGGCTCGTTGAATGCGCCGAGAATGCGCGGATTATCGAGGTCGCCTGAGCGGCGCTCGAGCAGCGCTTCGGCTTCCTCGCGGCCATCGCGGCCGAAATAGCGATGCAGCAGGTACACCATGGCCCACAAGTGGCGTCCCTCCTCGACGTTCACCTGGAACAGGTTCCGCAGATCGTAGAGGGAAGGGCAAGAAAGGCCCAGCATCTTTTGCTGCTCGACCGACGCAGGCTCGGTGTCGCCTTGCGTCACGATGATGCGCCGCAGCGGCGAGCGATACTCGCCCGGCACGTCCTGCCAGGCCGCCTGGCCCTTGTGGATGCCGAAATTCACCGCGCGATGTTCGTCGCGCGGTTGCAGGAAAATTCCCCAGCGGTATTCTGGCATGCGCACGTAGCCGAACTGCGCCCAGCCGTCCGGCTCGACGCTGGTCGCGGTGCGGAGATACACCTCGTAGGTGTGGCTTTCGTTCGGCCCCATGTCGAACCACCAATTCAGGTAGGCCGGTTGCCAGTGTTCGAGCGCGCGCTGCAGCACGCGGTCTCGCCCCAGATCGACGTTGTTCGGAATTTTGTCGATGTAATCGATCATTGCCTTCCCCTCCGCAAAATCAGGCCCGCGAACCCTTGTCGCTGCCTCTTACACACGCTCCCAGTTGACCTTCACCGGTGCGCCGGTGCCATAGACTTTCAAGGCTCCGCTCTCGCCGACGGCGTTCGGCCGGTTGAAAATCCAGTTTTGCCACGCTGAAAGCCGGCCGAAGATCCGTGTCTCCATCGATTCCGGCAGCCCGAATCGCAGATTCGCTTCGAGCCCGGTCAGCGCATCGGGCGAGAGCGAAACGCGCGATTCGATTGCCAGGCGGAGCTCGTCCGCCCAGTCGAGATCGTCCGGCGCCGCGGTGACGAGGCCCGCTTGGGCCGCATCGCGCGGGGCAATCGCTGTTCCGATCTTCCCGCGCAGCTCCTGGATGGACTTCTCGTCGCCGTAGAAACGCGCCACGATTCGCGAAAGCCCGCTGACCGCCGGCAACGCGCCGAAATTCATCTTCGAGAGCCTGACGGCGGCTTTCTTATCGCCTTCCTCGGTGTCGAGCATGTAGCTGCGGTCGGCGGCCAGCGCCAGCTCCATCAGCGTGCCGGCGAAGCACGAGCCGGGCTCGATCACCGCGAACATGGAGCGCGAGGTGACATCCAGTCGCGCGAATGTGCGCCGCATCATCCCGACTACCTCGCGAACGAACCAGTGATTCTGGTTCGCGATCAGGAATTCGTCGATTGCGAGCACCGCTTCCGGATTCCCGGTGGTTTTCAGAATCCACAGACCGAGTTCCAGATCGTTTGTGCGCAGGCTCAGGATCGCGTCGTCCAGTTCGCGCGCCATCTGCAACGGCCACCAACTCGCTCCCGCAGCGACCACTTCGTCGATGGTATTCGAGCCGGCCGTTCCCGGCGCGCGCACCATGAAGGTCGCCGTGCGGGCATCGCGATCCACCTGCACGTCGACGAATTTGTAGTGGCGTCCGGTCTCGTCGATCGTTCGCTCGAGCGGGTTGAGCGTCACGCCCTTCGCGTCCGCCGGGCGGTCGCTCGCTTTGGCGAGTTCGAGCGCATGATTCTTTACGTGCTCTGCGAACTGCTGCGTACGGACGATATCGTCGACCAGGCCCCAGTCCTTTGCTCGCTGGCCCCTCACCCCGTCCGGTGTTGTGCAGAACATGTCGGCGCGGTCGCGGCGCACCTTGCGCTTGTCGGTGACGCGCGTGAGGCCGCCGGTGCCGGGCAGCACCCCAAGCAGCGGCAACTCCGGCAGACTCACGGCGGAGTTGCGATCGTCGACCAGAATGATCTCGTCGCAGGCGAGCGCCAGTTCGTAGCCGCCGCCGGCCGTCGTGCCGTTGCACGCGGCGAGGAATTTCAGGCCCGAATGCGCGCTCGAGTCCTCGATCCCGTTGCGCGTTTCATTGGTGAACTTGCAGAAATTGACCTTCCACGCGTGCGTCGAAAGTCCCAGCATGTAGATATTCGCGCCGGAGCAGAAAATGCGGTTCTTCGCGCTTGTCAGAACGACGGTGCAGATTTCGGGATGCTCGAAACGGATGCGCTGGAGAGCATCGTGCAATTCGATGTCGACGCCGAGGTCGTAGGAATTCAGCTTCAGCTTGTAGCCCGGGCGCAAGCCGCCTTCCTCATCCACGTCCATGAGCAAAGTGGCCACCGGTCCGTCGAAGCTCAGCTTCCAATGCTTGTACTTCGATGGATCAGTCTGGTAATCCACCTCGAATCTCGTCATCGTTTCGTGCGTTGCCGTCGCGTCCGCCACGCTCGCCTCCTAATGCAATTCGTTTTGCAAGGCTTCGCTCAGCCTCGCCAGATTCCGCTCGATGGAATCGCCGGAATTGTCGAAATGCAGATCCGCCTTCCGGTAGAGCGGCTCGCGCGCCTCCAGAATCCTGCGCAAGTCTTCCATCGCCTCGTCGTTGCCGGCCATCGCCCGGAAATCGCCTTGTCCGACGACGCGCGCCATGTGCTGTTCCGGGAGCGCCTTGATCCAAACCGTGTAACAGCTCGAAAGCAGCCGCGCGTACGTCTGCTTTTCGGAAACCACGCCGCCGCCCACCGAAATCACCGCCCGTTCGTGCTCGTCAAGCACGCGGTCCAGCGCGCGTTTTTCGATGCGCCTGTAGCCCGATTGCCCATACAGCGAAAAGATCTCATCGAGCGGCATTCCGGCGTCCGCCTCGATCTCGCGGTCGAGCTCGATGAAGGGAATGCCCATTTGCTGGGCCAGCCTCGCGCCGAGAGTTGATTTTCCAGCGCCACGCAATCCGATGAGCGCAATCCGTTTCCGCCGCTCCTGCTCGCCGTTTCCGAAGTCGCGCATCAACTGCTGCATCAAATCGTTCAGCCGGTGCGCCGGCACGCGCTCGATGAACCGGTGAATCAATTGCCTCTCCGCCGGGCCTTCCGATTCGGGGGTGAACAGTTCTACCAGTGAGACGTTCAGGGCAAGCACGATTCGCCGGAGCAGGACAATCGAAATGTTACCCTCGCCGGCTTCGAGCTGCGCCAGGTGGCGCTCAGAAACATCCGCTTCGCGAGCGACCATCTTTCGGGTCATCCCGCGGCGATTGCGTACCTGGCGAACTCGCTGACCCAAGAAGAGCAGGAAATCACTGTCGGGAGGCGCAGCTATCCTCTCGAGTGGCGCGGATTTGGCGTGAATCTGGGTCCCCACACATGCAATATAATACATATCGCCCCTACCTCGTCAATTCGGAATAAACTAACGCAGGTAGCGATTCTTGAATGTGTTGGATGGAAATCAGCTATGTCATTATATGGCAATACATTACAGGAAATTACGACCAGTCTGGGCGCACAAATTTGGCTTTGCAGAAAATGATGAACTATTCTGCCGAATGCGGTATCCTGTCTCCTTTCACTCCCTTAAGTGCTCGTTTCTTCGCGCCATGCCGATTTTGATGAGGGGGATAAACAATGAAGCTCCAGAATTACGTTCGCGGTGAATGGATTGAAGGAAGCGGACCGGGTGACGCGCTGGTTGATCCAGTGACCGGCGAAGAGTTGGCTCGCGCATCGACGCAGGGAATCGACGTTGCGGCGGCGCTCGATTTCGCGCGCTCGAAGGGCCAGGACGCGCTGGGCAAACTCACCTACGAGCAGCGAGCCGAGCTTCTGGGAAAAATGGCCGAGGTGCTGGCGGCCAATCGCGCCGAGTATTTCCGCATCTCCCAGCTCAACTCCGGGGCCACCGAGGCCGATGCCTCTTTTGATGTCGATGGCGGCGTCTACACAATGAAGTATTACTCCAAAGTTGGCCGCTCGCTTGGCGCGGGCAAACGGCTGAAGGAAGGCGCCCAAGTTCCGCTCTCGAAAACCGGCGTCTTCGCCGGCCAGCATTTTTTGATGCCGGTACGGGGCGCGGCCGTTTTCATCAACGCCTTCAATTTTCCGGCTTGGGGATTCTGCGAGAAGGCCGCGGCGGCGCTGCTTTCCGGCGTTCCGGTAGTGGTGAAACCAGCGACCTCGACGGCCTGGCTCACGCAAAAGATGGTAGCCGATATCGTCGACGCGGGAATCCTGCCCACGGGCGCGATTTCGATTCTCTGCGGCTCGGCGCGCGAACTGCTCGACGAGGTTCGCGAAGAGGACGTCATCTCCTTTACCGGCTCGGCCCAGAACGCCGGCCGCATTCGTTCGCACGCGAACGTGCTGAAGCGCTCGGTCCGCGTGAACAGCGAAGCCGACAGCATCAATTCGACCTTGCTCGGTCCTGACGCCGCGCCGGGCAGCGATGTATTCAACCTTTTCGTCCGCGAGGTCATCCGCGAGATGACGCTCAAGGCCGGGCAGAAATGCACCGCGATTCGACGCGTTCTGGTGCCGCGCTCGAATTTTGCCGCCGTCTCGGAAGCCATCGCCGCGAAACTCGGCGAAGTGAAAGTGGGCAATCCGCGCAACAAGGAAGTGAAAATGGGCCCGGTGGTCAACAAGACGCAGCAGGCGTCTTGCTTCGAGGGCCTGAAGAAGCTCAAGGAGGAGTGCTCGGTCGTTTTCGGCGGCAGCGAAAGTTTTCAGCCGATCGACGCCGATCCGGCGAAATCCGCGTTCGTTCAGCCCACGCTGCTTGCCTGCGAGGATGGCGCGAGCGCGAAATACGTTCACGACGTGGAAGTTTTCGGCCCGGCCTCGACGCTGGTCGCCTACGACGATTTGAACGATGCCGTCGACATCGCCCGTCGCGGACTTGGCTCGCTGGTCGCTTCCGTTTTTTCGAGCGATCCGGCGTTCCTGCGCGATCTTGTGCTCGGCATCGGCGATCTGCACGGCCGCGTAATGGTTGTCGATCCTTCGGTTGGCAAGGAGCACACCGGGCACGGGAACGTGATGCCCAGTTGCCTGCATGGCGGTCCCGGCCGCGCGGGGGGCGGGGAAGAGTTGGCTGGGCTACGAGCGCTTCTCTTCTACCATCGCCGGTTTGTGGTGCAGGGCCCGCCGTCACTTCTGGAGGCTTTGTCGCAAGAAAGCGTGGACGCAAGCCTGCTCTACGCTTGAGCCTCACCACCGCGGATGGAATCGCCGGACACCAGAGCGGGGAAATGTCTGTCATGCTGAGCGAAGCGAAGCATCCCGTCCCTACGTCTTCGGACATTCCCTCACCGCGAACGGGATCCTTCGCTTCGCTCGGGATGACAGGATTGTTTGTTTCGGGAATTTCCCGATGAGGTTCCGGGTTCCCCGCGTCGCGCCTGGTTTTTTAGAGAATGGCAACTACGAGTCCTGTTGTTCCCGCCGTCCATCCGCTTTCAGGCCATTAATCAAGTTGTCGGCGAAGACTCTGGCGATCTCGTCCGAATCGGCGGGGCCGCGGGGATCGAACCAGCGCGGAATCCAGTTGAGCGAGCCCATGATGCCGAAGGTCGCCAGCTTCGGATCGCCCGGGCGCAGAATCCCCACGTCGATGCCGTCCTGAATGACGCGCCGCATGCCTCGATCAAACCGGTCGCGCTTGGCGATGATTTTCCGCAGACGAGCGGGCGACAATGGCTGCAAATCGAGCGTGAGCGCCGTGCCGTGCAGCTCGTCGATCACCATGTGCACGAACAGGGCGATCAGGTTGCGGAGCTTTTGATCGGGGGGCTCGCCGCTCTTCTGTATCTTTTCGAGATTGTCGAGCAGCAGATCGAGCGAATAGTCGTGGCAGAAATAGAGGATCTCT
>JAGWOX010000226.1 GCA_028877145.1 Acidobacteriota bacterium | reverse complement strand
AGAAGCCCGAGTCGCAAGATGAGCAAAAGCAGCCGGGCGCGCAGACGAGTTCCGCAAGATAACGCCCGAGGAATTTTTCAGGACAGAAGCGGACGCTCCGACAGCCGGCGATGATTAGGCTCGTCGCGCGTATTTGTTCCTCCAGTTCTCGCAAACTTTTTCTGTTCGGCCGATTGCCATTTCGGTCGCTAGCCCTCGTGCTACCATCGACGCTTGGAGCGCAACTTGATGCCAGATTCATCTTCCAATTCAAGAGCTTTAGCGGTCATTCCTGCGCGTTTTGCCTCCACGCGATTCCCCGGCAAGGTGCTCACTGATCTCGCCGGCAAAACGATGATCGAGCGCGTGGTCGAGCGCGCGCGCCGCGCCGCGCGAATCGGGCACGTGCTCGTGGCGACCGACGATGAGCGCGTGGCGGAGGAGGTGCGCGCGTTTGGCGGCGAAGCGGTGATGACGCGCAGCGACCATCGCTCCGGCACCGAGCGGCTGGCCGAGGTCGCGGCGCACCGCCAGGAGACGATTTTCGTCAACGTGCAGGGCGACGAACCGGTGATCGATCCCGCGGCCATCGATCTGGCGGTGGAAACGATCGAGGCGGAGCCTGAAGTCCAGGTGGCGACGCTGGCGACGCCGATCCGCGAAGCCAAGGTATTGATGGACCCGAACGTAGTGAAGGTGGTGATGGATTTCGACTCGAACGCGCTGTATTTTTCCCGCGCGCCGATTCCCTGGCTGCGCGACGCCGCGGCGGGGCAGACGCCGCGTTACTTCAAGCACATCGGGCTCTACGTCTATCGCCGCGAAGCTCTCTTGGACTTCCCCACCCTGCCGCCCGGGGAACTCGAACGCACCGAACAGCTCGAGCAACTGCGCTGGCTCGAGAACGGTTACCGCATTCTCGTCGCGCCCACCGATTGCGACTCGATCAGCATCGATGTGCCCGAGGATGTTGCCCGCGCGCTCGAACGAATCGCGAAAGACGAGGAAAAACGCGGCTGAACGGCGGCTTGTGAGGCCGCCCCTCTTCCGGTAGAATGGCCGCAGCGGAAATCAGAACCAGCGGCGCAAAATCAGCGCGGAGGTAGTCCGGAACCAGACGGATGGCGGCGAAATATATTTTTGTGACCGGCGGTGTGGTTTCCTCCCTGGGAAAAGGCGTCGCCGCTTCTTCGATTGGCTGCCTTCTCGAAAGCCGTGGTCTCCGCGTCACCCTCCAGAAGTGCGATCCCTACCTGAACGTTGATCCCGGGACGATGTCGCCCTATCAGCATGGCGAGGTGTACGTTACCGAGGACGGCGCGGAAACCGATCTCGACCTTGGCCACTACGAACGCTTCACGAACGCCAGGTTGACCCGCAAAAACAATTGGACCAGCGGACGTATCTACGAATCGATTCTGGCCAAGGAACGGCGCGGAGATTACCTCGGCAAGACCGTGCAGGTGATTCCGCACGTCACGGACGAAATCAAGGCCGCGTTCCGGGGCGTCGCCGAGGACGTTGACGTGGTCATCGTGGAAATCGGCGGAACGGTCGGCGATATCGAATCGCTTCCCTTCCTCGAAGCCATTCGCCAGATGCGTCTCGAGCTTGGGCCCGAGAACACCGTCTATTGCCACGTCACCCTGGTGCCTTATATTCCGAGCGCCGGCGAGCTGAAGACCAAGCCTACCCAGCACAGCGTGAAGGAAATGCTGACCATCGGCGTGCAGCCCGATATCCTCCTGTGCCGCAGCGACCGCCGCTTGCCGCACGAACTGAAAAAGAAGATCGCGCTGTTCTGTAACGTCGCCGAATCCTGCGTCATTTCCGCTCTGGACGTCGACACGATCTACGAAGTCCCCCTGACCCTGGCTCGCGAAGGCGTGGACGAGCAGATTCTCCGCCTGCTGCATCTCGAGGCCGGGCCGCGAAATCTGGCCCCGTGGACCGACTTGGTGGAACGCATCCACAATCCCCAGGGCGAGGTGCGCATCGGGGTGGTTGGCAAGTACGTTCAACTCGAAGACGCATACAAAAGCCTGCGCGAAGCGCTGATGCACGGCGGCCTCGCGCACAACCTGCGCACGCGGATCGAATGGGTGGAAGCCGAGGAGTTGGATTCACCCGAAAAGGCCGAGCGGCGCCTTGCCTCCATGGACGGAATCCTGGTGCCGGGCGGATTCGGCAAGCGAGGAATCGGTGGCATGCTCGAGGCAATTCGCTATGCCCGCGAAAAGAAGATCCCCTATTTCGGCATCTGCCTCGGGATGCAATGCGCGGTGATCGAGTTCGCGCGCAACGTGGCCGGCCTCGATGGCGCCAATTCCACCGAGTTCGATCCCCACACGCCGCACCGCGTGATTTACAAGCTGCGCGAGTTGATCGGCATCGAGGAGATGGGCGGGACGATGCGTCTGGGAAGCTGGCCGTGCCGCCTCGAGCCCGGCTCTTTCGCCTCGCAGGCCTACTGCGCCGAGGAGATCCACGAACGGCACCGTCACCGCTACGAATTCAACCGCGACTACGAGTCGGCCCTTACCGCCGCCGGTCTGCGCATCAGCGGCCGCACGCCCGATTCGATCTACGTCGAGGTCGTCGAGATCCCGGACCACCCCTGGTTCCTCGGCTGCCAGTTCCATCCAGAGTTCAAATCGAAGCCGCTGGCGCCACATCCGCTCTTTAGCGCGTTCATCGGAGCTTCGCACGCAAATCGCGAGCGCCGCCTCGCCGCCGGCGAGGAAACAAGAGCAGTCCCCGGCCAGGTTTCTGCCGCTTAACCTTCCTTCTCCTAAGGTTGTGTTTCGGACCAAAGTCCCGCTTCAGTCACTTGTGGCTGGACGGAAGGCGCACAGGCAGGAGTCTCTGCAATCCCGGAACTGTTAGTTTCTCCGGACCACCGCGCTTTGCTAACGGCGGCGTTTGCGCGGCGCCGGCTTGGAGATGCGCGAAGGCTTCTCCTTCGGCAAGCGGGTGAAGTGGAGATCGCGGGCGGTTTTCATTTTCGTGACGTAGACGATCTGGCCGGTGTGATAGGCGAAATGTTCGATCACGCGCGTGATCCCCGCCTGGCGGCTCATCACATAGCCCTGGCGGCTCATCAGGGTGTTGAGCGAGTCGGCGGGCGTTTTTGCCAGCACGCGGCAGGCTGCGTTCACGGTACTTCTCAGCAGCGCCACCAGGCCTTGGCGCGGCAACGGGCCCTGCTCGGAGAACTCCTCGTCGCGTTTGCGCACGTCCGCCACGCCGCCAATTCCCGAGATAATCCACTGCCGGACGTTGCCGGAAAGATGTAGCACGAGATTGCCGACGCTGTTCGAAGCCGGATTCGGACGCCACCAGATCTGTTGATCGGTAAGCGATTCGAGAGACTTGATGATCTGCGGCAGATGATGCTTTTTCAGCCGAGCCCGGGCATCCTGGAGAAACTTCGGTCCGAGACCGGCCTGCGTCGCCTTCGCCATGGTTCTCCTCGCGTAGCTGAAAGTTAGGGCGCTTAGGCAAATCATAGCAGGCCGCGCTGAGGAGTGCCCGTCCTACGGCCCACCCGACCGTCGTCAGCCCAAGTCATCCAGAGGCTGGCACATAGGCATCACACGGCCCCGAATTGGCAGTAGAATACGCCGTTCCGCGCAGCTGACACATGTTTGAAAAAACAGGAGTACTCATGACCCTCCAACACGCATTCTTCAGGCGCCAGCAAACCTTTATCGCCCTGGCCGCAATCGTCATGCTTTCCTTCGTCGCCGTTTCTCCCGCTCGCGCGCAGGACCCGGCCGAGCCGCCGGGCGGCAAACCGGCACCAAAACTGCCGGCGTGGCCTTCCGGCAGAATCCCGCGAAGCGATGTGAGCGAAAAGGACCTGCGCGGCATCATCACGCAGCTCGTCGCTTGCGGCACGCGGAGCACGCTTTCCTCCTGGACCGATCCGAAGCGAGGCGTCGGCTGCGGCCGCGATCACATCGTGGCGCGCTTCGACCAGATCGCGAAGGCTTCGGGTGGAAGACTGCAAGTGGTGGTGGACAAGTGGGAGACGAGCGGGCCGCGCACGAGCGGCAAAACGATACATCTCGAAAACGTGTACGCAATTCTGCCGGGAACCGATCCCGTGCTGAAGAAAACCATCTTTATCGTTTCCGGTCACTACGATTCGCGCGCGTCGAACGTGATGGACGCGGTCTCGGACGCGCCGGGCGCCGATGACGACGGCTCCGGCACAGCGGTTTCGATCGAATGCGCCCGGCTGCTGGCCGATGTGGTTCACAAGCCGCTGCGCGCGACGGTGCTCTTTGCCACAGTTTCGGGCGAGGAGCAGGGGCTTTACGGCGGCATGCGACTGGAAAAGTGGGTGAAGGAGCAGGGCTATACCGTCGGCGGAATGCTCGACAACGACATCGTGGGCGCCGATTTCACGCCCGGAGCGCCGCATCGCGTGCGACTTTTTTCCGGGAACGGCGAGGTCGACGATTGCGACGGGCCGGCTCGCGAGCTTTCGCGACTGATCGAGGAGATCGACGGCGTGCATGCGATCCGGATGATCTTCCGCCTGGACCGCTATGGCCGGGGCGGCGACCAGATGCCTTTTTATCGCGCCGGAGACCCGGCCGTGCGTTTCACTGAACCGGTCGAGAACTACCACCACGAGCACCAAACGCCGCGGACGGAGAACGGCGTCTTCTACGGCGACGAAGAAAAGTTCCTGAATTTCCAGTTCATGGGCAATGTGGCCCACGACAACGCCGAGGCGCTGCGTGAACTGGCGCTCGCGCCCGCGCCGCCAACCGACGTGATCCTCACCGGTGCCGTGACGCCGAGCGCGAAGCTCGCGTGGAAAGCCGAGCCCGATGCGGAGCGCGCCGGACTCGAAGTGCTCTGGCGCGAGACAACAAATCCGCGCTGGTCGGTCTACGACTACGTGACTTCGGGCGATTCGTACGTGTTCAAGGACGTCTCGACCGACAATCACTATTTCGCGGTCCGCGCGGTCGGAAAGAATGGGGCGCGGTCGATCGCCGTTCCCGGCCAGCCTCCGCCGCGCCAGCAGCCGCCATGGATGCAGAAGCCGAAAGGACACTAACCCGAATTTCTCACAAGGAATTGGGGCCAAGCGCAGAAGAGTTTGTGTGGCGGCGGGCACAGCGCGCGATATGTTTGTCCCTTTGCACGACAATGTGCCGCCTTGAAAGGCGGCGCTACACAAGCTCCGAGCGGAGGCAGAATGAGCCGAATCGCTCGTGGACAGAAAAGTTCTTGTGAGAAATGCGGGCTAGCCGCGTTAACCGCGACGCGAGGGACGGCGGTGTGGTTTGTCCAGGGGATCGGCGGCGCGCCCGAGACGATCCTCGGCGAGCGACGTGCCGCCCAGAATTTTCCAGCGGCCGCCGGTACGGAGCCACATATGGCAAATGCGGTATCGAGCCGGCGTCGCATTTCCGCTTCGTTCTTTCCAGACGGCGGCCACGCGATAGTGAACGATGGCAACGTTGCCGGTAATCTGCATGTCCTCGAGGCGGAGGCGGCAAGAAGCAAGCGTGCGACCCTTGGACTTGAAGTCCGCAAGCCAACCACTGACGCCTCTTGCCCGTTGTGGTGAACGATTGAGATGAGGCCAGCCGGAGAAATTAGGATGCCAGTATCCGCGATAACCGACCAGATCGAATCGCTGGATTGTTCTCCAGTAGTCGATTTCAAGTTGCCAGATTTCCGCTGCCGGTCCCAAGCGTCTCATCGCCGCGCTCCGGTTCACTGCCTTCGAGCTATTTCACACAGGATAACAAGCCGACCGAACGCTTTGGGAACCTTTTCAACAAAAGCGCAACGAGAGCATATCCTGATGATTCTTGAGCCGATCACGTGAGCAGCATGAATCGTGCGGCGATCACAGCGATTCTTGCCGGGGCGCTCGCATGGACGGCGACCGCTCGTTCCGTTCATGGGACGCAAAACGAACAGGCGAGCGCGGGAACAACGACCGTGAATGTTGTTCCGGCAACAGCGGACGAGACGGCGGCGCAGCGGCTGCTCCTGAGCGACGGCTGGGGGATCCAGTCGTCGGCGAAGATTCGGGAGAAGGGCGGAGAGATTTCGACTGCGGCGTTTCAGCCAGCGGGGTGGTATGCGACGTCCCTGCCGTCGACGGTGCTGGCGGCGCTGGTGCGCGACAAGGTGTTTCCCGATCCTTATTACGGGATGAACCTGCGGCTGATTCCGGGCACAGACTATCCTATCGGCTACAACTTCTCCCATCTGGAAATGCCGGGCTCGAGCCCGTTCGCCGTTTCCTGGTGGTATCGCACGGA
>JAGWOX010000225.1 GCA_028877145.1 Acidobacteriota bacterium | reverse complement strand
GGCTTCGGCGGCCATTCGCGCCACCGCTTCCGATACTCCGCCTTCCGATGGCCACAGTCCCGCCGGCGCGTGGCCAAAGAGCGGCTCGGCCATGGCCCTCGCACGCACCAGCTGCTCGATGGCATCCTCGGGATGGCGAAACGGCGGATGCAGAAGGTGCGAATGCGGATTGGCTTCGCGTGCGACATCCGAGTGAACGAGGAGCGGGAGGATGGGATGGTAGAAAGGCGAGACGGAAATTTCAATCTGGCCGCGTTCATTGGCGAGGCGATATTCGGGTAATACTTGAGATAGAAGTTCGGCCTGCACAGCCTTCAACACCGACTTGTCTTCTTCGGTGTATCCGGTTCCCTTCTCCGAAAGACTGTGAGCGATGGGATGGCCGGCGAGATAGTCTTCGTCGGTCCAGGCCAGTTGAGATAACACTTGAAGGTCGCGCAACTCCCGCGTAGAGAAGCGGAAAGCGGCAGCAGAGCCGAGCTGAGTGGCCTTATCGTGGAGTTCCCCGTAGCGCGGCCAGCGCCGGATCATCTGTTCGCGGTTGGCGTGGAAGGCGCGCGCCAGGAACGCCGCGCGTTGCTCCTCGGAGAGATCCGCCGCCGGCCGGAAGGCCAGATCGAACCACGGTTCGTGGAACTGCCCGGCGGCGTATTGCTCCATCTGACGGATGAGTGACGGAACCAGATTGAACGTGGCGTGAATACCTGGGAATCTCTCCAGCAATTTCACCATCCCCCAGTAGTCCTTCAGCATGTGCAACCGCGTCCACGGCAGAACGAAGGCGCCGGTTGAGGGATCGCGGTATTCGGGCTGGTGCATGTGCCAGAGAAAAACAACATGAACGCGAGTCATCTTGAACACTCACAGGGCGAACGGCGCTTATTCCTCCCTACATTTGTAGGACCCTTTGCTCTCGGCGACAAGTTCGAACACCCATCCCACTGACGCATGTGCTGCCCTGGGGCGAGACCGGGTCGCTATCGCGGCTCCCCCTCCCTGGTCGCAAGGGCCGGGGATGTGAAATCGGCTTGCGGTGTTAGGATTTTGATAGTGGAGTGACCGCGAAAGTCTTCAGCCCCGTCTCGCGGCCGCGATCGAGTTCTTCCTGGATGGCTGCGCCACCGGTTTAGCCGGACAATTCCGACAGGCGTATGGCTAGTCACGTCGTCGGGGAGGAATGGCACATGATCTATCGGCGAATCGTGGTCAACCGTAGCGGCGGGCCGGAGGTGCTCGAGGTCGCCCAGGAGGAATTGCGCGAGCCAGGCCCCGGGGAGGTCAGGGTACGTGTGATCGCGGCGGGGGTTGCATTTGCGGACATCCTGATGCGTGAGGGAGCTTATCCAGGTGGACCAGCCCCGCCATTTACACCTGGTTACGATCTGATCGGCGTGGTCGACGCGGTCGGTGAGGGAGTGTCCTCCGTCCGTCCCGGTCAGATGGTTACGGCACTCACGGTCTTCGGTTGCTATACCGAGGTCGCTTATCTGCCGGAGACGGAGCTGGTCGTTGTGCCGGAGGGGCTTGACGCGATCGAAGCTCTCGCGCTCGTGCTCAACTACGTTTCGGCCTGGCAGATCCTGCACAGGGTCGCGCGGGTTCGCCGCGGGGAGCGGGTGCTGGTGCACAGTGCGGCGGGTGGTTTCGGCACGGCCGCGCTGGAGTTGAGCCGCATGGCGGGTCTGGTCACGTTCGGCACAGCGTCGGCGGGCAAGCTGCACCTGGTCCAAGAGCTGGGCGCCGTCCCGATCGACTACCGGAAGGAAGATTTCCTTGCGCGTATCCGCGACGAGGGTGGCGTGGATGTTGTGCTTGACGGCATCGGCGGGGCCGTGTCGGTTCGTTCCTACCGGGCGCTGCGGCGCGGTGGGCGCCTCGTCATCTTCGGCTTGCAGTCCGCGGTTGTCGGCGGACGGCGAAGCTTGTCGCAGTTGCTGCGCTTCTATACGAGCAGCGCGGCCCTTCTGCTTGCTCGCCTGCTGCCGGACGGGAGGCGCGCTCTTCCCTATCGGGTCGCCGTGCTCAAGCGGCGCCATCCCGACTGGTTTCGCGAAGATCTCGAAAAGCTGTTCGGCCTCCTTGCGGCTAATGAAATCAGACCCGTCATCGCGGAGCGGATTCCATTGATGGAGGCCCGTCGAGCACACGAATTGCTGGTCAGCGGCAGCGTGAGCGGGAAGATCGTCTTGATCACCTGACTGGCGTGCCGTTCGCGGCAGGGCGGATTCAAGATTCCCACCGTCGAGACGGCAGAGAACTCACGAAGCCTGCAAGAAACATCAGGATGCTTTGCATGATTCCTCTTGACGAGCCGTGGAGTTCTCATTAGCTTCTGTCTGGCTCGTCGACTCCGGGCAGTGGCCGGGCCGGTGCCGCTCCACGCCACCTTCGACGAAGCCGGTGCCACCGACTTCGCTATGCAGTACGAAGAGCGATACTTCAGCTATTGGAACGTCCGGCGTTCGAACGGCAGAGCTGCGTCACGTCCGGCCGTCAGCTCCAACGCCGCGTTCGCGAAGCCCGGCGTCGCGTCGACGATTTTTTCCGACCAGGAAATTGCTCCAAGGTTTCACTCAAGAAAGCTCGCCGTGGTGTAGGCACGCGGCGAATCTTTGGATGTCACAACTGGAGGGTCCCGATGAGTCTGGGTTCTTCAAGAGGAATGCGCTGGGCGGTGGGGCTCGGCGCTGTATTGGCGATGATCGTGGCCTGGCGCTTGCCGGGCCGCAGCCAGCAACCGCGGAACGCGATGGAAACCAATCCGCTGGCCGCGCTCCATTACCGATTCGTCGGCCCGGTGGGCAACCGCGCCTCCGCCGTCGTCGGCGAACCGGGCAATCCCGCTGTCGTGTACGTGGGCGCCGCGTCGGGCGGAATCTGGAAGACGGATGACGGCGGAGTGAATTGGCGGCCGATCTTCGACCACACGGACGTCGCGGCGATCGGCGCGCTCGCCATCGCGCCTTCCGCGCACAACGACGTTTGGGCGGGAACCGGCGAGCCATGGCTGATTCGTCCCGATTACCCCATGGGCGATGGCGTCTACAAATCAACCAACGCCGGCCGCACGTGGCAAGACATGGGCCTCAAGGAGAGCGGACGCATCGCGCGCATCATTGTGGACCCGCTCAATCCCGACCGCGTCTTCGTCTGCGCCACAGGCCAGTTGTACAAGCCCGCCGACGAACAAGGCATTTTCCGCACAATGGACGGCGGCAAGACCTGGCAGAAGGTGCTATTCGTCAATCCGGAGACCGGATGCTCGGATATGGCTATGGATCCGAAGGATCCCAACACGTTGTTCGCGGGCATGTGGCAGGTGCAAATCCGCACGTGGGGTTTGAACAGCGGTGGAACCGGCAGCGGCGTTTACGTGAGCCACGACGGCGGCACGACCTGGCACAAAATTTCGGGTCACGGCCTTCCGCCGGCCGATCGTCCACTCGGCAAGGTCGCCGTCGCGATCGCGCCGAGCGATCCGAGCCGCGTCTACGCCCTGATCCAGGACAAGTCGCCTGGGCTCTATCGCTCGCTCAATGGCGGCAGGAGCTGGCAACTGGTCAACCAGATGCACGAGATGACTGAACGCTCCCCCTACTACACCCGCTTTGCCGTTTCGCCCGACGATGAAAACCTTCTCTATTTCGTTTCCGTCACCTACAGCATTTCGCGCGACGGCGGCGATACGATCTTCCAGCCCGGCTTCCGTGCCTCCGCCAACAACGCCAGCGGGCAGTCGTCGGGCGGCGGCGATAACCACGACATTTGGATCGACCCGACGAACGCCAGCCGCATCATGGTGGCCAACGACGGCGGGGCGACCATCAGCCTGAATCACGGACGAACGTTCCAGCGCGTGGTGTTGCCGATCTCGCAGATGTACCACGTGGCCGCGGACACGGATGTTCCCTACCACGTGATGGGCAACCGGCAGGATGGGGAATCCTATCGCGGGCCGAGCCGCACACTCTCGGGCGGCTTCTTCGGCGGTGGCGGGATCACGTCGGGCGAATGGACGTCGACCGGCGGATGCGAGAGCGGCTTCGCCATACCCGATCCGAAAAACTCGAAGATCGTCTGGTCCGGCTGTTACAACGGAATGCTCACGCGGATGGATTTCAGCACCGGCCAGGCGCGTGACGTGACGGTGTGGCCCGACGCGAGCTATGGCTGGCCGCCGGCCGAAGTGAAGGAACGCTGGCACTGGACCTTCCCGATCGCGATCGATCCGCTCGACACCAGCCGCGTATACGTGGGCAGCCAATTCGTGCACGTGACGACCGATGGCGGCAATTCGTGGAAAGTTATCAGCCCGGATCTCACTTTGAATGACAAGAGCCATCAGCAAAATTCCGGCGGCGTCAGTTACGACAACCTGATGACGTTCGACGGCTCGACGCTCTATTCCATCGCTCCCTCGCCGCTGAAGGAAGGCGTGATCTGGACCGGCAGCAACGACGGACAGGTCTACCTGACACAGGACGGCGGCGGGCATTGGACCAACCTCACGAAGAACATCCCCAATCTGCCGCCGTGGGGAACGATCTGGAATATCGCGCCCTCCCATTTCGATGCGGCCACCGCTTACCTCACGGTGAATTTCGAGCAGGTGGGGAATTACGACGCCTACGTCTACAAAACGAGCGATTACGGCAAGACGTGGACGTTCATTTCCGGTTCCGTGCCGAAGGGAATGAACAGTTCGGCTCACTGCGTGATCGAGGACCCGGTGCGCAAGGGCATGCTCTATCTGGCCACCGACAACTCGATTTACGTGAGCTGGGATGACGGCGGCCACTGGACGTCGTTGCGCAACAACATGCCGCCCGCGCCCGTCTACTGGCTCACGATTCAACCCGAATTCAACGACCTCGTGGTCGCCACCTACGGCCGCGGCATCTGGATCCTCGACGACGTCACGCCGCTGCGCAACTACGATACGGCCAGCCAGAAGGACGTCTACCTCTTCCAGCCAAGGTCCACGTATCGCTTCAGGACGGTCGACGCCAACCGCAGTTCCGACGCCGGCAGCCACGTGATCGGCCAGAATCCGCCGTACGGCGCCGACATCGATTTCTGGCTGAAATCGGCGCAGAAAGACGTCGAACTCACCTTCACCGGACCCGACAAGCGCACGATTCGCACGCTCAAGGTGCAAGGACACCCCGGACTGAATCGCGTCTGGTGGAACTTGCGCTACGAGAACGCCGAAACGGCGAAGCTGCGCACGCCTCCGCCCGATGCTCCTTGGGTGAAGATGGGCCCGAAGGGATGGCGGCCCATCGTTCCCTGGTCTGTCGAAGATCCCACGGCAGGCCCGGTCGTCGCGCCGGGGAACTATGCGGTGGAGTTGAAGGCCGGCGGGCAGAATATGAGCGCCCCGCTCAAGATTTTGCCCGATCCCCACTCGCTCGGAACGACGGCAACGATTCAGCAGCAAGTCGCTTTCCTGCTCGAAGTGCAGAGCGAGATGAACGACGTCACGGGAATGATCAATCGCCTCGAATGGACCCGAAAGCAGATCGCCGATCTTCAAGGAATGCTTGGAGAGCAGGGCGACAAGTACGCTTCGGTGATCCAGGCGTCCAAGGACCTCGGGCAGAAGGCGGTTGCCATCGAAGCCAAACTCTACGACATCCACCTCACCGGAGGCCGCGAGGACTCCTTCCGCAATTCCATGCAGCTCTACGGCAAGCTCGCCACCTTGTATGGCCACATCGATGGCGATTCCGGGAGCGGCGGCGGCGGAGCCGATCTCGGCCCGACAACGCAGGAAGTCGCCGTCAACAACCTGTTCAAGCAACAGATCGCCGCGGTTCACACCGAGTTCCAGCAATTCGGCAACTCGGCCGCCCCGGCGTTCAATGACCTCCTGAAGAAGAACCACCTTTCCCTGGCAATCCAGCCGTAACCGAATCGGAACCCGGAGAACCGGCGCCTGCTCTCGAGCGGGCGCCAGTTCATTCCGGCCAAGTCCTCATCGGCCGGCGTGCTAGAATGGTGGACCACGCGAATGCGGCTGATTAACCGGTACATTTGCCGGGAACTCGCTTCCCACTTCCTGCTCGGTCTGGCCGTCTTCACTTTTGTTTTTTTCGTGCCGCAACTCGTCCGTCTGATGGACCTGGTGGTGCGGCACTGGAGCGATGCGGGCACGGTGCTGCTGCTGATCTCCTGCGCCCTGCCCGGCGTGCTGTCATTCTCCTTACCCATCGCGGTTCTCGTTGGCGCCCTGATTGGGCTGGGACGCCTGGGGGCCGATAGCGAAATCATCGCGCTG
>JAGWOX010000224.1 GCA_028877145.1 Acidobacteriota bacterium | reverse complement strand
AACAAAATGTCCGGCAACGGCAAGTTCCCGCTCGTGATGATGCTCGAGCCGTTGCACGCCTGCAACCTGACCTGCACCGGCTGCGGCCGCATCCGCGAATACAAGACGACGATCAACGAAGTGCTCACCGTCGAGGAGTGCGTCGCGGCGGCGGAGGAATGCGGGGCCCCGGTCGTCTCCATCTGCGGGGGCGAGCCGCTCATCTACCCCGAGATCGGCCGCTTGACGAAGGAATTGCTCGACCGCAAGCGGCACATCTACCTCTGCACGAACGGGATGTTCATCCGCAAGCGGCTGCACGAATTCAAGCCGACATCCAGCTTCTTCTTCAACGTGCACCTGGACGGCATGGAGAAGACGCACGACATGTGCGTCGAGCGCGATGGCGTGTTCCGCGAAGCGATTGAGGGCATCAAGGCCGCCAAGGCCGCCGGTTTCCTCGTCAGCTCGAACACGACCATCTACAAGGAAACCGACCTCGACGAAATCGCCGAACTCTATGATTTCCTCACCGGCCTGGGCGTCGACGGGTTCATGCTTTCTCCCGCCTACTCCTACGCCGCCGTGCAGACCAAGGACATGTTCATGTCCCGCGCGGAGATCAAGGAAAAGTTCCGGCTCGCCACGGCGCTGCTCGAGCGCTACAACCTGATGATGTCGCCCATCTATCTGGAATATCTGCGCGGCGAGCGCGACCTGATGTGTACCGCCTGGGGCAATCCCACCTTCAATCCCCGCGGGTGGAAGGGCCCCTGCTACCTGATGACCGATTCGCACTCCAAATCGTATAAGGAACTCGTCGAGAAAACGCCGTGGGAAAATTACGGCTATGGCCGCGATCCCCGCTGCCAGGACTGCATGGTCCACGTCGGCTACGAGCCGTCGGCCGTGCTCGGCGGCAACCACCGCCTGGGCGACAGCTGGAAAATGCTGAAATGGCAGATGGTCCCCGGCACGCGCAAGCCGCTCCGCCCGGCCCGGATTCATCCCTCCGGTGGCGACGGTAACGGCAATGGCCACGGAAGCGGCCGCGCCGGAGTTTCTTCCGGAACAGAGGCCGACCGCGGGGTGCTACCCATTCTCCAATGACCGCAACAACACTGGTCACCGGTGCAACGGGCTTCGTCGGGAGCCATGTGGTGAGGCATCTCGTCGCACGCGGCGAATCGGTGCGCGCGCTCGCGCGTCCGTCCAGCCGGCGCGACCTGCTCTCCGGCCTCCCGGTCGAATTTGCCGATGGCGATCTGCGCGATCCGGCGTCGCTCGAACGCGCCTGCCGCGGCGTCCGCCGCGTCTACCATGTGGCCGCCGATTACCGCTTGTGGGCCGCCGATCCGCGCGAGATTTATGAGAGCAACGTCACCGGCACGCGCAACCTGCTCGATGCCGCTCGCCAGGCGGGCGTCGAACGTTTCGTCTATACCAGCACCGTGGCCACAATCGCCGTACCGCGCCACGGCGCGCTGCCCGACGAATCCACCGCCGCCACCGTCGACGAGATGATCGGCCACTACAAGCGCTCGAAATTCCTCGCCGAACAGGAAGCCCTCGCCGCCGCCGAGCGCGGGTTGCCCGTGGTCATCGTCAATCCGACCACGCCCGTCGGCCCCGGCGACGTGAAGCCGACGCCCACCGGGCGCATCCTGCTCGATTTCCTGCGTGGCCGCATGCCTGCCTACGTCGATACAGGGCTGAATCTGGTCGCCGTCGAGGATGTCGCTTCCGGGCACCTCCTGGCCGCCGAGCGCGGCGCCCCCGGCCGGCGTTACATCCTCGGCAATCGCAACTTGACGCTGAAAGAAATTCTGGACGTGCTCGCGCGTATCACCGGCCGTTCCGCCCCGCGCGTGCGCCTGCCGCACGCCGTCGCCTACATGGCGGGCCTCGCCGACGAATTGCTCGCGCGAGTCACCGGGCGCGAGCCGCAAATCCCGCTCGAGGGAGTGCGGATGTCGCGCCACAAGATGTTCGTGGATTGCTCGCGGGCCGTGCGGGAACTGGGTTTTGCGCCCGAGCCGGTCGAGGCCGCGCTCGAGCGCGCCGTCCGCTGGTTTTGGGATCGCGGTTACGCCGCGCCGGGGCCCGTTCTGGCCGGAATGGCCGCCTGAAGATCGTGCGCGTGCTGGCGACGTTCGCTCTGGCCGAGGAGTTTGCGCCCTGGCGTAAACAGGGCGGATTCCGGCCCGCCCGGCCGGCCTCCGGCGAGGCATACTGCCGGCGGTCGGGAGACATCGAACTTATAGTGATCGTTACGGGCGCCGGACCGGAGAATGCCGCCCGCGAGGCGGCCCGGGCGCTTGGCGATGGGCCATACGATCTGGTGATTTCGTCGGGAGTGGCGGGCGGACTTCGGCCCGCGCACAGGCCGGGAGCGGTGCTGGCCGCACGGAGGGTGCGGCGGCTCGACGACGGCCGGGAACTCGTGACGGCGGCGGAATGGACCGAGCGCGCCGTCGCGCAGGGAGCAAGCGAAGCCGTGTTTGTGACGGCGGCGCATGTGGCAGGGACGGCCGGCGAAAAGCGCCGGCTGGGAGAGACGGCCGACGCCATTGAGATGGAATCGTTCGCGGTGCTCGAAGCCGCGGCGGAGTACGGCGTGCCGGCGGCCGCGATTCGCGCGGTGAGCGATCCGGTGGAGGTGGAATTGCCCCTCGACTTCAATCGCGTGCTCGATGCTCGTGGGCGGGTGCGCGGAGCTGCGCTCGCCGGCGCTCTGGCCCGAAAACCGGCCGCTCTGGCGGGTCTGGTTCGCTTGGGGCGCGAGACGCGGCGCGCGGCGGCGATTCTGGCCGATTTTCTGGAACGGTATACGCGAACTGCGGCGCAGGTGGCCGCGGCAAGGATGTAGAGACGTCGAAAACATGAGTTCACTGGGAGTACAAGTGGAAGGCGGAGCGACGGTGCCGGTGGCCCGAACGATGCGCGCGGCCGTCTATCGCGGCCAGGGACGCGTGCAGGTGGAACAGGTGCCGGTGCCGGAAATCGGCCCGGGCGAAGTGCTGATCCGCGTGGCCGCCTGCGGCATCTGCGGCACGGACATCAAGAAAATCGAGCATGGCTTCATCGAGCCTCCGCTGATTTTGGGACACGAGGTCGCCGGCACGGTCGTTGCCGTCGGCGATGGCGTCAGCCGCTGGAAGCCCGGCGACCGCGTTGTCAGCTTCCATCACGTGCCCTGCGGAACCTGCTTCTATTGCGAGCGGCGCCTGTTCTCGCAATGCGAAAAATACAAGCAGGTGGGGTTGACCGCCGGCTTCCGGCCGAGCGGCGGCGGTTTCGCCGAATACGTGCGCGCAATGCCGTGGATAGCCGAGCACGGCATGGTCGCGATTCCTGCGGATGTGACTTTCGAGGAAGCCACGTTCATCGAGCCGTTGAACACCTGCATCAAGGCGGTCGAAAAAGCCCGCGTGGCCGAGGGAGAACAAGTGGCCGTGCTGGGCCAGGGACCGATCGGCATGCTGCTGATGATGCTGGCCGCGCGCCTTGGCGCTGAAGTCGTGACTACGGATCCGCTCCCTTCGCGGCGAACCGCCAGCGCACGCCTGGGCGCATCCGCGTCGTTCGAGCCTGCCTCTCCCGGACTCGTCTCCGAAATTCGCCGGCGCACCACCGGCCGCGGGGCCGATGCCGTTCTCGTCGCCGCCGCGCATCCCGCGCTCGTCGAGCAGGCGCTGTCTCTGGCACGCCCCGGCGGCCGCGTGCTCCTGTTCGCCCATAACGATCCGGTGCTCCGGCTCGAATTTGCCGCCGCCGCGGTTGGCATCGAGGAAAAGGAAATCCTCGGCAGTTACAGCGCCGCGTTGGACCGCCAGGAAATGGCGGCGAAACTGGTTTTTGAAAGACTTTTACCGGTTCGAGAGTTAATCTCCCACCGGATGCCCCTCGACGAAATGCCCCAGGCTCTGGAATTGGCCGCTCGTCCGCGGGGTGAATCCATGAAAGTGATGGTCATACCTTGATGAGAACTGCCATTCTCAGCACTCACATGAGCGCCGCCGTGCTGTATGGCGCCGAAGATCTGAAAGTGGAGCAGGTGGCGATTCCCACACTGGCCGACGACGAAGTTTTGCTCGAGGTCAAGGTCGCGCTCACCTGCGGCACGGACCTTAAAGTTTGGAAACAAGGCTCGCATCCCCGGATGATCGTTCCTCCCGCCGTCTTCGGCCACGAACTGGCCGGGGTGGTCACGGAAGTGGGCAGTGACGTGCCCGACTGGGTCCGCGTTGGCATGCGCGTGGTTCCCTCGAATTCCGCTCCGTGCAATTCCTGTTTCTTCTGCCTGCGCGGCCGGCAGAACCTTTGCGAAGACCTGCTGTTCAACAACGGCGCCTACGCCCAGTTCATGCGCATCCCCGGCCGCATCGTTCGCGAGAACATGCTCGAAATTCCCAGCCACGTTTCCTTCACCGACGCTGCCCTGGTCGAGCCGCTGGCCTGCGTGCTGCGCGGCGTCGACGAAGTCGGCGCGCTGCCAGGCGACACGGCCGTCGTCGTCGGCTGCGGCCCCATCGGTCTGATGTTCATCCGCATGCTGGCGGTGCGCGGCATCCGCGTCGTGGCCATTGGAAAGCGCAAGAGCCAGATGAAGGCCGCCAAGAACATGGGCGCCTGGGCCACCTTCGACGTGAACGAGCATCCGAATCCCGTCCCGCTCGTCCGGCAACTCACCGAATGCGGCCGCGGCGCGGACGCCGTCGTGGAAGCGGTCGGCTCGCCGCTCACCTGGCAGTGGGCGGTGCAAATGGCCCGCCGCGGCGCCACGGTGAACCTGTTCGGCGGATGCCCGCAGGCGTGCGAGGTGCGCCTCGATCCGGCCGCGCTGCACTATTCCGAAATCACGCTGAAATCCACGTTCCACCACACGCCGCGCTTCATTCGCGAGGCCTTGGACGCCGTGGCCCGCGGCGAAATCTCGGCCACCGATTTCGTCACCGGCCAAATCGCGCTCGCCGACCTGCCCCGCGTGTTCGAGCACATGAAGAACCGCAACGGCGAATTGAAAACGGCGGTGATCCCCTAGGAGTGTCCACCGGGAGGGAATTCGTGCCCTCGACCGCCGGCCGCCAGAGCCTGGCCCGCGTTCGCGATCTGGAAATCGCGAAACGCCTGCCCGCCGACGGTTGCTCGCTGGCCGAGGCCCGCGAATACACGCGCTGGCTCGCCCGCCGTCACTACGAAAATTTCATGGTCGCCTCCTGGCTGTTGCCGCGCCGCCTGCACCAGCCTTTCTTCGACGTCTATTGCTACTGTCGTTGGTCCGACGATCTTGGCGATGAAACCGGCGATCCCTCCACCGCCCTCGAATTGCTCGATTGGTGGGAAGAGGAACTGGACCTGGCCGTCGCTGGCCGGCCGAAACATCCGGTCCTGATCGCTCTCGGGCGGACCATGGCCGAGTTCTCCCTGCCCGACCAACCGTTTCGCGATCTTCTCAAGGCGTTTCGCCAGGACCAGACGGTGGTCCGCTATCCCGATTGGGAAAGTATTCTCGAATACAGCCGCTATTCGGCGAATCCCGTGGGCCGGATCGTGCTCGCGCTGGCGGGCTATCAGGACGAGCGCCGTCAGCGGCTTTCCGATTTCACTTGCACCGGGCTGCAGCTTGCCAATTTTTGGCAGGACGTCACGTGTGACCGCGAGAAGGGCCGGATCTACATTCCCCTCGACTGCCTCGTGGCGCACGGCCTCGGCGAGCAGGACATCCTCACCGGCCGCTTCGACGATCGTTATCGCGAGCTGATGAAGGATATTGTGGAGAGAACGCGTCGCATCCTCGATCAGGGTCTCCCGCTCATCCCCCTCGTCTCCTCGGAGCTGCGAGTGGACATCGACCTGTTCAGTCGCGGCGGCCGCGCCGTGCTCGACGCCATCGAAGCCGTGGGCTATAACACCCTTGAATCCCGCCCGGTGGTTCGCCGGTCCACGCAGATGCGCCTGCTGGGCCGGGCGCTCGTGCGCCGGTGGCTGGGCGGAGACGGTGGCGCCGCCGAGCGGGCGGCGTGAGCAATGGCGCTTTCGGTTGAAGCTTCCTACGTCTGGTGCGAACGCGTGGCGCGGCGCGCGGCGCGCAATTTCTACTACGGGTTTCTGCTGCTTCCGCGGCCCAAGCGCCTGGCCCTGTGCGCGCTCTACGCCTACATGCGCCGCGTGGACGATCTGGCCGATTCGCCTGGCGATCTCGATAATAAGAAGCGCCTGCTCGCCGGCTGGCGCGAACGAACGGACAAAGCGCTCGCCGGCGACCGGGAAGGCGAGCCGCTCTGGCCCGCTCTCGCCGATAC
>JAGWOX010000011.1 GCA_028877145.1 Acidobacteriota bacterium | reverse complement strand
TGCGCCTGGGCCACCGATTTCTTCTGCACCGCGAGATTTTCGCGCGCCTGCACCACGTTCCAATACAGCGCCACCACCGACTGGATGATGTTGTTAACCTCGGCCTCGAAATTGTCGCGCGCCTCGGAGAGATTGCGCTGGGCGATGACGATGGGCGCGCGATTCGGGAACAGGCCGCGATTGCGCAGGAGCGGCTGGGAAAAATTGAAGGAAAAATTGCCGTTGACGGACGGATTGAAGAAATTGAACGTGCTGTTCGTCGAGAGCTTGTCGGCGGAAAGGCCGAGCTGGATATTTGTTCCGGTTTCGAACGTCTGGCTCCAGCCGAGTCCTGCTTGCTGGGTGAGGGTGCTGAGCGTTGGCGCGCCCTGGAGCTGGCTGAAGGAAGGCGAAGTGGCGCGCGTCGAGTTGAAGCCGGCACTGACACCAGGATCGAAGGGGGAATGGGCGCGCTCGATCGCGTCTTTCGCGGTGCCGATGGGCGAGCGATTGAGCTGAACGGCCGTGTTATTGGCGAGAGCGAGGCGAATCGCGTCCTCGACGGAAAGGCGCAGCTTGCCGTCGACGATGTAGGCGCGGAACCCCTGCGGCGCCGGCAGCGTGGCCTGCGAGCGGCTTTGGAGCGCGAGTTGGGCCGGCATGTGATGTAACAGCGGGATGCCGCTCTGGGCCCAAAGTTGCGTCGCGGCCAGCACAAGCAAAATGCCGCAGGCAAACCACTCGCGTGCAAGTTTCATCTGTCCCCCTCCCGAGACGGAGCTATTGCCGCCTCACGGACGATTATTCGTAACGGATGGCTTCCACCGGATCGAGTCGCGAGGCCTTCACCGCCGGATACGCCCCGAAGATCACACCCACGGAAATCGACACGAGGAAGGCGAGCAGGATCGAGCTGATCGTGACGATCGTCGACCAGCCGGCCACCCAGGCGATCAGACGCGACATGCCAAAGCCGAAAAAGATGCCAAGCAGGCCGCCGGCAAAGGAGATCAGCACCGCTTCGATGACGAACTGCCGGACGATATCGCTCTGCCGGGCGCCGACCGCGCGGCGCACGCCGATTTCGCGCGTCCGCTCGAGAATGCTCGCCAGCATGATGTTCATGATGCCGATGCCGCCGACGAGCAGCGAGATCGAGGCGATCGCGACCATGATGGTGTTGAACAGGCGCTCGGTGCGCTGCTGCTGGGCGAGCAATTCGGCGGGAACGATCACGTCGAAATCGCCGGCGTCGTGATGAGAGGTATTGAGAACGCCGCGGACGACGGCGGCGACCTCGGGGCTTTGCGTGGCCGAGGCGAGGCGGAGATAGATGCCGTCGATCTCGTCGTGCAACTCGCTCTGCGAATCCTGGAGGCGGAACAACACCGAGTTCACCGGCGCGTAGATGAGATTGTTCAGGTCTTCCTGGGGCACGCCTTCGACGCCGCCTTCGGCGGAGAGCTGCGGCGCGGCGACGCCGATCACGTGGAACCACTGGTCGTCGACCTTGACATAACGACCCACGGCCGGCTCCGCGCCGAAGAGCGCGGCCTTGGCGCCGGAGCCGAGAACGCAGACCGGCGCGCCGCGGGCGTTTTCGGCGGAATCGAAGAAGCGTCCCTCGACCTCGCTCAGGCCCTCGATTTCGGGATAGCTCGGATTGACGCCGTAGACGACCGGAGCGGCGCCCTGCGGCTTCGGTATCAGCTTGGTGGGTGTGAAACGCTTGCGGGGAGAGGAGGCGGCGATTCCGGAAACGTGCCCGCTCAGAACGCGATAGTCTTCGAGCGTGAGACCGGGTGAGATGCGGCGGACCTTCTGGAGATCCTGTTCGTCCTTGGCTTCGCGGGCCTCGACGATGAGATTGCGCACGCCGAGCTGCTCGATGAACGCCATCGCTTTCTGCTGCGCGCCCGCGCCGATCGAGAGCATGGAAACGACCGCGGCCACGCCGAAAATCATGCCGAGCATCGTGAGCAGCGAGCGCAGCTTGTGGAGCAGGAGGTTATCGAACCCGAGCCGCAGATCGGGCTGCCACTGCGCGAGCGTGCGGCGGAGGGAACGCGATTCAGCCGGGAGCGATCGGGAAATCAAGATCAGCGTCCTCCCGGGCCGAGTACGGGAGCCGAGGCGGCCGGCTTTGCCGGTCCGGCGTTCTGCTGCTCGGGATTGACCAGGGCGACCTCCGTTCGTGGCGCGAGGCCGTCTATGATGGCGGTGGCTTCGGTGAGATAGCGAATCTTCACGTCGCGCGACTCGAAGCCGCTTCCGCTTTTCACGTACACCTTCGGCGTGCCGGTGAGATCGAAGATCGCCTCGCGCGGCACGGTCAGAACGTTTTGGAGATGCTTGCCCAGGACCACGAGCTGCGCGGAAAATCCGGGCCGCAGCCGAGGATCCGGGCGATCGAAGCGAACGGTCATATCCACCTTGGCATTCACACCAGGACCGAAAAAACCGCCCGCAGCGATGCCTGCCACTCTAGCCACTTTGCCGGTGAACGTGGCGCCGGGAATCGCATCGACGCGGATTTCGACCGGGTCTCCTTCCTGAACATTCGTCCGGTCGGCCTGCGCGACCTGGCCGGCGATTTCGAGGCGGTCGAGATCGATCAGCTCCGCCACCTGAGAGCCCGGCCCCACCTGATCGCCAATCTGGTATTGGGGCAGGGTCATGCCGCTGAAAAAGATTCCGCCGCTCGCTTCCCAGTTTTCGCTCACGACGACAAGGCCGGCGATGGGCGCGCGAACCTCCATGCTGGCGATATTTTTTCGGGCCTCGCTGATCGAGAGGCGCGCCTTGTCGAGCTTCTGCTGGGCAAGCGTGATGGCGGCCTGATTCGAAGCGAGGTGAGAGTGCATATCCTGCTGGAGCTGGGCGAGGGCGCGTTTCGCCTCGTCCAAGGCGAGGATATTCTTCTTGGCGTCAATCGCGCTTACCAGCTCGTTCTCGCCGACCTTGAGTTGCGCCTGACGAACGGCGAACTGGTCGGTCAGCAGCGCGGTCTGATCCTCGGCGGACTGAACCGCGGCATCGTCTTTCGCCTTGGAGATCTCCTGCTGGGCCTCATTGATATCGGACTGGCTCTGCGCCAGGTTATATTCCTGCTCGCTCGGGTCGAAATCGACGACGACGTCGCCGGCCTTCACCGCGGTACCCGTGGGAAGCAGGCGAATGATTTGCAGCGCGCCGCCGCCGATGGGAGGCGCGGTTAGAGGGATCGTATGCGTGGAACGCAACTCGCCGGTGGCATGCACTTGGAGCCGGAAATCGACGCGCTTGACCTGCGCGACGGGGATGGGCGCATCGCCCGGCTGGACGGCGCCGCGAAGCGTGCAACCGGCCAGACTGGCGGACAACAGAGCGGCCGCCATCAAGCCGCCCGCCAGAAGGAGCAGCGTGACAGCCGATTTCGCTTTCGGTCTTCCGCTTGTTCGTGTTTCCATCGCCGGCTTCTAGCGAGAAGGCTCAGGATTTTTCAGAGCCACCCGCTCTCCGACTTGCAATCCCTTCGCCACCAGAACCTGACCGCCGCTCTGCTGCTCGACGGCAATCTTGCGCCCTTCGAATTTTGAACCATGGAGAACGTAGGCCACGGTCTCGCCGTTCTTGTGGAATAGCGCCTCGGAGGGAATGAGAATGCCGCTCTCGACGCGATCGACGGCGACGCGCACGGTGCCGCTCATGGAGGGACGCAGCCGCTCATCGCTCTGGTCGAGAGCGATGTACACGGTGAAATTCCGCGGAGGCGGCCAGCCTTCGGAAAAATCCACGCTGGCAAGCGTGCTGATCGACTTTATGTGGCCCTTGAACGCGCGGTCCGGAATGGCGCTGAAACGCAGGTTCGCTTTTTGGCCCACCTGCAATCGGCCGCGCTCGACTTCGTCGACTCGCGCGGTGACTTCGAGCGTGGAGAGATCCGGCAATTCGGCGATGGCGGCGCCGGGCCAAACCTGATCGCCCTGGCGAAAGGGCTGCGGCCCGGAGGTCGGCGAGGTCCAATGCGTACTCAGAAGAGCGAACATGCCAGCGGCGGGGGCGCGCAAGGTGAGCTGGGTGAGGCTGTGCTCGTCCAGCTGGACCTGGTAGAGGGACTTGTCGCGCACCTGCTCCTTGTCCTTGACCGCTGCGCCATCGGAAGCGTGATCGGCCTTGAGCTTGGCTTCGGCGGCGGCCAGTTTCTGGCGCGCATCGGCGAGCTTCAGTTTCGCCTCGTCTCCCTCAATCTGGGAGAGGATTTCGGCCTTGCTCGCGTCGAGTTCGGCGGATTGCACGTCGTAGCGCGCTTTCATGACGTCGGTCAGGTCCTTTTCTTCCGTCAGGCGTCCCTTGGCGCGCTGCTGTTCCACGTCCGCCTGCGCCGATTTCAAGCCGACGCGATTCTGCGCGAGATCGCTGTGAAGCTGCGTGGAGTCGAACTCGACGAGCATGTCGCCCTTTTTCACGCGCGTGCCGTTGGGCAGCAGCTTCAAAATCCGCATATTGTCGATCCGGTATGGCGCCGCGATGATGACCGATTGACGCGCCACGATCTGGCCGCGCAGATCGAGCCAGCCTGTAAAGGCTCCGCGGCGCACGACGGCCGTGGGAATCGAGGGGGCGGAGTGCGCCAGGCGCAGGCCCCAGAAGCCTGCCGACCCGGTCAGCACGACGGCAATCGCCGCGATGGTGACGCGCTTCCTACGCCGTTTGTGGTCGCGCTCGCTCATGTTCCGGAGGCACCTTCAGATTCGCCGGCGTATTTACGGATGATCGCGCCGGGCGAAAGGCCGGATTCGATGACGATGTCCAGATCGTTTTCCTCGCCGGTGCGCACCGGCTGCTTCACGAACCCCTTGCCGCTCTTGAGCCAGACGTATGGACCATCCTTGCCCGTCGCGACGCTCTCGACGGGCACGATGAGCGCGTTCTTCTCGCTATGCAATCGGACGTCGACCGCGGCGGAGAGATCGGGCATCAGCCTGGGATCGCTGCCCTGGATGGAGAAAATTCCGTCGAACGTCCTGACTTTCTTGGAGAACTCGCCGGCATCGCCGAGCGGGGCGAGCTGTTCGAGCGTGCCGGAAAACGACAAGCCGGGATAGGCGTCGAGGTGAACGGCAGCGGTCTGGCCCACACGCAGAAACGGCAGGTCTTCCTGATTGATTTTCGCGCGCACGTCCATTTGGGAAGTATCGACCACGCGCATGAACGCCACGCCCGGCCGGACTTCCGTGCCCTCCTGCACGTGGCCCATTCTGCCGTTCAGCCAGATGTTGTTCAGCACGACGATGCCGTCCATCGGCGAGTGGATCACCATTTTCTGGGCGTTGGCCTGCGCGTAGAGCATGGTCTGCCGCGCGCGGTCCTGCTGAATCTGGAGGCTGCGAATTTCAGCGGCGGCAGACTGGCGCTTAAGATTGTAGGTGTTGCGCAACTGTTTGAGCGTGGCCTCGGCTTCCTGGAGCTTCTCGTCGTTGATTTCGGCGTCGATGCGGGAAAGGATCTCGTTCTTCTTCACTTCGAGGCGCGCGGTTGCGAGAGCATCCTCGGCCTGCTTCAGCCCGGCGTCATCCTGGGCGCGGGCGGCCTGCTCGGCGGCGACTTTCTGGGCCACTTGGCCGGCGAAGGAGAGATAACTTGCCTTCTTGTCGAGAAAATCCTGGTATTGCTGCTGGCGATCGAATTCGACGAGCAGATCGCCTTTCCTTACGTGGGCGCCGGCGGGCGCGATCGCGGTGATGACCATCGAGCCGAGATGTGCGCCGGCGAGTCTTGGAGCCAGGACAGGGCGCGAGTGGAGGGCTTCGGTGGTGCCGTTGATGCGGAGGACGCGAAGGAAATCCGCGCGCCGGGCGGTCACGGTGGAAACGTTTTCTTTTCCGGAAACGGAACGCGCGGGGCGGCTGAGAATGTAGAAAAGGAATGCCGCAGAAAGCAGAACGAAAACAATCGCGATTACACCAGCGGTGGAAAAACCCGATTGAGCGCGTGTCGTGGGTCTCTGGAGACGGGAACTGCCCTGCCGAGGGGCAGCCGGATTCCCAGCTAATGTCGCGTTCTTTTCGGATTCAAAATTCATACCAGCCACCCGCCAGCCGCCCGACCGTGGATGCGTTGAATTCTATGACTTACAGATGCGTGAGGGAAGCGGAAAGATTGCGTACACGGAAACGCTTGCAAGTGTGAGTGCGCGGGGATTCGCAGCGGATAGGCACCGCAGGTCGCCCCTTGTATCTTTCTGCAGGCGTGGAGATTGTGGATCGAGCTTGGGCGCGCACCGCCCTGTTGTTTTCCCAGAGAAGGAGTGGTAGTCTCCCTGTTGGAAACCAAAATGGCGGAGCGATGAAACAGAGAACGGACGTTCGACAAGGCACGTTGGCACTGATGGTCCTGAAGACTCTGGATGTCCAGGGGCCTCTGCACGGGTACGGAATCGCGCGGCGAATCGAGCAGATCAGTGGAGATCTGCTCTCGGTGAATCAAGGCACCCTCTATCCCGTGCTGTTGAAGCTGGAGCAGGAAGGCGCGATCGCATCGGAATGGGGCGCGTCGGAGAATAATCGCCGGGCACGGTTCTACCGGCTGACCCGTGAGGGACGAAAGCAGTTGCAGGCGGAGACCCGGGATTGGGAGCAAACGGCGGAGATCATCGAACGGTTCTTCGAATTGAAAGCGGAGGATTCGCGTTGAGATTCCTGAGGCGGTTCCTCGCGCGCCTGGCCAACTCGGCACTCTGGTGGCGGGAAGATAAACGATTGCGGGAGGAGATCGAGGAACATCTCGCCCTGCAAACCGCCGAGAATCTTCGCGCCGGTTTATCGCCTGACGAGGCCCGGCGCCGGGCTATCCTGAAATTTGGCGCTGTAGAGGCGATCAAGGAGGACTTTCGGGCCGAGCGACGAATGCTCTTCTTCGAAACTCTGCTGCAAGACATTCGTTATGCCCTCCGCATGCTGCGGAAGAATCCCGCATTTACGATTGTCGCCGTGCTGACTCTGGCGCTCGGCATCGGCGCCAACACCGCCGTATTCAGTTGGATCGAAGGCCTTCTTCTCCGGCCATTTCCGGCGGTCGCCCATCAGGACCGGATGTTCGCCCTCATCGGCGAATCACGCGGCGTTCCTGGCGATAGCGACCTTTCGTGGCCCGATTTCCTGGATTTGCAGAAAAACTGCAAGCTGGTGGATTCCTTCATCGGCGACAAGATCATGAGCGCCTCGCTCAACGTCGGTGGGCGCGCCGACCGCGCGATTGGCAGCATGGTCTCCGCAAATTATTTCTCCGCTCTCGGAGTGCGTCCCATTCTCGGCCGCGGGTTCGAGCGCGGTGAAGACGCGGGACGCAACAGCCACCCCGTGGTGGTGATCAGCTATCGAATGTGGCAAGACCGTTTCAAGGGCGATCCGGCAATCGTCGGAAAGACGCAGAGTTTCAACGGCGTGCAGCACACCATCATTGGCGTCGCGCCGGAGGGCTTCTACGGAACTTTCGTTGGCTGGGCCATCGAATTCTGGGTTCCGGCTTCCATGCAGGAAGTTTTTGAGCGCGGCGGCTACAAACTCGAGGACCGGAGCGCGCGTTGGGTGGAAGGCTTCGCAAAACTGAAGCCCGGAGTGAGCCGCGCGCAGGCGCAGGCGGAAATTTCTTCTGTTGCCGCGCGGCTTGCGGCTACCTACCCGGAAATCGACCGCGGCCGCGACGTCAAGCTCCTCCCGCTGTGGCTCACTCCTTTCAACAAAGCCGGGGAATTGCGCCCCACCCTCGAGATGATGCTCGTCGTCGTGCTTTTCGTGCTCGTGATCGCCTGCGCAAACGTTGGCAATCTGTTACTGGTCCGTTTATTCTTGCGCCGTCATGAGATGACCGTGCGGTTGGCGCTTGGCGCGGCTCGCGGGCGTCTGGTCCGGCAGCTTCTAACGGAAGGCTTGATCTTATCGGCCTTGGCGACTGGCGGCGGACTCCTTGTCACTCACTGGTCCCGCCATGCGCTCGTGCTGTTTTTCCCGCGGACGTCGGTCGTTCCTTATTTACCGGGTGAAATCGACTGGCGCGTGCTGGCTCTGAGCGCCGGCGTGTGTGTGCTCGCGACAATCCTGTTTGGCCTGGCACCCGCAAGTCAGGCCAGCAAGCTCGACTTGGCCGCGGCGCTCAAGACCGAAATGGGGGGAGTTGTCAGCGGCCAGAGTAGATCCTGGCTGCGCTCCGGCCTGGTTCTCGTTCAGGTTTCGTTGAGCTTCGTCCTTCTCTTCGGCGCCTTTCTGCTTCTTCGGAGTCTGCGCGCCATGCAGAACACCAGCCCCGGTTTTTCGACCCGGGATGTTCTGGTAGCTCCGGTGGACTTGTTCGGTTCCGGGTACGATGTGGTGCGCGCCGAAAATTTTCAGAAGCAATTGACCGCACGTGTCCGGTCAATTCCTGGCGTAGGAGGAGCGGCCTTCGTGGGATACATTCCGTTGGGCTTGGTTCCTCCCTCCTCAGCTCTGATCGCAGTCGAAGGCTATGTGCCGCCGCCAAACGAACAGCCTGAGGTCGATTACAACGAGGTTGGCCCCGGCTACGTTGCCACAGCGGGCATACCCCTTGTCTCCGGACGTGACTTCACCCGGGCCGACGACAAGACCGCAGCACTTGTAGCCGTCGTCAACGCTCGAATGGCCACGCAATTTTGGAACGGCAAAAATCCCGTTGGGCAGCGCCTGCAGGTAAATGGCCGATGGATGCGGGTGGTCGGCGTGGCGAAAGTTTCGAAGTATGATTCGGTTTCCGAAGCGCCCAAACCGTTTTTTTACGTGCCTCTGCTCCAGAATCCGTCGGTGCGCGCCAGCCTGATTATCCGCACTTCCATGCCAGCCCAAGTCATGGCACCCGTCCTTTCGAACGAGATCCGTGCGCTGGATCCCGGCCTTGCAACCTATCCGGTCATTACGATGCAGGATCAATTGGATCGATCAACTTCGGCGCAAAAAGCCGGTGTCGGCCTGCTGACTGTGCTGGGCGGCTTGGCGCTTCTGCTCGCCACGGTGGGGCTCTACGGCATGATCTCCTACGCAGTTTCGCAGAGCAGACGCGAACTCGGGTTGCGCATGGCTCTCGGCGCGACTTCTGGGAATCTTCTCTGGCACGTGTTGTCGCGCACCATCGTGTTGACTCTGACAGGCATCTTGGCCGGTGCGGTGGTAGCATTCGCCTCCGTGCGGTTTGCGGCGAATATGCTTTACCACGTCAGCCCGCGAGACCCGCTCTCGTTCGCATTGGCATTCGTCATCATGATGTTCGCCACGATTGGCGCGTGCGTTTTGCCGGCTTGGCGCGCGTCGCGCAGCGATCCCATGGTGGCGCTCAGATGCGAATAGGCCTCGAGACGGATTCGGGGGCTCAATAGGGCGGGCTCGCGGCGGAGGAGAGATTCATGATGAACTGGCGACAGGTGTGGACTGGGTTGGTGCGGATGCTGGTTGTCGCCGGCGCGCTGGGGCTCGCGGTTGGCGCGGCGGCGCAGGAGAAACCGGCTTGGCCGGAGGCGCGGCCGGCGGATGTGCGCACGGTCAACTCCATCGTTCTGGCGACGTACGACGCAATTTCGAGCACCGGCAGCCACGGACCGGATCTCAATCGGTTCCAGTCGCTCTTCACGCCCGAGGCGCGGCTGATCGACGTGAGCTACCGGAATGGGAAACCGGCGATGGTGGTGCGCACAATACAGGAGTTCGTAGATGCGGTGTCGAAGGTGACGGCGAACGGGCCTCGGCGGTACGAGCGGGAAATTTCGCGGCGGACGGAGACGTACGGGAACCTGGTGCAGGTTTGGAGCACGAACAAGTACGGGACAGTCGGCGACCCGAAGCCGGCCGGGTATGGGATTAACAGCATTGCGCTGAATTGGGATGGGACGCGGTGGTGGATTATTGCCGTCACTTGGAAAAATCAGTCGCCGGGACAGATGGTGCCGAAGCGGTATTTTCCTCGTGGGAAATAGAGGAATGAATCTGCACCTGCTGGGGTTCCCTGCCCTACTGGGTCGGGTGTTCAGGGCGGGACCTTTTTGGTTACGGCGTGGATGTGGGATGTGAAGCGACATCCCCAGGCGCAACTACGGCGCCTGGGGCATCCGGTTGCCCTCGGCGATACGGCTCCTCTGAGACTTCGGAATCGTTTTCCTTTTGCCTTTGTTGCCCGGGCTCCCTCGCCTGTGTGTTTGATTCGGATTCGTGGGTGACTATGGCTCGGAGCTTTCGGGATCCTTCGCTTCGCTCCGGATGACAACTCTTTCGCACGGCGGCTGGGGAACGCATTATGAAAATGCGCCCGGTCCAAAAATGAAGCGGAGGGCCGCGAACTGGTCGAGGCCCTCCGGATGGTGAGACTTGGTGCCTGGCGATGGGGTTGGCGCTACGGCTCTATGGCCACCGTCATGTGGTTTTGTTTAAGCAGCTTGTTGAATGCGGGCGCTTCGGACGAGACGAGCTGCTTGTAATCGCCTTGATACTGGGCGATGTCTTTTATGAACTCATCGTTCACGGCTACGTCTTGCGCGGTGGGAGGCAAGTCGCTGCCGCCTGAGCCGGCGCCCGGACCGTTGTTCAGCGGGGTGATCAGCCAGCAGATTCTGCCGTAGAGCTCGATGGGATGGCGGAAGACATCCTCGCTGCGGCCGGTGTTGTGAATATCGATCAGATGGCCTTCGAGGTCGATGGCTTTCTGATCGAACTGTTTCACTGCCTGAACCACCGAAGCGTACTTCGTGCCTTGAGCGGCGAGCATGTCCTGGAGGTCGTTGAGCTGTTTCCGCGTCCATTCGAGGTGGTTGATCATCCCGGCTACTTCGTTCGCTTCTCCGCGCGCCTCGAGGAGGAATTTCACCTGCTCACCGATGGTTTGCGCGGTGCCCCCTGAGTGCGGATCGGGCAGGACTTCGATCGGCTCAGTGAACGTCTGGCCGCCGGCTTTGAGCTGGACGGTGTACGTGCCGGGCGAAACGATCGGGCCGGCCGGCGGGATGCCGGTGCCGTAGGCACTGTATTTCCGGTGCGGATCGACCCAGGGCGCATCGGGCGGCGTCGTCTGGAATTGGATCTTATCTCCGGAATCGTAGCGCAGGTCCCACCAGATGCGATTGATGCCGGCTTGCGTTTTCTCCACCTTGATCGTGCGGATGGGCTGCTTGTCGGGGCCGGAGACGGTGATCTCCACATTTTTCTCCGGTGCTTTCAGCCAGAAATCCAGGTCGGCGCCGTAGGGCGGATTCTGGCCGACGACATGGCCTCCGGGTTCCACCTCGCGCGCATCGGCGGTGTTGCGGAAACGGTAGGCCGGGCGCGGCTTGAAGAGGAAGACGTCCTTCTGGCTTGCGGTGTCGTAGGCGCGCAGGGGCGTGATGTCGTCAAGAATCCATACGCCGCGGCCGTACGTGCCGACGACAAGGTCGTTGAACGTGGGCTGAACGACGAGCCACTGCACGGGCGTGGGCGGGAAATTGTTGTGCAGGCGCGTCCAGGTGTCACCGTCATTCCAGGAGACGAAGATGGCGTTTTCCGTGCCGAGGTAGAGCATGCCCTGGCGCACGGGATCCTCGATGATGCAGTTTGCCGAGCTGTTCACGGATTTCGGCACCGAGGCGCTGATCAGCTTCCACGTCTTGCCATAGTCGGTGGTCTTGTAGACGTAGGGGTTGTAGTCGCCGACGAGTTGGAGATTGATGGCGACGTAGGCCGTGGCGGGATCGAAGTGCGACGGCTCGATGTTCGTCACGGTGCCCCAGGATGGCAGGTTGGGAATGTTTTGGGTGACGTTGGTCCAGTGCGCGCCGCCGTCTTCGGTGACGTGGACTTCGCCGTCGTTCGAGCCGACCCAGATCACGCCTTCCCTCTTCGGTGAGGGAGCGATGGCATAAAGCGTTGCGCCGTCAAACGTAACCAGGTTGTCGGAGCTGACGCCGCCTGAATTGCCTTCATGGCTCTTGTCGTTCCTCGTGAGATCGGGACTGATCACTTTCCAGGACTGGCCGCCATCGGTCGTCATGAAAACGTCCTGAGCGCCGGCGTAGACGCGATTGTGATCGAGCGGATCGATCGCGATCGGGAACGACCAGTGCCAGCGGTACTGCATATCTTTGGGCGCCCAGCCGAGGCCGGAGACGGGCCAGGGCGTGACGTCGCGAGCCGTGCGGGTGCGCCAGTCCATGCGATCGAGGTGGCCGTTGTCGCAGCCGCCCCAGACGATGTTCGGGTCCTTCGGATCGGGCACGGCGAAGCCGTCCTCGCAGCCGCCCGTGGGGGTGAAATAAGCGGGCGTGATGGGGCTGCCGAAGAAGCCGCCGGAAAGCGTGCGGCTGGGACCGCGGAAGGAATCCTCGTCCTGCAGGTTGCCCATGACGTGATAGGGGACGTCGTTATCAACGGCGACGTGATAGACCTGCGAAATGGGCAATCTGATGTGCGCGAACGAGTGGCCGTGATTATTGCTGATGCTAACGCCTTCGTCGTTGGCGATGAGGATGCGGCTCGGATTCGCGGGATCGATCCAGACGTCGTGATTGTCGCCGCCGCCCGCCGATTGGCCGAGCGTCGCGCCGCGATAGGAAGGAACGATGAGCGTCTTGCCGCCGTCGGTGGAAAGACTGTAGGCGACGGAGACGAAGTAGAGCAGATTCTCGTTGTTCGGCGAGACGGTGAAGCGCGTGTAATAAGGCGAGCGCTCGTCAGTAACGTGGGACTGATTGACGAGCGTCCACGTGTTGCCGCGATCGTCGGAGCGATAGAGGCCGGGGTTCGTGTCCTGGATCAGCGCATAGATGCAATTCGGATTGCTGCGGGCGATGGCGACGGCCACCTTGCCCACCGGATGATCGGCGGCGGGCAGGCCGTGGCCGGAGATCTTCTGCCAGGTCGCGCCACCGTCGTGGGTCATGTACACGCCGCCGGAGGTGCCACCGCTATCGATGTCCCAGGTGTGAATCGAGACCTGCCACATGCCGGCGACGAGCGTATTCGGATCCTGGGGATCCATCGCCAGGTCGGAGCAGCCGGTGTTGTCATTCACGAAGAGGACCTGCTGCCACGTCTTGCCGCCGTCAGTAGTGCGGAAGATGCCGCGTTCGTGCTGCGGGCGGAAAGCCTGGCCGATGGCGCAGACGAAGAGGCGGTCGGGATTCTGGGGATCGATGATGATGCGCGCGATATGGCCGGTGGCGTCGAGGCCCATGTGATTCCAGGTGCGGCCGGCGTCGGTGGATTTGTAGACGCCGTCACCGAGCGCCCAGAACGGCCGAATGAGCCAGGGCTCCCCGGTGCCGGCCCAGACGATGTTGTGCTCGGAGGGGGCCATGGCAAGGGCGCCGATCGGCGAAACATCCTCCTTGTCGAAAATCGGCTTCCAGTTCGTGCCGCCGTCTTCCGTTTTCCAGACGCCTCCATCGGCGGCGCCGGCATAGATCACATTGGGATTGCCCGGATCGCCGATGACCGTGGCGACGCGATTGCCCATTGGGCCGACGAAACGGAAATGGAGCGCGGCGAGAGGATTCGTTTCCTTGGCGTTCCCTTTATCGTTCTGGCCGCGTCCGGCGAGGGAAGAAAACATAAGCATTGCGAACAAAAGCAGTGAAAACCCACTCCACTTGAATACGCGCCTCAATCGATCGTTCATAACCTGGCACCTCTATTCAGAAATCGGCGACGCCGGGTGAGATCGCGCCGGGCTCGCGAGAGGGCGGAAGAGCCCGGATCGTTCACCGTTGACGGAAACGCCCGCCCGTGGTTCCCGCATGAATCGGGGCTCCAATCATTTGGGCGTGCGTATCTTCCTGCACTCAGGCTCCGGGGGCAAGGAGCAAAGAGAAGAAATTTCCGGGTACAATTTCCCTCCCCTGCCGGCGGAAGCCGGGCAGCCCGGAAGGCGGGAACCGACATCTGACGGTACACATGCGGCGAACGATTCGATGGGCGGTCGCGGTTCTGCTGCTGGTGCTCGGGTCGCTGACGCTTGCGGTCCTGTTCCTTACCCGCGCCCCCACCGGGTCTTCCCTGCTCGGCGGGAAACTGCGGGCGGGGACGGCTTCTTCCACGGGTCCCGTGGACGAGACACCGCTCAAACGCGCGCGCAATCTCGCTCCTTTCGCCGCCACCGAACAGGAACAATCGCTCGCGGCTGAAGCGCTGCAGTTGGCCGATCAAGAGGTCGATCTGGAATTCGCGCAGGCGCTGCGCGACGCGGCCAACTCGCCGCCGCCGCAAACGGCGGCCGATGGCAGTCTGGAACTCCGGGTGAATGACGCGCAATCGCGCGTCGATGCCGACCAGGCGTCGATTGCGCGGTTGACGCAACTCTCGAAACAGGCGCGGGGAGCGGCGCAGACACGGGCCTTGGCGCAGCTCGAATTGGCCAAGGCGCAACTTTCGCTCGATCAGGATGAGCTGGCGGACGCGCATCGCGACTTGCAGCGGTCGGGCGGCGACCAGGAAGCCCAGCTTCAGCAACTGCTGAACGAGCACGAAAAATCACAAACGCACGAAAGCGAGAACGGCGGCGCGGCGGGCGCAGGCGGCGGCACGACCAACGCATCGAGCCCCGCTCCGAATCCCCGCAGCCTGCTGGCCCGGCTGAGCGCATGGGAGGCCGCGCGCAGCGAGGAACAGATGCTCGCCGCGGCCCGCGGCGCCGCGCTGGTGAAGGCCGCATCTCTTTCGAAAGCCCACAACAGCCTGGAGAGCAAGGTGCAGGCGGAACAGGCCGGCACGCCCGCCGCGGGCGCCGCCAACGAAAGTGCCGCCGCCACGGCTTCGGCGATCACTTCGGTCGAGCAGTTGCGCCGCGACCAGCAGAATCTCTCCTCGTTCGACAAACGGATCGAGACGGCGCAGGAGCTGGCGGACGTTTACGGGCAATGGCTGGCGGCGGCACAGGTGGACGCGCAGGCGAAACTGCACAGGTTGATTCGCTCGATTTTCTGGGTCTTGCTGTTCCTGTTTCTCGCGGTTGTCGGGGACCTGCTCATCTCGCACCTGTTCTGGGGCCTGTCTTTCGACCGCAAGCGACTCCACACAGTTCGGTCGGTGCTGCATTTCACCACTCGCGCCGTCGCCACCGTGCTGATTCTGATCGTGATTTTCGGACCGCCGCGGCAATTGGGGACGATGCTCGCGCTCGCCGGCGCCGGCCTCACTGTGGCGTTGAAGGACTTCATCGTGGCATTCCTCGGCTGGTTCGTGCTGATGGGCCGGAACGGCATGCGGGCCGGGGATTGGGTGGAAATCAACGGCGTGCAGGGCAAGGTGCTGGAAGTGGGCCTGCTCTTCACGGTCATCCTCGAAACGGGAAACTGGACCGACGCCGGTCACCCGACCGGACGGCGGGTGACGTTCATCAACAGCTTCGCGATCGAAGGTCACTATTTCAATTTCACGACCACCGGACAATGGCTCTGGGACGAAGTGCAGGTGGGTCTGCCGCTGGGCGTGGATCCACATCCGGTGCTCGATGCGCTGCAGAGGGTGGCGACGAAGGAGACCGAAGAGAATGCGAAACAAGCCGAGCAGGATTGGAAACGGGTGATGGCCGCGTCGGGCATGGGGGCGTTTACGGCGGCTCCGGTGATCACGGTTCGCCCGACCGACAACGGCTTGAACGTGGTGGTGCGCTACATCGCGCGGGCCGATGAGCGCGAGGAGCTGCGACTGCGGCTCTATCGCGCCGCGTTCGACATGCTACTGACCGGCAAGGCCCTGGCGCCGCCGCATCTGGCTCCCGCGCCGCATTCGGAACCCGCATGAAAATTCACGGCAATGCGGCGCACAGGCCATTTACTCAACTGAAACTTTCCAAACAACACTTTCCGCAGGCCGCTGCATCTTTCTTTGAGTATGTCTGTGTGCATTGGGTGAGCCGCCGGCTCACCAACCCACCTTCTTAGAAGGAGGCTCGATGAAATCGATCGGCAAACCTCTTCTCGTTTCGCTGATGACCGCGCTGATGATCCTTCCCCCGGCGCTTTCTCCGTCCGCTCTGGCGCAAACGGCCACGCCCCAGTCCGAGCACCACGTCGTATCCACCGCCGATCTCCAAAAAGACGTGGCCGCGGCAGCAGCGGCGCGCCGGGCCAACGAGGCGAAAGTGGAGGCATTCCTCTCGACGCCACGCGCCCGCCAGGAGCTGAAAAAGGTGGGCATGAATTACAGCGTGGTGCAACGCGCGATCCCGCAGCTTTCACGGGACGAGCTGGCCAGCCTTGCCGCGCGTGTCGACAAGGCGCAAAAGGAATTTCAAGCCGGATCGTTGACGAACCAGCAAATAACGTACATTATCATCGCCCTGGCCACGGCGGTCGTGGTCATCCTCATCGTCAAAGCCTGAAGGAGGGGTGATGCGGAAGCGAGTTGCGATGGGGTGGGCGCTTGTTGCCTGCGCGGCTTTGGCGTTGGCCGAACCACGAGCGATGGCGGGGCCTTCCCATGAGGCCTCTGCGGGCGTTCAGCTCGACGTGCCTTATTTCCAGCAGCAAAAGAACAACTCCTGCGGGGCGGCTGTGCTCGCGATGGTGCTGCACTACTGGGAGAAGCAGATGCACAAGCCGATCTCTCCAAGCGCAGATCAGGAATCCATCGAGCGGCAACTCGATCCTCGGGACATCGGCATCGAGAATACCGACATGGCCGCCTACCTGCGCGATTCCGGCTTTCGCGTATTCACCTTCACGGGGCAGTGGCAGGACTTGAGCAAGAACCTGCTGAAGGGCCGCCCCTTGATCGTCGGCGTGGGGCCGTGGGGGGACAAGGGACCGCTGCATTACCTTCTGGTCGTAGGAGTCGACTGGGAGAACGATTTCGTTTTCGTCAACGACCCGGCCCAGCGGAAGCTGTTTCGCCTGACCCGGCAGCGGTTCATGACGGAGTGGAACGTGACAGGCGACTGGACCCTGCTGGCGGTGCCGAAAGAACCCATGTGATTTTGCCGTTGTTGTTTTTGCTTTTGTTTCCAGGCAATCTACCCGCGCAAGCCAGCGAGAAGCCGGCCACCGCCGCACAAGCCCGTCAACTCTACGAAGCAGGCCGCTACGAGGAACTGGTCAAGCTGGTTCCTCCTTCCCCGGGGAACCCACCCGAACTCGATCTCTATCTCGGAATGGCGCTGGCAAAACTCCAACGCTGGCCGCAGGCGCGGGCGGCGCTCGAGGCGGGACATGCGAAGGCCCCGCGAGATGAGCGATTCCTGGTGGAGCTGGCCGGCGTCGATTACAAGACCAGAAATTACGATTCGGCCAAGTCCGAGCTGCGGCAGGCGCTCGCGCTCGATCCCGGCGACACATACGCGCGCAACTTTCTGGCGACGATTTACCTACTCACGGAAAATCTCGATGCCGCTCTCGATAACTGGAACAAGATCGGGAAACCGCACATTACCGACATCTCCATGGAGCCGAAGCCGCGGCTCAAAAACGAGATCCTGCAGCGGGCGTTCGCCTTCTCGCCGCTCAGCACGCTGCGCCTGTCGCAGCTTCGCACGACCGAGGCGCGGATCGACAACCTGAACCTGTTCCCGATGTATCACTTCGATCTGGTGCCCGACAACAGCTCCTATACCGTGGATTTCGTTTCCACCGAGCGCAACGGATTCGGATCAAACAAATTCGAAGCGCTGGCGTCGATTTTCAGGGATATACCCATCGCGGTCGATCCCGAGTATTACAACCTGGGCGGCAAGGGGATCAACCTGCTCTCGTATTTCCGCTGGGACGAGAACAAGCGCCGCGTTTGGGCTTCGGTTTCGACGCCGGTGGAGGATAACCCGAGCTTGCGGGCGGGACTCTATACCGACGCGCGCAATGAAAACTGGGACCTGAGCAGGACGTTTCGCGGCTCGACGGCACCGCTCACCGATCTGAATATGGAACGAATTGAATTCGGTCCGCAATTCCGATCGGTGGTCAACGGCCGATGGTCGTGGCAGGCTCATTTGGTCTACGCGTATCGGCGGTTCCGGAACGTACGCGACGTCTTGCCCGCATATACCTTTTTTTTCACCAACACCGGATCGCTCGAATATCGCATGCGGACCGATTACAGGCTGATCGACATTCCCGACCGGCGGCTCACGCTGACGTCCTGGGTCCGGGGCAGTTTCGGAAAGAATTTCGCGGCGGGGCTTGGCGCGTTTGGGGGGATCGAGGGTTCGCTGGAGCTCGACTGGTTTCCGAAACCTTCCGGCGACGATTACCAGACCACGCTGCGCTTTCGCATCGGACGAAATTTCGGCAACGCGACGCTCGACGAGCTGTATCAGTTGGGCGTCGAGCGCGACAACGACCTGTGGGTGCGCGGGATCAGCGGCACGCGCGAAGGATTCAAAGGGAACGCGCCGCTCGGGCGCGAGTTCGTGCTGTGGAACTGGGAAACTGACAAGACCGTTTACAAGAATCCGTTTTTGTCCATTCAGATCGGTCCGTTCGTCGATATCGGCAAGGACACCGATCCATCGGGCGTTTTCGGCTCGCGGTTCTGGCTGTGGGACCCGGGGCTGCAATGCAAATTCCGTATCTTTGGGGACATTGTCGTGCTCGTGTCCTACGGGCGCGATCTGCATTCAGGGTCGGGAGCGTTTTACGAGACGACTTCGCGATGAAGGCGCGGACGGGTGTGAGCAACGTTCGGTGCATGCAGTATCGGGGTCCTTCGCATCGCTCAGGATGACCAAAGAGTGGTTTGGGATGGGGCTCTGCGACTATGGGGTCCTTCCCGACGCACTGCGTCGGGGCTCAGCTCATTCGCCGCGAGAAACTTCGCTCCGGATGACTGGAGATGGGATTTACACCTGCAGGCCTACCAGGCGCATCAGCTCCAGGGCGTTGCTGCGGGCTACTACGCCGGGGCGGAGTTTGTAATCGAAGCGCATGCTGCCGTTCTCGACATAATCCTGCAGATGGGCGTTGGAAACGGCGGCGCCCAGTTCGTGGGTGATTTCCGTTAGCGCGAGATCGTGTGTGGTGACGATGCCGATCGCGCCGCGCTCGATGAAGGCGCGGAGCAAGCCCTCGGCGCCGATTCTGCGGTCCTTCGAATTCGTGCCCTCGAGAAGCTCATCGAAGAGGAATAGAACGGGAAGTTCGCCCGAGGTGAGGTCGAAGACCTGGCGAATGCGCAGGATTTCCGTGTAGAAGCCGGAGCGGCTCTCCTGCAGCGAATCGGTGGTTCTGAGGCGCGTGCCCAGAACGAGGGGAGAGAGGCGCAGCGATTGGCCACGGATGGGCGCGCCGGCCAAGGCCAGCACCGCGTTCACGCCGGCGACGCGCAGGTACGTGCTCTTCCCCGACATGTTCGAGCCGCTAACCATCAGGATGCGGTTGTCGCGATCGAGGCGGACGCTGTTCGGAACGCAGCGCGCCTGCTCGATGAGCGGATGACCGAGTTGCTGGCCGTCGAAGAGCGGGCCGGCGGAAGGATCGGCGAATTCCGGGAAGCGGTCGCGGGGATGCTCGTACGAATACGCCGCTAGCGAGACGAGCGCTTCCATTTCACCGACGGCGTCGATCCACGAGCGGACGTGGCGACCGGAATGGCCGCGCCACGCTTCGGCCGCGAAGCCGACCTGAACGGTGATCAGCAGCGGGATATCGAGCAGACGGACCATGAAGCTGTCGTGCGATTCGATCCAGTAGGCGATCCGCGCCAGTTGGGCCATGGCGGACGAAGCGGGCGTGCCACCCTCATTCAGGGCGTCGACGAAGGCCCGCAGGCGCGGCGAGGAGAAGGATTCCCGTTCGAGACGCTTCAACGTGGCCGCGAAGAGGGCGAGTCCCTGCGCGTCCGAATTTGTCGTTGTGATGACGGCCTCTACGCGAGATTTCAAAGCGTAGCGGAACAGCGCCTCGACGGCGAGCACGATGACGAGCGGCAGATAGTCGTACGTGCGTGCTCCCCAGGCGAGCGTGCCGACGGCAAGTAGCGCTAGCGCCAGGGCCGCTACGCGCCAGAAAGAAGATGGGAGAACGCGCGGCGATTCCGCCCACTTCGCGAGCGCTTCCGGATTGAAGCTTGCGCGAAGGTCTTCCCCTACGAGAGCGAGATCCTCGCGGAGATCCAGTTTCTCGCGCAGCTCGGAGACCATTGCATGCCGCTCGAGAATGGCGGGAACGGGCAAAGCGGCTAGGAGCCAAAGTGCGAGGCGCGCTTCGCCCATGGGCGTGCGCGCGGTGCAGAGCAGCTCGAAAAGGCTGCCGCGACCGAACAGATCGAGGTCTTCGGCGTACACGTGCTTCTCGTCGCGGAAGCGGTCGCCGGGATTTCCGTGCCCCGGCCAGCGGTCCTCAATCCGCGCGATGCCCTGACGGTAGAAGACGACGGCGCGCTCGGCCAGCGTGCGCGCGCGGAGAATTCTTTCGTGCCATACGGCCAGGGCGATGTAGAGCGCCGCGGGCGCCACGAGCCAGTAGGAAGAAACCCAGTGCCGGGCAAGCGAAATCCACGCCAGAGTGAGACCGGCCACCAGCGTGGCCAGCTTCGAATTGCCGACGCGGATGTGGCCGCTCTCGTGGCGCTCGACCGCCTGGAGGCGGGCTTCGAGGCGGGTGGCGTATTCGGTTTGAGGATCGGGCACGCTTATCCTCCAGCAACAGGCTTCATTACTCTACCGCTCGCGACGGGGTTGCGCTCGGGGTTTCGAGGAGATTCGCGGGAAAGGGCGGCCCCTGTGCTATTCCGGAGCCTGGGGTATGCGGGGGGAGAGCCGGAGGGAGATCTGGTGTCGGGGTCCTTCGCTTCGCTCAGGTTGACAGGCGGCCTCCGACGCGAAGGCAGAGCTTCGATTCCGTTCGTTTGTTCGAGTGTGTCACCAGCACAGGCCCACGGTGAGGAAACCACTGACCGTCGCTACCAAAGCGGGCGCGATTCACCAGATCAGCGGGAGATTTGGGCGTGGGCGGCGGCTATGGCGGCCATATTGATGATTTCCTCGACGCCGGCGCCTCGTTGCAGGACGTGAACGGGCTTCGAGAGACCCATGAGAATGGGGCCGAGGCCTTCGGCGCCGCCGATGCGCAACATTAGTTTATAGGCGATGTTGGCGGCTCCGAGATCGGGGAAGATGAGGACGTTGGCGCCACCACGGAGCGAGGAGAAGGGATATTCCTTTTCGATGGCCTCGGGATCCAAGGCGGTATCGGCCATCACTTCCCCGTCGACCTCGATGCCCGGACGCGTTTGCTTCACCAACTCCGCGGCTCGGCGCATTTTCTCGGCGAGCGGATGCCGGGTACTGCCGAAGTTCGAGAACGAGAGCATGGCCACACGAGGAGTGAAGTCGAAATCGCGCGCGACTTCGGCGGCGAGCAGGGCGATTTCGGCCAGGTCCTCCGCCGTGGGCTCGACATTCACCGTGGTATCGGCGAAGAAGTAGACCCGCTGCTTCGTCAGGATGACGTACAGGCCGGAGACGCGATGCACGTTCTCACGAATCTTGATGATCTGGAGCGCGGGACGGATGGTCTCCGGATAATGCTGCGAGACGCCGGCGATGAATCCATCGGCGTCGCCCATGTGGACCATCATGGCGCCGAAATAGTTGGGATTCTGCATCTGGTCGACGGCCTCGCTGCCGGTGACGCCGCGGCGCTGGCGGAGGCGGTAATACTCCTCGACGTAGTCGGGCAATCGCGGCGAAACGGAGGGCTGGACAATCGTCGCGTCGAGGCTGTGCAAGCCCATTTCAGCCAACTTTGCCCGGATCACTTCTCGACGGCCGATAAGGATTGGATGGGCGATTTTCTCCTCGACCAGATGAAAGCTGGCGCGGATGATTCGCTCGTTCTCGCCTTCGGAGAAGACGATCTGCTTGTTACTTGCCTTGGCGCGGTGACGGACGCCCTGCATCACTTCGTAGGTGCGGCCCAGCCGGCTGGAGAGTTGTTCGGTGTAGGCGTCGGGATCGAGCTGGACCTGGGCCACGCCCGAGCGCATGGCCGCTTTGGCCACGGCTACCGGCTCCCAGATCAGGACGCGCGGGTCGAATGGTTTGGGGATGATGTACTCGGGGCCGAATCGCAACCGGCCGACGCCATAGGCGCGCAGGACGGCGTCGGGAACGTCTTCCTTGGCCAGCGCGGCGAGGGCGTGCGTGGCGGCGATTTTCATTTCGTCGTTGATGGCGCGCGCCCGCACGTCGAGCGCGCCGCGGAACACAAATGGAAAGCCCAGGACGTTGTTGACCTGGTTGGGAAAGTCCGATCGGCCCGTGGCGACGATAGCGTCAGGGCGCGCGGTCTTCGCGTCTTCGTAACCGATTTCGGGATCGGGATTCGCCATCGCGAAAATGATGGGCCTGTCGTCCATCGAACGAACCATCTCCGGCGTGACGCAATCCGGCCCGGACAATCCCACGAAAACGTCAGCTCCCTTCAAGGCATCGGCCAACGTGCGGGCTTCAGTCTTTGCAGCGAGGCGCGCCTTGTAGGGATTCATGCCCTCGGCGCGGCCCTGGTAGATCACGCCCTTCGTGTCGCACAGGATGACGTTCTCGCGCTTCACGCCCAGGCGGATGTAATGCTCCGAGCAGGCGATTCCTGAAGCGCCGGCACCGTTGACGACGACTCGCACTTTGGCAGCGTCCTTGCCGGACAGTTCGAGGGCGTTCAGCAGAGCGGCGCCGGAAATGATGGCCGTGCCATGCTGGTCGTCGTGCATGACGGGAATCGAAAGCGTTTCGCGAAGGACTTCCTCGATGTGGAAGCACTCAGGCGCCTTGATGTCCTCGAGATTGATGCCGCCGACGGTAGGCTCGAGGAGTTGGCAGAATTTGATGACGTCTTCCGGATTTTGGGAATTGACTTCGCAATCGAAAACGTCGATGTCCGCGAATCGCTTGAAGAGGACCCCTTTGCCTTCCATCACCGGTTTGGCAGCCAAGGGGCCGATATTTCCCAGACCCAGCACGGCGGTGCCGTTACTGACGACCGCGACGAGATTGCCTCGCGCGGTGTATTCGAAAGCGAGTTCGGGCGTGCGGGCGATATCGAGACAAGGCTCGGCGACGCCGGGCGTGTAGGCCAGACTCAAATCCCATTGCGTGCGGCAAGGCTTTGTCGCAACGACTTCGATTTTGCCGTGACGGCCCTGCCGGTGATAGTCGAGCGCGTCCTTTTTGGAAATGATCACACACACCTCCCGTTTTCCGCCTGGAGTGGCGCGGGCGCCAGGTCACGGCATCGCCTGTGGGCATCTTGCCCGCGCCACTCCGATCGCTCCACGGTTACAAAGGCCCCACAAGGACCGGGGCGACGTCTGTCGCTACGCGGCGACGGCGTGGCTGGAACGCTTTTCGATTGAAACGAACTCGCGCTTGCCGTGGCCGACGTAGATCTGGCGCGGGCGCGCGATTTTCTGTTCGGGATCCTCGATCATCTCCTGCCACTGGGCGAGCCAACCCACTGTGCGCGGAATCGCGAACATCACCGTGAACATCTCGGTTGGGATTCCCATGGCCTGGTAGATGATCCCGGAGTAGAAATCCACGTTGGGATAGAGCTTCCGGCTGACGAAGTATTCGTCTTCGAGGGCGACGCGTTCGAGTTCGAGCGCGATTTCGAGCTTGGGATTTCCACCGGTAATCTTGAAGACGCTGTCGGCCGTTTGCTTGATGATTCTGGCGCGAGGATCGTAGTTCTTGTAGACGCGATGGCCGAATCCCATCAGTTTTCCGTGGCCGGCCTTGACCTTGTCGACATAGGCGGGCACGCGATCCTTCGATCCGATCTCGTCCAGCATTTTCAGCACCTGCTCATTCGCGCCGCCGTGCAAGGGGCCGGAGAGCGCGGCCGCGGCGGCCGCCGTGCACACGAAGGGATCGGCCTGGGAGCTGCCGACGGCGCGCATCGTATTGGTGCTGCAGTTCTGTTCGTGGTCGGCGTGAAGGATGAACAGCACATCGAGCGCGCGGGCGATGACGGGATTGGCCTGGTATCTCGGCTCGACCATCCGCCACAGCATGTTCATGAAATTCGCGCTGTAGCTCAGTTCGTTGTCGGGATAAACGTAGGGATAGCCGAGGCTGTGGCGATAGGTGTAGGCGGCGATGGTCGGCACCTTGCCGATCAGGCGGCGGACCTGCAGCTGGCGCGATTCCGGGTTCAACACGTTTCTGGCGTCGGGATAAATCGTCGAAAGCGCGGCGACGGTGCTGATGAACATGCCCATCGGATGCGCTTGGAGGCTGAAACCCTCCAGGAATTTTTTCGTGGTCTCGTGCAGCATGGTGTGGCGCGTGATGTCGCGGACCCACGCGTCCAACTCCTGCGCGGTTGGCAATTCACCGAACAGGATGAGGTAGGCGACTTCGAGGAACCCGCACTTTTCGGCCAGCTCCTCGATGGGATAGCCGCGGTAGCGAAGGATTCCTTTGTCGCCGTCGATGAACGTGATTGCGCTGCGGCAGGAAGCCGTGTTCATGAAGGCGGGGTCGTAGCTCATGAGCCCGAAATCTTCGCTGCGAGTCTTGATCTTCCGCAGATCCATGGCGCGCAAAGCGCCGCCATCCAATAGCGGGACGTCGTAGGAGGATTCTGTGCGCTCGTCGATTATCGTCAAGGCGTCATCGTCCATGATTCGTTCTCCTTTCGTGAGAAACCTTTGTTGAGGAACCAAACCGCCGCGCCCTTGCCGGCAACCGGCCGGGATCGTGCGTGGCGGACGCATCTTCCAGTGCTGGGAAAGAAAAAAAGATCGGAGGGAAAGCTTGTTTCCGTCAGGACTGCCGTCGAATGCGTTGGCGGCATCGGGAGCCGCGGCCCGGGGCGCGGAGTCGACACAGAGTGCGATTGGGAAAGCCGGCGGCTGTCGCGTGGACAGAACTCACTTTCCGGAGCGAGCTTCACGGCATCGCTGCGGGACTCGAGGTACACGCAGGCTTGCCGGAGCGTGGGAAGCGGAAACGGAGCGAGAAAATCGAACCGGTTGTCCTTATTTTATCAAGTGGCTTGGCCTGAGCCAAGATAACAATTGCGGCTTCTTCCCAGGATTTGTCGCGCGTGCAAGGCCGGAGCTGATGGCCCACGGTCGGCAAGGCGCTGATCGTGGCTACCAGGGCTTGAAGCACCGCAATTCGTGGGGTGCGTTTTGAGCGTGGCCCCGCCGGCCTTCGTTTCGTGATAGGGTGGAGACACTAGTTTTTTCTTCAGGAGGACACAGCATGGCGAACCCAAAAATTCTGATTCTCACCGGGGACGCGGCGGAATCGCTCGAGGTAATGTATCCGTATCAGCGGCTGCGTGAAGAAGGCTACGACGTCCACATCGCCGCGCCCAGCCGGAAGAAACTCCACTTTGTCGTGCATGATTTCGAGCCCGGCTACGACACCTACACCGAAAAGCCCGGCTATAGCTGGGAAGCCGACGTGGCCTTTTCCGACGTCCATCCCGAGGACTATGCGGCCCTGGTCATTCCCGGTGGCCGGGCACCGGAATACATCCGGAACGACGCCGATTGCCAGAAGATCATCCGTCATTTCTTCGAACAGGAAAGGCCGGTGGCGCATCTCTGCCACGCTTCGCTGACTCTCATCCCGGCGGGGGTTCTCAAAGGACGGCGCACCGCAGCCTATCCGGCGCTCGAACCCGACGTGCGAGGGGCAGGAGCCGAGTATGTCGATTCTGCGGCAGTGGTGGATGGCGTGATGGTGTCGGCGCGCGCGTGGCCTGACCACCCGTCCTGGATGCGCGAGTTCGTCACCATATTGCGGAAGAAAGCGCCAATCGAGAAGAAAACCATGGTGGCGGGATAGTTGGCGCGGGCCGGGCGACGAGCTTCAAAGCAGCGCCGACGCAGATGTATTTCTGCGTGAATTGGCGCAGCATTTCGGCGCGGCGTTGCGTCCCGGAAGGTCAAATCCGACTCCCGGGACTGTCGATCGGCAACTGATTGATTGACAACAGAATGTGTGTTTGAAAAGCGCGGGGCAGTTGCGTGCGACGGCTGCGGAAGCGGCGAGATGGCCCCGATGTTGCTGGGTCGTGGTGTGGAACGGATAACTATACGCGCGGCGCGAGCACTGGCGGCAGCGGGGATTGTTGCCGTGGCCCTTATGCTTCCGTGCGGCTGTGCGAAGCAGGAGCCGCTCGCACCGGTTGCCGCACATGAGAGCCGGGCGGCGCCCGCCCCGGCGCAACAACTTTCGGCCGCGGGCGTGGCCGAACTGCATTCCATCCTGGACGCCGGTAAACTCGACGGGCTGCGCTGGCCGGATTTTTCCAATTACAAAACCCGTGTCAGTGAGCTTTACGCCACAAACGGCGACCGGCTCGCTTGGATCGAGCGGCCCCGGCCGACGCCGCAGGCGCTCGCCATGATTCGCGCGATCGAGGCCGCCCAGACGAAGGGCCTCGAACCGGCGGATTACGACGGACCCCAATGGCCCAGCCGCCTTGGCGAGTTCCAGCGACTGGGCGCGCTTTCTGAATCGGCGATGATTCACTTCGATGTGGCGCTGAGCGTTTCGGCGATGCGATACATCTCCGATCTGCACCTGGGACGCGTCGACCCCGGAACCTATCATTCACGCTTCGATGTGGAGCGGCCGAAATTCGACCGCGCTCAATTCCTGCTCGTGCGCATCGCGCGCGCGCCGGACATTCAGCCGGCGCTCGCCGAGATCGAGCCTCCATTTCCCGCTTACCAGCGCACTCTCGAGGCTCTCGCACAATACCGGAAGCTGGCTGCGGAATATAAAGGCGAGCCTTTCTCCGTTCCGAAAAAGAGCGTCAAACCCGGCGGGAGCTACAGCGCGCTGCCGCAACTGGCGCGATTCTTGCGCTTGCTCGGCGATTTGCCGGCTGATGCGCAGGTTCCTGCCGGTGACGTTTACGGGCAGCCGCTGGTCGACGGCGTGAGGGAATTCCAGGTTCGCCACGGCCTCGATCCCGACGGAGTTCTGGGCCGCGAAACGTTGAAGGAGTTGAACACGCCGCTCAGCGAGCGTGTGGAGCAGATTGAACTGACGCTCGAGCGCTGGCGCTGGCTGCCGCATCAATTCGAGCGGCCGCCGATCATCGTGAACATTCCCGAGTTCCGGCTGCACGCGATGTCCGAGAACCACCGGCAAGTGTTGACGATGAAGGTGGTGGTCGGCAAGGCATACGGCCACAAGACGCCGGTCTTCGCGACAGAAATGGATTCGGTGCTTTTCCGGCCTTACTGGAACGTGCCGTACTCGATTCAGCGAAAGGAGATCGTTCCCGACATCCGGAAGAATTCCGACTATCTGATCAAGCATAACTACCAGGTGGTGGACGACCGGCGGCAGGTGGTAAGCGAGGGAGCCGTAAGCGCCGGGCTACTGGACAGGATCAGGGAGGGAGAGGTGCACGTTCGGCAGAGGCCGGGACCGAAGAACTCGCTGGGCCTCGTCAAATTCGATATGCCGAATCCATACGACGTGTACATGCACGCTACGCCGGCGACGTCGCTATTTTCGAAGTCGCGACGGGATTTCAGCCACGGATGTATTCGCGTGGAGGACCCGGTGGCGCTGGCGGTGTGGGCTTTGCGCGACAATCCCGGCGACTGGACGGCCGACCGCGTGCTGGAAGCGATGAACGGGGACAAGACTTTCCGAGAGGAGCTCCGAAAGCCCGTCCCCGTCCTGATCGTTTACGGCACCGCTGTGGTCGCTGATAACGGCAGAGTGTATTTTTTCAGCGATGTCTACCGGCTCGATGCCGACCTGGAAAAGGAACTGGCGCAAAGGCGTCCCTACCCGCAGCCGGCCACAGCCGCTTCGCGGCTCTAAGTTATTGCCAGGCTATTTCAGTACCCACTGACGAACGCGGCCGACGTCCACGTGGATGAAATCGGAATGCGGGTAGTACCCCACTCCGCCGAGATGAAGCGACAGCGCGGCCTTGCGCAGTTTCGAGAGCGGGACGCCCGGAACACGAATATCAATGGCTTCGCCTTTCATGTGCAGGCTGTGGCTCGCAACACCGTCAGAGTGAGAGCGCAGATAGGCGTTGGTCGATGGGGAACGGTAGCCGCAAATAATATCGATGACGGCGTTCGGGCGGCCGACCTTGACAAGGAGCGCGTGAAGCAGATCGAAGACGTGGGGATCCATATCGTACGTGTCGTTGTTCAGATGGTCGCGGAGGAAATGATCAAGCTTGTTGAGGGCCGAAGGGATGTACTCGTCCCCTTGGCGGTAGACGATGTCGATCGTCCGGTCTCGGTGTGTCTCAAAGAGGCGGAGTTCGTACCTTGATGCTGAAGCGTCTACTTTCGAAGCGTTGGAGGTGGCATTCGCGGTTGAAGGGAGGGCGGAGAACATGCCGCAAACCGCGAAAAGGCTAAGCAAGACTGACAGCACGGGTCTTTCTATTCTCTTCACCATCGTTTCAGGGGGAACAGATAGGGGTATCTTTCTCCTGCGGTACTTCCGGGGTCTTGCGATCTGAAGAAAAACTCTATGTGGGCGGAAGAAAACCGCTAATGCTCGGCTCATAATACCCGATATTCCCAATTTGGGAAAACACTTTCTTAGCCAGGAGTACGGCGCAGAAAGGAAGCACGCCGGAATCTAAGGCGTCCCGCCAGTCGCACGTTGGCAAATCTGGCAGGAGTGGTAGATGCGGGTAGGGCGGTTTCCGGCGAGAGGTGCGGGATACTTTGTAGCTGGCCCTAGCGCTTCCGGAGTCCCTCAGTCCCTCGCTTCGATTGAGATGATCGGGTTCCCGGTTCACCGAGATGCGGAGGCCGTTTTCCCGGCGCGGCGGAATTTGATTCCGGCGATGGTGAATTGGGCGGCGCTGCCGTCGGCATCGAGTGCGAAGGTGAGGCGGTTCTTGCCGATCAGGCCGAGATCGGAGATGAAGGTGTCGTATTGGAAGTGTTCGAGCGGCGCGGAGGAGCCGTGGAATCGGAGGACCAGCTTGCCGGCATCCACAGCGATCTCAGCGTGGCCGTAGAGTTGATTGTCATACGTGCCGGCGTAGGCGGCGAGCGGGAGCGTGGGGTGGGTGCCGCGTTTGCGCTTCGATTCCCAGGACGCGATTTGCTTCTGGCTTTCGGTTTCGAGTTGCGCGCGGAGCTTGCGGTAGCGGGCGCTCCAATCGATCTCTGGGAGGCCGAGCAATTCGTCAGCGATGTGGTAGCTGAGCACCTGGCGGTACATGTTTCCCAGATTGACGAGCACGACGTAGCCGGTGTCGAGATCGGGGATCAGGACCACCATGGCGGAGAATCCGTCGATATCGCCAGGATGCAGGATCAGCTCGTGACCGCGATAATCCTCGATGAACCAGCCAAGGCCATAACTGAGCAGTTTGGCATCCGGGAAGAAGACCTCCGGAATTTCTCCTTCGGGCTGGATCACCATCTGCGGCGTGTGCATTTCGCGCATGTTTTTGGCGGAGACCAGGCGCTTGCCTTCGTAGACGCCGTCATGCAACTGGAAGGTGATCCACTTGGACATGTCGCGCACGCTGGAATTGATCGAGCCGGCGGGGCCGGCGTCGTCGATATTCCGCCAGGGGATCTTGATCACGGAGCCATCGGGCTTCTGCCGGTGAGGATCGGCGAAATTGGAAGAGCGCTGGGCCTGGACGGCGCTGGTATCGGATTCGGTCATGCCGAGCGGATCGAAAATGCGGCGCTCGACGAACTGGTCCCACGTTCCGCCGGTGACCTGGCCCACGGCGTAGCCGGCAACCACGAACATGACGTTCTGGTATTGGAAACGGGCACGGAAACCGGCATTGGGCTTGGCGTATTTCATTCGGCGCACGATCTCCTCGCGCGTGTAGGGCGCGCCGTACCAAAGCAGATCGGTGCCGGGGACGCCGGTGCGGTGCGAGAGCAGATCGCGCATGGTGACGTACTCATCGGCGAGTGGATCGTAAAGATGGAAAAAGGGGACGTAGTCGCGCACGCGGCCGTCCCAGCGCATCTTGCCCTCGTCGACGAGCATGGCGACCGCCGCCGAGGTGAACGCTTTCGTGCAGGAGCCGATGTCGAAGAGCGTGTCGGGCGTGACGGGTTCGCCGGTGCGAATGTCGCGCACACCGAAGCCTTTCATGTAGACGACCGATTGACCGTGGACGATGGCCACGGCCGCGCCCGGCACTTTCCACGATTCCATGGACGAGTGAATGAATTGGTCGAGCGACGACCAATCGTTTTTCTGCTGGGCACGAGCGGCGGTTGCCGCGCTCACGATCAGGGCGAAAACGACCGCTACATTCCATTGGCGCAACATTTTGTTCACAAGAGGCTCCTTTGACGCGCTTCGCTCCGAGCGATCGGTCCCGGAGCGCTGCCAACAATATCGCAAATTGACGAAGAAACAAGCGGAGTTGCGCGCCGCGGTGCGCGAAGGCTCGCGGCGAGCTGCGGGAAGCGCGCATTTGCCGCCGTTACGAATCGGAGCCTATCACCTTTACAGAAAAGGGGTTAGCGGCTCCCGGACACGGGGCCGGCAAAACGGTAAGCTAGTTGCTGCGCATCATGGGCGAATGGGTGTATACAAATCACCTGGAGCGAGGAATCGTGAAAACTGTCTTCGTAGTGGGTGCAGGACCGGCGGGACTCTATGGCGCGAATAAGCTGGCCCAGGCCGGGCATGAGGTGCTGCTGTTCAACCGCGACATCAAGCCGGGCGGGCTGGCCGAATACGGCATTTATCCGGTGAAGGAGAAGATGAAGTCGGGCCTGCGCAAGCAGTTCGGCAAGATGCTCAGCCAGCCGAACCTGCACTATATCGGCAACGTCGCCGTGGGCGGCGAGCAGGCGGTGACGCTCGAGGCGCTGCGGGATCTCGGGCCGACGGCGCTGGTGTGCGCGGTGGGCGCGCAGGGAACGAAGAAGCTGGGCCTGGAAGGCGAGGATTCGCTCGGCGTGTATTCGGCGAAGGATTTCGTCTACCACTACAATCTGCTGCCGCCATTCTCGTCGCAGAATTTTTCGACCGGGAAGCGCATCGCGATCGTGGGCATGGGAAACGTGATGGTGGACATCGCGCGCTGGCTGCTGATCGACGACCCGGACCGGTCCACGGAAGAGGTGATCGTGGTGGCGCGGCGCGGCCCGTTCGAGGCGAAATTCGACCACAAGGAATTCGAGCACATCGAGATGTTCCTAGACCGGAAGGCGTTCGAGGAGGAACTCGATCGCGTGAAGGAAAACATGACGAGCGTGGGGCAGGACATCTCGAAACTGAGCGAAGCGACGTTTCCGGTGCTGGCCAAGCCCGCGCAGGAAACGCCGGGGCCACGGCTGCGGTTCTCCTTCCTCACTTCCCCACAGGCCATCCATGCCGACGCGAGCGGGCGGATCGACCGGCTCACGCTGACCGAAAACATGCTGGTGGCGCGCAACGGAGGAACGTCGGCCAAGGCGAGCGACCGCACGTCGGAACTGGATGTGGATACGATGATTTTTGCCATCGGCGACGTCGCGGATCCCAACTTCGGCCTGCCATACGCTTCCGCAGGATATGTGACGAATCCGGATGACGGCGATCCCAAACGGGCGGCTTACGAAGTGTTCGATTCGCAGACGAGAAAAGTGATCGAGGGCACGTACGTCGTGGGCTGGGCGCGCAAGGCGAGCGAGGGACTGGTCGGGGTGGCGCGCTTTGACGCCGAACAGGGCGCGACGCACGTTCTCAAGTACCTGGAAAGCGCGGTTGATACACCCACTCCCACCGCCGCCGAGATTCTGCGCCAACTCGAGAACAAAGGCATTGAAGCCGTGCCCAAGGAGGATTTGGCCCATCTGGCGCGGGCGGAAGAGAAGCAGGCGCGCGAGCGCGGCGTGCCGTCGTTCAAGTTCGCCGACAACGAGACGATGCTCGCCTCGATTGCCGAGGAGAAAGCGAAGGCCGGAGCAACGGACCTGGTTCAGAAGTAACACGCAGGGTCCCGGTGGCCCCGTCCCAAACAGGGGAGGCACTATGCCGAGTCCAAAGGCAGGGGTCATTGCGGCTCTGGCGCTGGTGTTTTCTGTAAGCGGGCTCGCCGGACCGAAAAAAGCCAAGAAACTTCCACTGCCGCCGCTTGTTTACCACGGAGAGAAGCTCAGCAACTACGCCTGCGAAATGACCCAGATTTCGGGCACCTCGGTCCGTTACGCGTGGTCGCTGGACGTCTTCGCGGTATACGGAGAGAAACACCAGCGTCATTGGCAGAAGAGCCTGGGCGTCTTTGAAGGCCCCGCTGTGGGGGAAGGAACGGTAACGAGTCACGGGCCGGAATCAGCGGCCACCGGGGCTCCGATCGGTCCCATCACGACCTTTACGGCGGTCGGACCGGCTCAACAAAAATGCCAGGAGTGGAAACAGGCAGTGAGGGAAGAGACCGGCACGCCGGTCAAGTCTGGACCACCCTCCAGCACCAAGCATAATCGGCGTTAACCGCGACGGAAAAATGGCAGTCGGGGTGCCAGCGCACCGGGGACCGAGAGCGAAGCTACCGGCGCCCGGACCACAACCCGGCGCCCGCAATGTGCGGACTGGTTCAGCCGGGAGCATCCGATATCCCCGTGAAATCGTTTTCTTTGGGCCAAAAACGTGATAGAAAAGGCGGGGCGCTGGCGATCGTCGAAGGCCCGGGGCCCGAAGCAATCGGAGAAAAAAACGAGACATGGGATTCCCAATTCGCACTGCATTCACTCTGCTCGCGGCCGTCGCGGCCGTCACAATCACAACACCACGCCTGCGGGCCGACGCGGGACCGAAAATCAAGAAGCTGCCATTCGGCAAACTGGCTGACGGAACACCGATTCAGTTGTACGTGCTGACCAACAAGAACGGGGTGCAGGCCGCGATCACGAATTTCGGCGCGCGGCTGGTTTCGCTAAAAGTGCCCGACAAGAACGGCAAGCTGGCTGACGTCATTCTGGGCTACAGCTCGGTGGAGGGGTACGAGAAGGACACGGCGTATTTCGGCGCCATCGCCGGGCGCTACGCGAACCGGATTGCCAAGGGACGCTTCACGCTCGACGGCGTCACCTACAAGCTGCCGATCAACAACGGCGTGAACAGCCTGCACGGCGGCACAAAGGGATTCGACAAGCTGGTATGGCAAGCGCGGGAGCTGACGAAATCCGCGAATCCTGCCGTCGAGTTGACGCTCACCAGCCCCAATGGCGATCAGGGTTATCCCGGCACCCTCCACGTGCGAGTGATCTACACGCTGACCGACCAGAACGCCCTGCGCATCCAGTATTGGGCCACCACCGACAAGCCCACGGTCATCAATCTGACCAACCACGCTTACTTCAACCTGGATGGACAGGGCAACGGCGACATTCTCGACACGGTGCTGATGATCAACGCCGACGAATACACGCCGACCGACAAAACCCAGATCCCCACCGGAGAGATCGTGAGCGTGAAAGGGACGCCATTCGATTTTCTGAAGCCGACGCCTATCGGAGCGCGCATCAATGAGAACAACCCGCAACTGAAAATCGCGGGCGGCTACGATCACAACTGGGTCGTGAACCGCGACCACAAGACCGGGCTGGTGCTCGCCGCGCGCGCCTATTCACCGAAGACCGGACGCGTGCTCACCGTCTACACCACCGAGCCGGGGATACAGTTTTACAGCGGGAATTTCCTGGACGGGACGCTGGTGGGGAAGGGCGGCAAAGCCTACAAGTATCGCTACGGATTCACGCTCGAAACCCAGCACTATCCCGATTCGCCGAACCACCCGAATTTCCCGTCAACGGTTCTGAAGCCGGGGCAGGTGTACCGGCAGACGACCGTGTTCAAATTCTCGGCGCGGTAGAGACGACGATTCAGGCTCACCAGCCGGCGCCACCCGCCTTTTGCAGCGCGGGGCGGGTAGGCGTGCGGCCTCCCAGAGCGCGGATTTGGGTCATCGCTTCGAGGGGCTTCGGGTATTTGTTGTCCGCGTTCCAGAAGAGAAAACCGATTCCACCGTCCTGTTTGGCTTCGTGCATTTCCGTCAAGATGTAATTGACGGAGAAGCTCTTGGTGCGCCAGGCAAAGGCCTGAAGCCACGGGCGAATGACGACGCCAGACCCCTTGGTGCTTTCCTCGAACCGCTTCATCGATTCGGAAATGAAATGTTCGG
>JAGWOX010000223.1 GCA_028877145.1 Acidobacteriota bacterium | reverse complement strand
TCCCCCATCCGGAAAAACTCCCACAGCGAGAGCAGAATCACCACGCCGGCCAGCCCCGAAAGCAGCCACAACGGCGCATACACCACCGCCCCTATTACCACCGGCACGAGAATGGCCGCCGTCAGCGCCCGTTTCCAGAACAAAGTCGGGATTCCTTCCCGGTTCGCAAAATTGTATTCGGCTCTGACCGCCCAGTCAGGAAACCGCCTGGCTATGGCTCTTCGAGGTCTTCCGGCCCGGGCTCAACCCGCCGTAGCGCCGCTCCCGCCGCTGATATTCGATGAGCGCCTCCAGCAGGCTCGCGCGGTGGAAATCCGGCCACAGCGTTTCCGTCACATAAATTTCGGCGTAGGCAATCTGCCAAAGCAGAAAATTGCTCACACGCAACTCGCCGCTCGTCCGCACCAGAAGATCAGGATCGGGCAGCCCGGCCGTGTGCAGATGATCGGAAATCTCCTGCTCGGCTATCGGTCCTTCCGGCTCGGCCGCCTTCCGCCGTTCTTCCAGAATCGCGTTGACCGCATCCACGATCTCCGCCCGGCCGCCGTAATTGAGCGCCACCACCAGTTTCATGCCGGTGTTCCCGCTCGTCAGTTTCATGGCCTCGTCCAGGTCGCGCCGCACCGTGGGCGGAAGCTGCCCGCCACGCCCGATGACGATCAGCCTGATATTGTTTTTGTGGATCACCGGCAGTTCCTTGCGCAGGTATTCCCGCAAGAGCCGCATCAAGAAATCCACCTCGGTATGCGGCCGCCGCCAGTTCTCCATCGAGAACGCGTAAAGCGTCAGAGCCTCGATTCCCAACCGGGCCGAGCTTTCGATCACCTCGCGCGCCGTTTTCACTCCCGCGCGATGGCCCGCGATGCGCGGCAAGTGCCGCCGCTCCGCCCAGCGGCCGTTGCCATCCATGATGATCGCCACATGGCGCGGCAAACGGTTCATGTCCAATTGTTCGAGCAGGTTGGCTTCGGTGCGGTTCGACGGCTTTAGCAAGTGTTCGGCGCCTTTTTCGGCCTCTGACGCGTCGAAGCTAGCATAGCCCGCAAACCCGCGCAACCGCCGCCCCACAGCCCGGCCTTTCCCCAGGCGCCCGTCGCCAGGTCGAGACCGAATCGGGAGTCAACTCGTCATCCCCGCCATAGGGGAGATAACACATAAAGCACATGTGGCACTTAGGTGTGTTTACTTCTGAGTCACGTATGTACAAGATGGTCACCATGGATACGGGATGCCAACATCCACTTTGCCGTGGCTCCGTTCCCCCAGTACTCGAGCAAGAAGGACTGTGCCCGCTTCATTTCCTCCGCCAAATGGAGGCTCAGTGTTCCGAGATTCGCCGCGAAACGCTGCTCGGTGGAATCGACGGCCGCCGGCGCGCCGAAATCGGCGAATTCCTCTCAACACGAGCCCTGATCCTCGCCCAGCTCGCCACCAGTGGGACACGGCTGCGTGACGACACGCGGCCGTGCCTGCTGAGCGTTTTCCTGACGCTCATCAACGTGTGCGAGCGGCTGGCGCGCTACGGGACGGAAGATCGTCCCCAGCCCACGCTGACCATGCGAGCAAACCTGGCGGCGGCAATGCCGGCAGCAGGCATGAAGTAATTCCTTCCGGGGAGCCGGGACGGGACGGCCGCAATCGCGACACCCTCTACACCCAACTGCCCTGTGTCTGGTCGCAAGCGCCGTCCCGCACCGTCTTTGGCAATCGAGCGAGGGCGAACAATCTTCGCCAACCATCGTGGGGGCGGGCGTCAAACCCGCCCCTTTAGTAATGTGGACCCCCGCGCCCAACGCCACCACGCCGCGCTTCTATCCCATGGGCCCGAGAAACATCCCCGGCACCGTCCCTGCCTCGAATATCGAAACGTAAATCCAGATCAGCGTCATGACGATCATCACCAGGCTCGTCACCCACGCGATCACGTTCAGCACCCGTCCGTTCGTCATCTCCGCCATCAGGTCGCGCCGGTTGATCAGCAGCAGAATGAAGATCAGCACGACCGGCAGCCAGATCCCGTTGGCCACCTGCGAGAGCAGCAGGATTTTGAACAGCGGCGCCCTGGGAATCAGAATCACGCCCGCGCCGACGACGATCAGGCCGGTATAGAGCCCGTAGAAAATCGGCGCTTCGCCCACTTTCTGGTCGAGTCCCGCCTCGAAACCGAGTCCTTCGCAGATCACGTGCGCCGTCGAAAGCGGCAGAATCGAAGCGGCGAAGAGCGAAGCATTCAACAGGCCGAATGCGAAAAGCCACGATGCCCAGCGTCCCGCCAGCGGCGAGAGCGCCGCGGCCGCCTGCCCCGCGTCGGTAATGTTCGTGCGGCCAGCGACGTGCAGCGTGGCCGCCGTGCAAACGACGATGAAGAACACCACCGCCATCGACGTGATGCTCCCGAGCAGCACGTCCATCCGCGCATGCCGGTATTGCCGCGGCCCGATCTTCTTTTCCACTTCGCCCGCCTGCAGATAAAAGAACTGCCACGGAGCGACCGTCGTGCCCACCAGGCCAATCACCATCACCAGGTACGCCCCGCTGAAGTGGAAATTCGGGATCACTGTCTGCCGAATCGCCGACGTCCAATCCGGTTTCGCCAGGAACGCCGAAAAGATGTAGGAGATGTAGAAAACGCACGCCGCCAGGAACACCTTCTCCACCACGCGGTAGGTTCCCTTCACCACCAGCACCCACACGAGCAGCGCCGCCACCGGCACGGCGATGTATTTGCTCACGCCGAAAATGGCCATGCTCGCCGCCACGCCGGCGAACTCCGCGATCGTATTGCCCAGGTCCACCAGCAACCCGGCCAGCATCACGAAAAACGTCGAACGGAATCCGAACTCCTCGCGGATCAGGTCGCTCAGGCCCTTGCCCGTCACCACGCCCATCCGCGCGCACATCTCCTGGCTGATGTACAGCAACACCGTCAACGGCACGAGCAGCCAGAGCAGCGCATAGCCGAACTGCGCGCCCGCCTGGGAGTAGGTGGCGATCCCGCCCGCGTCGTTGTCGACGTTCGACGTGATCAGCCCCGGCCCGATCACCGCCAGGAACAGAAACAGGCGCCTCCGCCACATGTGCAGGCGATGCCGCAGAGACGGCTCCTCTTCCGGCTGGCGCCTCCGGGAGACGCGAATGCGATTGGTGATGGCGGGCCAGTTCATAGTTTGCTTCGCAGGCGGCTGACCACATCGTCGACCGTGATCACGCCGATCGGCCGCGTATCATGGTCGACCACCGCCAGGCTCCGCAGATTGTATTTGTCGAACAACTCGAACACTTCCCTTTCATCCGTCTCGGCCTGCACCGAAAGCAGCGGATCGTCGCGCAACTCTCGCATCGGACGCTCCTCGGCCGCCAGGAGCAGCCGCCCGATCGATACGGTGCCGGAAAAGACGGCATGCGCGTCGATCAGGACGATCGTATCGAGCTGATCGGGATGAATGTCGCGCGTGCGAATCCAGTTGACCGCTTCTTCCCGCGTGGCGCTCTCACCGACGAAGACGAAATCGGTGTTCATCATCCAGCCGGCGGTGCCTTCGCCGAACTGCAACAGCTCGCTCACGTCCCGCGCGTCTTCCCGCGACAGTTCGTAGAGCAGTTCCTGGCTGGTTTCCGGCGGCAGGTCCGCCAGCAGGTGGGCCGCTTCGTCCGGCTCCATTTCCTCCAGAATCTCCGCAGCGCGTTCCGGCGCCAGCTTTTCGACCACCTGCGCCTGCAGCCGCCGGTCCAGTTCCGCGATCACATCCGCGGCCACCTCCTCGTCGAGCGAGGCGATGATGGCTTCCCGCTCGCTCGGCGAGAGTTCTTCCATGATGTCGGCGAGGTCGGCCGGGTGCAGCCGGGCCAGCCGGTGCCCGGTGAGCCGCAGCTTCACGCGACGCAGCGGATCCGGTTCGATCAGGTTCACGAACTCCCACGGAATCACCCGCGACGGCAACCGGTCCTGCAGCCTGCGAATCAATTGCGTTGGCGCCAGGCCCTGCATCAGCCGGCCCACGGCGCCCGGCAGCCCGACGTCCACTTGCGTCACGCGCAGTTCCACCGACCCGTTCGTTCTCACCTCGGCCATGGCGATGTCGTTCACCCGCACCACCTTGCGCCCGTGCGTGTCGATGATCTGCTGGTCCAGCAAATCCTTGCGCACCGCCAGCCACGCCTCGTTTGGCAGGTAGGCCTGAAGCGCCCGCTCGTCCACGTTCAGCCGCAGCGTCGTCGGCGCGACGAATGCCACCTGGTCCCACCGCGCCACCAATGGCTGAAACCGCCCTCGCGACAGCAGCAGCCACGCCACACGATTCGGCTGCTCGGCGGGCTCGATAAACATCTCCCGCAGCCGCCCGACGTAGTTCCCCATCGCGTCGTAGGCTTGCGCACCCAATATTTCGGTGGCTCGGAGCACGCCATTCTCCTCATCATTCCGCTAGCCACAACCCCGAGAGGACCGTTGTCCGGCGTAACTTCTTAGGTCCCGAGCCTGCTCCCCGGAGCTTCAGAGGGGCCGGCCCGGCCCCCTGAGCTTCTGCGTGGCGGGCCTGCCCGCCGGAGCCTCCGTGTGGCGGGCCTGCCCGCCGGAGCCTCCGTGTGGCGGGCCTGCCCGCCGGAGCTTTAGCGAAGGCGGGAGAACACACAAAAAAAGCCCCGTGGCCGGCGGCAGACCCTTCGGCCACGGGGCGCTGGTTCCGGGTGTTCTAAATCCCCGGACCGAGCGCCGCAAAGGCGGGACGGTCGGCCACTCTTGCCCCTCTTTGGGCGAAGAGCCAACATCCGGCGAAGCATCTGCTTAAACCCATATCTCCCACGTACTCCTTACTAGGAGCACTCGCTATCTTTGTCAAGGAGAGACTCGCGGAATTCACTTATTTTTTTCCGGAAAGAGCATCCGCCCCCGCTCGAGCCCCGCGCGCTCCCGTTCCCGCTCGAACAGCTCGTAATAGCTCTCCCGCAGATAGTCCCCCGGCCCGTACCCCAGCCGCTCCGCCGCCCGGTCGATCGACCCCGGCTGCCCTTCGAGTTCCAGGAACACCCCGATCGGCGTCTCATCGAGTTCGATCACCAGCCGGGCGAGGCCCGGCACACGGTACGTTGTCCGGAATTTCTCATACCGGAACCACGGCCGGAACCCCAGCCCCTCCAGAATCCGTTCCGCTTGCTCGGGAGGGCCAACCGTCACTTCGATCTCCTTCCGCACCTTGTACCGGCTCCCCTCCACCGGACTCTTGTACGTCAGCAAGCCCTTAACGTCCCGTCCCCGTCCGCGCCTTGACTTCCCCACCCTGACCTTCTCGGTCGAGCGAACGCGCAGCACGCGCCGCGAATGCCCCAGCGAGTGATCCTCCGTATCAAAAAGCGTGTTCCGTTCGTGCACACGCCCGAGCGACCGCGCCCCCAGTCGCCGCAGTCGCCGCGCCATTTCCGCGCCATCCTCCACGCGCAGCTTGATCTCGATTTCCAGTCCTGCACCCGTCATGTTCCGATCAGTATATCCCGTAGACACCAAACCCATTTCACCGCAGAGACGCAGAGTTTCGCAGAGAATCCTCCCTGTCCTCCGCGCCCCTCCGCGTCCTCAAGTAATTCTCCGTGCCCTCCGTGTGCAATCTTTCGCCTTCCCCTTGCAATCTCCCCCGTCACTCGACAGAATCGCCCCGCAAAGGTATAACGCTTCGAGCACCGGCGGGCCGCCGGTACGACCCGGAACATGACCGAAGCCACCAGCCCACTTCTGCGGCAGTATCACGGCATCAAGCAGCGCTACCCACAAGCGTTGCTCCTCTTCCGGCTGGGCGATTTCTACGAACTCTTCTACGAGGACGCCATCGCCGCTTCGCGCGAACTCCAGATCACCCTCACCTCCCGCAATCGCGAAGCCGGCCAGCCCGTCCCCATGTGCGGCGTCCCCTACCACGCCGCCGAAAATTACATCGCGCGCCTGATTCGCGCCGGCTACAAAGTTGCCATCTGCGAGCAGATGGAAGAGCCCTCGCGGAAAAAGAAACTGGTCCATCGCGAAGTGATCCGCGTCATCACACCCGGCACCGCGACTGATTTCCCCCTCCTCGAACCGCGGGAGAACAATTACCTCGCCGCCGTAGCCCGCGAGATCGACGCCGGAATCGTCGGCCTCGCCGCCGTCGACGTCTCCACCGGCGAATTCACCGCCACCGAATTTTCAGGCCCCGACGCCGAAACGCGCCTGCGCGAGGAACTCGAGCTCCTCCGCGCCCGCGAAGTCCTCCTGCCGCGCCCCACCACGCTCTTCTCGCCCGGCCGCGACGGCCAGATCCAAAACGCCGTCGAAACGCGTCTCGACGATTGGGTGTTCCGCCCCGATTACGGCGCCCGCCTTCTCTCCGAGCAGTTCG
>JAGWOX010000222.1 GCA_028877145.1 Acidobacteriota bacterium | reverse complement strand
TCGTACGAACAAATGTAGATTCAACTCGCGCCGCAGAGAGCGCAATTCTCCGGCCCCATCGGAATGGAGGATGGCCTTGGCCACGGCCTGCGCGCCGCGCAATCCCGTGACGATCCCGCCCACTGTCGAGACTTTCACCTGGGCGGCGGCGTCGCCGACCAGGTAAACGTCGGCCTGGCCGCAGCGGCGATGAACAGGGACCCAGCCGGTGTAAACGGGGATGCGCGCGCCCTGATATTCGAGCGGTTCGAAGTGGTGCCGTTCGAGAAAGCGTTGCAAGCTACGCCGGGTTTTCTCGCCGTCTTCGCCGATCAAGCCGAGCGCGCCCTGGTCACCATTTTCCGGGATCAGCCAGTAGAAATACGGCGTGTCTTCGGGAACGAACCAGACGCGCACAGTGTCGTGCGGGTAATCGCGGGGCAGGCGGACCATCGCCTGAAGCAAAGGCACAGTCTCCGCCTTTGGCCATCCGGCCGATCTCGCCACTTTACTCGCAACGCCGTCGGCGCCGACAATCACGCGCGCCGGCACCGTTTCCTTGGCTCCGTCTTCCCGTCGCTCGAGTTCAATTGCCGGCCCACCGGCCTCGGTCGAGAGGCCCAGGAAGCGGCGCCCGAGAACGAGTTGAGCGCCAGCCGCGCCGGCTTGCTCGGCGAGCTGGCGAATCAGAGTTGACCTCTCGATGATCAGGTCCGGCTGGTGGAGGGAGAATTCAGCGGAGCGGCCGTCGGAATAGATTTCGAAGCGGCGAATCTCGTTCACCACGGACGGCTCGCCGAGCGAGCCGAGAATCTCCCGCATGCGGCTGGTGACGATCAGGGTTCGCGGGGATGGTTCCAGGCGCTCGGAGCGTTCGTAGACGCGAACGCGGCGGCCTCCGCGGCTCAAGAGCCATGCCGTATAAAGGCCCGCGGCCGAACCACCGATAATGGCCACGGAAGAAGCGCCGATGGGCCGGTACGGCATCAGTTCGAGCTGAAAATCTGGCGGTGTAGGGGTCACGGGGTCAAACTGTCTAAAATCCTTCCAAAAGTGGAAACGGACAGTATAGCGGACCCCGAGCTTCGGATAGAAATAGCCTCCTGAAACATTTTCACCGGTTGAACACGGGTGAGGCGGAAGACCTTAGGACGGTTTACCGGCTTCGCGCTGGGACTCGAAGGGAGCCATCTCAAGCATGGCGGCGCCAATCACAGCGAGGAGCACGACTCCGCCCGCGAGAATGTAAGAAATAGTGACTTGCGACATGGAGACCAACAGTGCTGCTACACCACCAACGCATCCCAGTCCGTATATCAGAATCACCGCGCCGCGCTGTCCAAAGCCCAGGTTCGACAGGCGGTGCGCGGTGTGGTCCTTGCCGGGAGAGGCGAATGGAAGCAAACCACGGCGCAGGCGGGATTGAGAGACCAGGAACGTATCGAAAATCGGCACCACCAGGATGAGTACGGGCAGCATCCAGGCTGTCGCGTGCGGCACGTTTATCGGCCGGATCTTGAGGCCGAGCGTAGCCATCAGGAAGCCCAGAAACATGGCTCCCGAGTCACCCATGAAGATCTTGGCGGGTTTGAAATTCCAGCGCAGGAACCCCACTGCGGCTCCGAGCGTTGCCGCTGCGAGCACCCGAACCACAGTCTGGCCGGTGAGCGAGGCGAAAAGGGTAAAGTACGCGGCGCCAATTGCCGCGACGCCGGCGCAGAGGCCGTCCATGTGGTCGAGGATGCTGAAAGCCGCGGTGATTCCCACGACCCAAAACAGGGTGAGCACCACGTCGAGCGCTGGGCCGTATTTCGGCACGAGCCCTGCGAACACGTCAGCGTGGATGCCGGAAACCATGAGGATTAGCGCAGCAGCGGGCATCGCCAGGAAGAGTTTTACCTGATGGTGCAGCAAGCCGCGATCATCGAGCAGGCCCACGAGCCCGAGCAGCGTTGCTCCCGCCAGAATCGCCACCGTCTGCGTCTCGAATTTGCCATGCAAAGACACCACAGAGGCCAGGATGACGCCACAATACATCGCCAGACCACCAAGCAGCGGGATTGGCTCGAGATGAATCTTGCGCGCGGCAGGCTGGTCTACGAGGCCGACCTGCAAGGCCAGACGGCGCACCGGGACCGTCAGAATAAGGCTCGCTACCAGGGCGACAGCCACCGTGAAAAGAGTGGTCAGCATGGGAGTTCGTCAGTTTACCGCCAGGCCGGGTTCCGGTCGAGCATTGTCCTTGTTGCCCTGTGCCGTAACACCAATCGACCGCTCCCGACGCCAGTCCTTGGAATTCTACCGGCACAAGTCCAACTTCCGCCTGCCTTCCAAAAGCTCGCCGGCGGAGCGACTCTGCCACCGATACGCCCGCCTATCAAATTGCTTCCTCCACGACTTCAAGCAGGAGACGGAGCTGTTCTTCGCGATCGAATTCCTTGGCTTTCTCCCTTGCCTTCCGGCCCATCTCGCGCAATTTATCCGGATTCGCACGCATCTCACGGATGGCGGCGACGACGGAAGCGGGATCGTCCGGATCGGCCACGAGGCCGCAGCCGGCTGCTGTAACAATTCGAGCCACGTCGCTCTTTGGCGGAGTAACGGCCAGTACCGGCCGACCAGCGGCCAGAATTCCGTATAGCTTGCTGGGGACGACGACGCCCTCCAGACCTCGGCGCACTGTAATTACGTGTACGTCGGCTGCAGCCAGCACGTAGGGAATCTCTGACGCCGGACGGAATGGCATCAGGCGCACTCCGCGCATCCCTCCCGCGAGTTCCTCAAGGCGGCCTCGTTGCGCTCCGCCTCCGACAAAGACCATGCCCATGCCTTCGTCCTGGAGCTCGAGAGCGGCATCGACGAGCGTTTCCCAGGCACCATAAAAGCCGAGATTTCCGGCGTGCAAAGCCACGAACTGGTATCCATCGCGAATCGCTGCCACGGCGGGATGCCCATTCGGAGAGACGGGGTCGGAAAGCACGGCGCCGTCACGAACCACGACGATGCGCTTCGGGTCGATGCCCTTCGAGGCGACCCGCTCGCGCATGTCTTCGCCGAGAACGATCACACGCGAAGCCTGCCGCATGGTCCACCGGTGCATCTGTTCCCACCGGTCGATGAAGCGTCCTTTTCCCACAATCTCTCCGCCAAGGGCCATGTCGGGGTAGAGGTCGCGAATGTTGTAGACAAAAGGGAGCCGCCGGGTCCGGGCGATCGAGGCGGCGAGCAGGCCGGCGATGGGCGGATCGGTCATCGACATGACGAGGTCCGCCGGGGTCGCGAGGCCGACGGGCGCGGCGAGCGAAAGATAAGAGAGATAGTTACTCACGCGGCGCTTCATTCGGTGGCGGGGAAAGGCGGTCGAGCCAACGCGGCGGACGCGGACCGGGCCGTTGGAGTCTGTCCTGAGCAGATAGAAAGGATGGTATTCGGTGGGGTCGTAAGAAGGCCGGCCGGCGAGCACGGTCACCTGGTGGCGGCGTGCGAGCGTCTCGACGACGACGCGAGCGATGTTGGCCGTCGCCGAGGTGTCAGGCGGGTAGTACTGGTTGACGAGCAGGATTCGCATTCGCTCAGAACCAAAAACCTTCTAGTAGTCCGCCGTTCAGTCTCGAAGCGAGCTTGGCAATTCGGCCGGCGTGTCGATCACGAAGTCGCCGAGGACCAGAGCGTCCATTTGCGTCCGCAGAAAACAGTCGATCGCTTCTTGCGGCTGGCAGACAATCGGCTCGCTATCGTTGAAGGATGTGTTCAGTAGGACCGGAACGCCCGTCTGGCGGCGGAATTCCTGGAGCAGGGCCCAGAAGCGAGGGTTCGCGCCTCGACTTACGGTCTGGAGACGTCCGGTGCCGTCGACGTGGGTCGGCGCGGGGATCTCGTTCCGTTTTTCGGGCCGCACGGGGAAGGCCATCTGCATGAAGGGCGAAAGGCTTGGCGCGTCAAAGTATTCCGAAACGGACTCCTCGAGAATCGAGGGGGCAAACGGCCGAAAAGGTTCGCGGTGCTTGATGCGGCGATTCAAAATGTCTTTCATATCGGCGCGGCGAGGATCGGCGAGGATGCTCCGATTGCCGAGCGCGCGCGGTCCCCACTCCATGCGACCCTGGAACCAGCCGATGATGTCTCCCTGGGCGAGAAACGAGGCAGTTTCGGCTGCCAGTTCCCACTCCGTAAGTTGGCGGACGCGGAAGCCTTTGTCGGGCAGCGCCTTTTCCCGAATCGCCTGTCGAATGTGCTCCAACAGGAATCCTGGGCCCCAATACGAGTGGTCCATCACGAACTGACGCCGGCCACCGAGAATCTGATGGTACAAGTGGAAAGCCGCACCGACCGCCAAGCCCGCGTCGCCGGCCGCCGGCTGCACCCAGACCCGCTCGAATGGGGTGTGGCTGAATATTTTTCCATTGGCCACACAGTTGAAGGCGACGCCCCCCGCGAGACAGAGATTTTTCATTCCTGTTCGCCGGTGCAGTTCGTTCAGCATCGCGAAGAGCACTTCTTCGAGGGCCGCCTGCTGCGTCGCGGCAATGTCCTGATGCTTTGACTCGAGCGGCTCTTCGGCTTTGCGAGCGGGCCCGAGAAGCTTTTCGAGTTCGTCGGAGTAGAGGCGGCCGAGAACCGGAGTTTCATTTGAGTTGCTCCAGGTCATCTGGGCACCCTGCCGCTGGTGCAGGAAATATTCGAGCCCGAGGCGGAAGCCGACGCCGGGACCCGGCTGGACGATGCGGTGGAATTTATCGATATGCGCCGGCTGGCCGTAGGAGCCGAGGCCCATCACCTTGTATTCGTCGCCGAATTTCCAGAAGCCGAGATACTGGGTGAGTGCAGTGTAATAAATGCCGAGCGAGTGAGGGAAAGTGACGTCGCCCTTCACTTCCATTTTCGAGCCCTGGCCCACGCCCCACATCGCGCTGGCGAAATCGCCGAGGCCGTCGACCGAGAGCAGCGCGGCCTGGTCGAATGGAGAGACGAAGAACGCGCTGGCCAGATGCGCTTGATGGTGTTCGAGGCGGTGGAATTTCGCCCGGATGCGTTCGGGCGTGACCCCCAGGGCATCGGCGAGCTGGTAATGCATGCCGGCAAAGCGTGCCATGACCTGCGCTCGATCGGCGGCAAAGCGCGGGAGGCGCGCGGCGAACATCAACTTCTTCCACAGTCGTGCCCAGGGATTGCGCGGCACGACGATGTAGTGAACGTCATGGATTTCGATGCTCGCCTCGCCCAAGCAGTAGCGAATCGCCTGGACCGGAAAGCCGGCGGCGTATTTCACGCGATTGAAGCGCTCTTCCTCGACCGCGGCGACCAACTGGCCGTTCTGCACGAGCGCCGCGGAGGCGTTCGGGTGATACGCGTTGATGGCCAAGATGTTCAAGGTCTTCCCCCAATCCCTTTTGCCGGTTCGGCCGCCAGTTCGTCGCTGGGAGCCGGTCTCGCTTCATCCAGATAGCGACGCGCCCATTGGTTCAACACATAGAGACTCCAAGCGCGCGACCAGCTGGTGCGCCGGCCGAGGAAATCCCGCCAGACCTGACGGACAGCCGCACGGTTGAGAAACGGCTGTAGTGCGCGAGCGGGCTCGGCGAGTCCCGCTTCCACTTCCGCCCGCAAGGGGCCGCGCAGCCAGTGTTCCCAGGGGAGGGTGAAGGTGCGTTTCGGTTGCGAAATGACTTCCTGTGGCAGGAGATCACCCAGCGCATCGGCCAACAGCGATTTCCGCGAGCCGCGCCTCCGCTTCCAGGATTCGGGCAGCCCGACGACGTATTCCACCAACTCGCGGTCGAGCAACGGCACCCGCACTTCGAGCGAATGGGCCATGCTCATGGCGTCGGTATCTCGCAGGAGCGTGTTGACCATGTAGCTGCGGATTTCGAGTTGCGAGACCATGGAGAAATCGTCGGCGTTTGCCGCGTCCTGCGCGGCTCCGCGCAGCCACTGTTCTCCAGCGAATGCTCCATCGTGATGGATCAATTTTTCCACTTCGCCTGGAGGAAAGAGCAGCCGGGTGAAAAAGTAGGGATGCGGCAATCGTACGGGCTCACGGATCAGGCTCGCCAGTTTCCGCCCGCGGTCGGGCCGCCTCAAAGCCGCGGCCGAACTCTCGAGCAAACGGCCCGCCGGCCTCCGCAACACTTCGGGCAGGTTGCGAGCGATCCTGGCGGCGAGTGGCGCGCTGCGAAAAGTTTCGTACCCGCCGAAGAGTTCATCGCCACCCAGTCCGGAAAGCGCCACTTTCAGCCCCGCCTGTCGCGCGGCGCGAGAAACGAACCACGTGTTGATGCCGTCCATGCTTGGCTCGTCGAGAGAGAGAAGGGCGCGCTGGTGGCAGGCGAGAACTTCCTGGCCTTCGAGCGGCAGTTGCTGATGGTTCGTCCCGAAGCGGCGAGCGGTTACGCTTGCC
>JAGWOX010000221.1 GCA_028877145.1 Acidobacteriota bacterium | reverse complement strand
GCCGCGCCCACCACCAGTTTCACGTCCACCTGTCCGTTTTCCATCTTCGGCGCGATGCTCACCACGCGCACGCCCGGCGGCAGCACCTTCTCGAGGTCGGTGAAAATTTTCGTCCACGGAAAGCTGCGCTGATCGATCAGCGAATTCAGAAACGCGGCGCGATCCATCACCGTCTTCGTCTTCGACGAACCGAAAAAGGCCGCCATCTGCTGCCGTTCGGCGCTCATCGTCTCCAACTGGTTCTGATACTGTTCGATCGTTGCCCTCTCCCCGCGGTTCTGCCGCCAGCCACGGTAGACGCTCGTCGAGAGCAGCAGCAGCGCCGCCAGACCGGCCAAACCCAGCGCCGTCGAGCCGGCAAGGAAACGCCGATGGCTTTCGAGCGGCTGCGTCGCGACATTGAGCCGAACCTTCATCTTATGCGCCCCGGTTCAGGTGCCAGCCGACAAGTGGCGCGAGTTGCCGCGAAAGCAAATCCGCCGCTCCCTCCGGCAAACGGACGCTTTCCGGCCCGGCTCCGCCCAGCAAACCCACCGGGCAGCCGAGTTCGGTCTCGAGCCGCTGCTTCAATTCGCCGCCGTAGCTCTCCATTCCCGAGAGCCGCACGCGCTCCACGTTGCGGTGCGCCCGGTCCTGGAAAAACGCCACGGCCGGAAAGATTTCGTCGAGCAGCGCCTGTGCGCCGGGCTGTGCGCCCAGCTCCGTGCAGCGATGGAGGGCCAGGCGCCCGCCATCGACGATCGCCATCGTCAGGCTCATCCCGTCGAGCCGCGCCAGCAGCACCGCGGGCACATCCTCGACCAGCGGCAGCGCCGCGAGCGTCTCGCCAAGCACCACGCCGGGTTCGAGCCCGGCCTTGCGCAGAAGGTCCTCGTATTCCCGAATCACCGACTCCCGCGCCACCGCCGTCACCACTTCCAGATTTCCGTCCGCCGACCGCTGCTCGTTCCAAGAAAGCAGCGTCTCCTCCACCGGGAACGGCACGCTCTTCCGGAGTCGCCAACGCAGCAGCGGCGCCGCGTCGGATGCCTTGCGCGGAAAGCTCTCGAAGCCCAGCAGAAAGATGCGGATGATCGTATCCGGCAGCAGCAGCACCGCCTCGCGCCGCGCGTCGCGCACGCGTTCCACCGCGCGCCCAACCGCCTGGCTCACCGCTTCGGCATCCGCCAGGTTCGGCTGCGAGGGCGACGGGCGCAACGCCCCGGCCGGCAGCCGCTCCTCCGCGAAAGCTTCCAGCCTGTGCATGCCCCAGCGCGCCAGGGCCACGCGCTCGGCGCTGATTTGGCAGACCAGGTCGGGATGCGGAAACGCGTCGAGCCACCCGCTGAAACGCCGGAGCAGCCCGGCTCTCTCGGGTCTGGTGCGATGGGCGGTAAGACTATTCAATGAAAGTGACCTTGTTGATTTCGCGCAGCGTTGTTATGCCGGCGCGCACTTTTTCCAGGCCCGAATCCCGCAGGAACGTCATCCCTTCCTCGCGGGCCACGTGTTTGATCTCGCTGGTGGGCCGGCGGCCGATGATCATATCGCGGATGGGGTCGGTGAGATCGAGAATCTCCGCGATGGCGGTGCGGCCGCGAAATCCGCTCCCGGAGCATTCCAGGCACCCGGCCGCCTCGTAGAACGGATGGTCCTCCCACTCCCGCGGTTGGAGTCCGAATTCTTCGAGTTGCGCCTTGGTGTAGCGCACTTCGCGCTTGCAGCCGTCGCAGACCACGCGCACCAGCCGCTGCGCCAGGATGCAGTTCAGCGCGGCAACGAAATTGTACGGCTCAACTCCCATGTTGATGAACCGGCCGATGACGTCGAACACGTTGTTGGCGTGGACGGTGGTGAAAACCAGGTGCCCGGTGAGCGCGGCGGCGATGGCGATCTGCGCCGTCTCGAGGTCGCGGATCTCGCCCACCATGATCTTGTCCGGGTCGTGCCGCAGGATCGAGCGCAGGCCTCGGGCGAACGTGAGTCCCTTCTTTTCATTCACCGGGATCTGCGTGATGCCGCGGATCTGGTATTCGACCGGGTCCTCGATCGTGACGATCTTGTCCTCGTCGGTCTTGATTTCGTTGACGCAGGCGTAGAGCGTGGTCGTCTTGCCCGATCCGGTGGGTCCGGTGACGAGCATCATGCCGTAGGGCTCGCGGATGTAGCGGCGCAGGCGCCGCAGGTCGCGGTCGGCGAAGCCAACCACGTCCAGGTTCAGGTTGCGGAATTTTTCGCTCAGGCTTTCCTTGTCGAGTACGCGGAGCACGGCGTCTTCGCCGTAAATCGAGGGCATGATCGAAACGCGGAAATCGATGAAGCGGCCCTTGTACCGGACGCGGAAGCGGCCGTCCTGCGGAATGCGGCGCTCGGCGATGTCGAGTTCGCTCATCACCTTGATGCGGCTGATGATCGTCGAGTGCCACTCGCGCGCGAGCGGCGTCATGGCCTCCTGCAGCACGCCGTCGATGCGATACTTCACCGCAACTTCGTTGTCGCGGCTCTCGATGTGGATGTCGCTCGCGCGCCGCTCGAGCGCGGTGAAGATCACCGTATCCACCAGCCGCACGACCGGATTGACGGCGGTATCCTCGGTCAGCCGGTCGATCGAGATGTTCTCGTCGCTCTCTTCCTCGACCACCACCTGCAGCGTCGTGAACCCCTCGGTCGCCTGCTCCAGCACGCGCTGGGACTGCTCGGTGCGCTTCAGCAGGTCACTGATCTGCGAAGCGGTCGCGACTTTCAGCACCAGCTTGTAGCCCAGCAGCAGCGACAGTTCGTCGCTCTGCACCAACTGGCTGGGATCGGAAACCGCCACCACCAGCGACCCATTCCGCGATTCCAGCGGAACGAAGCTCCAGCGGAACATCAGTTCGGCCGGAATCCGGCGGAACAGCTCGGGATCGATCCGCTGTTCCCGCAAATCCACGAACGGACAGCGGTAGCGCTCGGCCAGCTTTTGCGCGCGTTCCCGCTCCTGCTGCTCGTCGGGACGGCCTTCGCGCAGGATGTCGCGATCTGTGGCCATGAACTCCTAGCCTCCCAAATTTCCTACGCTGAAGCTGAACAGGGGCAGATAGAGGGCGATCAGAATAAAGGCTATCACACACCCCATGAGTACCAAAATCGAAGGTTCCACGATGGATATCAGCGTCGTCAGCCTCGCGTTGACCTCTTCCTCGAAAAAGTCCGCTACGCTCGCCAGCATCCCCGCCAGGGCGCCTGATTCCTCGCCCACCTGGATCATGTCGATCGCCAGGCCGGGTACCAGCTTCGTTTCATTGAGGCTGGAAGAGAGCGACTGCCCTTCCCGTACGCGCTGCGCCGCACGGCGCAGCGAACCGGCCACCAGCCGGCTTCGCAGTGACGTTCCCGCTGTTTCGAGCGCCGGCACGAGCGGCGTGCCGCCAATGAGCAGGGTCGAAAGCGTGCGCGCGAACTGTGCCACCTGGTATTTCACCCAAATATCGCCCGCCACCGGCAGCTTCAGTTTCAGCCGGTCCTTCGCGATCGCTCCCTTCTCCGTCCGCGAATAAAGGAATGCCGTCAGGGCGATTGCCGCCACGACGAGTACCCCTCCCAGCACGTAGGCCTTGAATCCCGTCACCAACTCGATCAGAAATTGCGTGGGACCCGGCAAAGCCACGTTCATGTCCTGGTACAGCTTCGCGAATTGCGGAATCACGTAGGTAACCAGGTACGACAGAATCCCCGTCGCCACAACCACCAGGATCACGGGGTAAATCAGCACTCCCGTCAGTTTTTTCCGCAACCCGCTCGACGTCTTCTGGTACGCGATGTACTGGTCCAGCACGCCCGGCAGATTGCCGCTCTTCTCCCCCGCCAGCACGGAACTTGTATACACAGGCGGGAAAATCCCCTGCGCGGCGATCGCCTCCGAAAGCAGCGCGCCGTCACGCACCTGCTGCCGCACGTCGGAAAGCACCGGCCGCAATCGTGGCGCCGCCGTGCGATCGGCCAGCAAATCGAGCGCTCTCAGGATCGGCAGTCCGGCTTTGATCAGCGTGTTGAATTGCTGGTTGAAGACCAGGAAGTCGTTACTGCGGACCGCGCGGTCCCGTCTCTGGAACACGCCTTCGAGACTCAGCGCGCGCCGGCGCCGGACGCCGTAGATGAAGAGACCCCGGTCGGTCAGCTTATTTCGAGCTTCTTCTTCCGATTGAGCGGTCTCGACCTGCTCGAATACGTGACCAGCGGGATCGGCTACCTTGCAAACGAATTCGCCCATGCCACCCCGCGGTTGCCTCCGCGATAGAACTCGTAGAAGTTTAACACCTGGGGAACATATGGGAAAGCTTGCGCCCGGACCCTGCACCGGTTTGGTAACCACTTCCGGCCCCGCCGCGGAGCGGCTGGGTCACTGGCTCGTAACTTCCTGAAATACTAGCCCATAGCGCCCAACGGAAACGTCCCGCCGCCCTCCCTAGAGCTAAATTGGTCAACGACGCTACATCTCCTCGCCCTCGCTGTCCGAGCGATTCTGCATCCTTGCACCTTGGTAGGATGACGGCGTCCGCGATTTCGTTGACTTGCCTCCGCGCGCACCATAAGATGCTGCGACGTGGCTGAATCCTCTTCACTCTTGGGACGGACCGTATCTCACTACCGCGTCGTCGAACGGCTGGGCGGCGGCGGGATGGGTGTGGTCTATAAAGCCGAGGACACGAAGCTCGGCCGCTTCGTGGCGCTGAAATTCCTCCCGGACGATCTAGTCCGTGATCCCCGTGCCCTCGAACGTTTCGAGCGCGAGGCCCGCGCCGCTTCGGCGCTCGACCATCCCAACATCTGCACGATTCACGAAATCGGCGAGCACGAGGGCAGGCCGTTCATCGCGATGCAGTGTCTGGAGGGCCAGACGCTCAAGCATCGCATCAATGGCAAGCCGCTCCCCCTCGATCTCCTGCTTGAACTCGGCGTAGAGATCGCCGAGGGCCTCGAAGCGGCGCACGCCAAGGGCATCGTTCATCGCGACATCAAGCCAGCCAATGTTTTTGTCACCACGCAGGAGCACGCGAAAATTCTCGATTTCGGGCTGGCGAAGCAGACGGCCAGAAGCAGCGGATTGGCTGGCGCTACGGTAACGAGCGGCGATGCCGCGCCAACAGTGGCCGAGGAGCAGCTCACCAGCCCCGGCACGGCCCTCGGCACGGTTGCCTACATGTCGCCTGAGCAGGTGCGCGGCGAGGAAGTGGACGCCCGAAGCGACCTGTTCTCGTTCGGCGCCGTTCTCTACGAAATGGCCACCGGCGTCCTCCCCTTCCGGGGCGAAACGACCGGTGCGATCTTCGAAGCCATCCTGCACGGCGCGCCAATCGCTCCCGTGCGGCTCAATCTCGAAGTGCCTGCCGAACTGGAACGAATCATCTCCAAGGCGCTGGATAAGGACCGCAAGCTGCGGTATCAATCGGCCACGGAAATGCGCGTGGACCTCGCCCGCCTGAAGCGCGACACGGAATCCACACGCCACGCCATCACTATGACGCAGCCCACCGCTCCCGCACCATCTTCCGCGCAAGTCACACCTGCCACGCCCGTCGCCCAGCCAACCCCGTCCGCGCCATATCCCACGGCCGGCAGCGGTATGGTCGCGCCTCCCGTCGCCACCACCACGCCGCCTGCACGCCGGGGCGTCCCCGCCTGGATCGCCGTCGTCGCTCTCGCGGTAATCGCGGCCATCGGCGCCGGAGCCTACTACTATCTGCATCGCACTCCGGTGCTGACATCAAAGGATTCCGTCGTCCTCGCCGATTTCACCAACACCACGGGCGACACGGTCTTCGACAGCACGCTGCGAGAAGGTCTGGCGGTGCAGCTCGCTCAATCGCCTTTCCTGAACATCGTTTCCGACGAGCGCGTGGCTCAGACGCTTCGGCTGATGAACCAGCCCGCCGGCGCGCGCGTCTCACGCGATCTCGCCCGCCAGGTCTGCCAACGCACCGGAGCCGCGGCCGTTCTCGACCCCTCCATCGGCCAGATTGGCAGCCAGTACAACCTGGTGCTCAACGCTGTCAATTGCACCACGGGTGACACGCTCGCCAGCGCCGAAGCAGTCGCCGCCGACAAGAACCATGTGCTCGGAACGCTCGGCACCCTCGCCGCCTCGATTCGCGGCAAACTCGGCGAATCCCTCGCTTCCATTCGCCAGTTCAACAAGCCGCTCGAAGACGTCACCACTACCTCCCTCCAAGCCCTTCAGGCCTATACGATCGGTTGGAAAGCGCTGCAGGAAGGAAGCGACTATTCCTCTGCCGCCTCCTCGTTCCAGCGAGCCATCTCGCTTGATCCTAATTTCGCCATGGCCTATGCCGCGCTCGGCACCGCCTATAACGACCTCGGGGAGCCCGGGCTCTCCACCGAGAACATGAAAAAGGCTTATGACTTGAGGGATCGAGT
>JAGWOX010000220.1 GCA_028877145.1 Acidobacteriota bacterium | reverse complement strand
CAGCCGTTCGGGGGCGATGCGCCGGCCGGAAAGCCTGGCCCCGGCCATAAGAGCCGCGGCCGCGTCGCTCGAACCGCCGCCGAGTCCGGCTGCCATCGGAATCTGCTTGCGCAGGCGCACGCGCCAGCCGCCACCGAGTCGCAAGTCGCGCGTCAGCGCGTCGAGCGCCCGCCAGACCAGGTTCGAGGGGCCGGGATCGAGCGGCAGCCCGGAAATCGCGATCTCGATGCCGGGCCGGCGGACTCGCTCGACGTCGAGCGTGTCATGCAGGGAGATCGCCTGGAACACGGTACGCAGCTCGTGATAACCGTCCGGGCGCGGTCCGAGCACTCCCAGGTGCAAATTGATCTTGGCGTAAGCGGGAAGTAGCAATGCGAGTGTCCGGGAACGGCTCAGTCGTGTTTGACCGCGACGGTTTTCTTCTTGCCACGCGCCGAGTCGCGCTGCGCTTCGGTGAGTTTCCGCTCGAGCTTGCGCACGGTGTCCTCTTCGTAGTCGGCGGGGACCACCCGCTTCCACTCGGCGAGCGCCTTCTGCCACGTGTTGATGGCCAGTTCCGTCTCACCCAGGCGGTCGTAGACGTCACCCAGATGGCCGAGAATCGTCGGATCGTGAGGGCTGCCGGCAGCGGCCTTCAGCAGAAACTCGCGGGCGTCGGCCAGCCGGTTTTGTTTGTAATACGTCCAGCCGAGACTGTCGAGATAGGCGCTGTTGTTGGCGTCCTCCGCGAGGGCGCGCTTCACGAGTTCGGACGCTTCGTCAAGGCGCACACCCTGTTCGGTCAGCATATAGCCGTAATAATTGAGGACCTCGGCGTCGTTCGGATTCACGGTGAGCGCCTTGCGGAATTGCTGTTCGGCGGGGCCGTATTGCTTCTGCCGCTCGTAGATCGCTCCGAGCAGGAACCACGCGGCGCTCCTCTGGTCCGGCGTGGTGGCCAGCGACTCGGCGGTGCGGGCGGCGTGCTCGGCCTGGCTGAAGCGGCGTCCGCGCTGTTCCACCTGGGCGATATCGAGATAGATTTCGCGGTCGGCAGCGGTCTTGTCGAGGAGGGATTTCAGGGTGCTGACGGCGACGTTGGTCTGCTGTTTTTCGCCAAGCAGCAGGGCGTAGGTGATCTTGAGTTGCCGGTCCTTGGGATTGGCGTTCATCCCCTGCTGCGCCGTCGCGATGGCGTCGTCGATCTGATTGTTCTCGCGATAGGTCTCGATCAGTTCGAGCTGCCCGCGGCGTTGCTCGGCCGGACCAAGCGTCATCAGGTCCTTGAATGTCTTTTCAGCGTCGGCGAAGTTCCCCTGCCGGCGATAGAGCCGTCCCAACTCCTCATACAGGATCCCGTAGACGCGAGGGCTGGTGGCCTCGGTTGTCGAGCGTTTTTGGAGATCGGAAACCGCCTTCGACATCACATCGATGGCGTCGCTAAAGCGGCCCTGCGCCTCGGCGATCAGCGCTTCGTTGTAGACCACTTCCAGGTTGTCCGGGGCGCGCTGCTTTGCCTGCTTGATGCTCTCCTGGGCCAGGTCGTATTTCTTCTGCTGATATTCGATCTCGGCCAGACGCAGGAAATTGTCGGGATCAGCGGGATCGAGCGAGGTCAGCTGTTGATACGCCTTGGCCGCTTCGTCGTACTTGTCCTGGTCAAACAGCAAGCGCGCCAGACGCCGCCAGTGCGAGGGAACGTCCGGCTCGAGCGCGATCGCCTGGCGATAGGACGCAATGGCCTTGTCGGGGTTGTTCATCCGGGCGTAGGCGTCACCCAGCAGATCGTAGAGCCGGCCACTCGACGCCTGGCCGGCGATTTTCGACAGCCGGGAGACGGCCTCATCGGCGTGGCCCTGGTCGAGCAGCAATTGGGTGTACTGCTCGAGCGCCGGCTCGTCGGAGGGATCGCGCGCAAGCATCTGCTCGAGCACTTTTTCGGCTTTTTCCGGCTGGTTCTGGAAACGATACAGGCGCGCGAGCCACAGCCCGGCCTCCCGGTCGCCGGGATCGAGCTTCAGAATGGCTTCATACTGCTCGACCGCCAGGCTGAGCGTATGATCCTGGTCCGAGCCGGTGCCCATCTGGCCGAGGGACCGCACGTAAATCCGGGCCAGCAGCCGGTGCGTCGCCAAATCGTCGGGGTGTTCCTTCAGGATGGACTGCGCGGAATCCACGGCGTCGTGTAGCCGCTGCGCCTCGGCGTAGGTTTCCGCCATCTTCAGGCGGATATCCACCGCGCTGGGATCGAACGTCAGAGCCTTCTTGTAATAGGAGATGGCCTGATCGGCATAGGCCTGATCGCCGGTGTCCTCGTAGTTCTCCTGGCTGATGTGGCCGAGGATGAAATTCGCGTAGGCGCCCGCCTGGCGCTCGACGGAGCCCGGCACGGCCTGGGCGGTTTGCGGCGCTTGCGTCGCTTGTGCGGCTGGCGCCGCCGGTTTCTGGCCGGCCCCGGCAGCCAGAGAAAAGAACCCCAACAAGGCGGAAAAGGCGAAAAGCCTCACGGATCGCTCCAGTCTATTCACTCATTATGGTTCGATGTGTTGAGGGGCGTCAAAAGTTTCCAGAAACAGTTGTGCGCTGTCGCGGTCCGGTATCGTAGGCGGCTTCCCCCGGGGCCGTCTTGCGTGCTGTGGGCTTGTCTCGGCGCTAGTGCCGGAAGTGCCGACGGCCAGTGGTTAGCATCGCCAGGCCCAGCCGGTTCGCCGCTTCGATTACATCCTTGTCCCGCACGGAGCCGCCGGGCTGAATCACCGCGGTTGCGCCGGCCTTGGCGGCCTCCTCTACGCCGTCGGGGAAGGGGAAAAAGGCGTCCGAGCCAACGACGGTGCCCTGGAGCGGCAACTGCGCCTTCATCGCCGCGATTTTCACCGAATCCACGCGGCTCATTTGTCCCGCTCCCACGCCGACGGTCTGGCCGGCGCGCGTAAAGACGATGGCGTTCGATTTCACGTGCTTCACGATTTTCCAGGCGAAACGCAGCGCCGCCATCTCCTCAGCCGTCGGCTTCCGCTCGGTGACCACCTTCCACTGGCTTTCGTCCACGGGAACGCGGTCCGGCTGCTGCACCAGCCAGCCGCCTGAAACCGCCTTCAGCTCGAACACGGGAGGCGCGGGCACGGCCAGTTCCACCAGGCGCAAATTCTTCTTGCCGCCCAGCGCCTCGCGCGCTTCATGAGAAAAGCCCGGCGCCACGATGCATTCGACGAACAGCTTCGATACTTCCACGGCCGTCTCGCCATCCACGGCGCGGTTGAACGCGATCACGCTGCCGAATGCCGAAACCGGATCGCAGGCCAGCGCCATGCGGTACGCCTCCGCCTGCCGGTCGTGCTCGGCCGCGCCGGCCGGATTCGAGTGCTTGATGATCACCGCCGCCGGTCGCTCGAACTCCTCGGCGAGCGACCAGGCCGCTTCGAGGTCGACCAGGTTGTTGTAGGAAAGCTCCTTGCCCTGGAGCTGTTTCGCGCCGGCCAGGCCCGCCGCGGGCCGCCCGGCGGGAATGTACAGCGCCGCCTGCTGGTGCGGATTTTCGCCGTAGCGCAGGGATTCGCGGCGCTCGAGTGAGAGGTTCAGCCGCTGGGGCAGCGTCGCACGCTCGACAAGCGAGAGCCGGCTCTCGGCGGCGGCCAGCCGCTCGAGTTCCGTGGTGATGTGGCCATCGTAACGCGCGGTCGCGGCGAAGGCCTTGCGCGCCAAGTCGAGTCGTGTCCCTAGGCTCAATTCGCCACCGGCCTCGATCTCGCCGGCCACGCGGTCGTAATCGGCGGGATCGGTGACCACGCCGACGAACTGGAAATTCTTCGCCGCCGAGCGCACCATCGTCGGCCCGCCAATGTCGATGTTCTCGATCAGTTCCTCCGGGCTCACGCCCGCTTTCGCGGCGACGGCTTCGAACGGGTACAGATTCACCACCACCAGATCGATCGGAGCGATTTTGTGCTCGGAGGCCTGGGCGCGGTCGCCTTCGTTGTCGCGCCGGAAGAGGATGCCGCCGTGCACCTTCGGATGCAGCGTCTTCACGCGGCCGCCCAGCATTTCCGGCCAGCCGGTCAGCTCGGAAACGTCGCGCACTTTCACGCCCGCGTCGCGCAGCAATTTCGCCGTTCCTCCCGTGGAAACGATTTCAACCCCACGCGCGGCGAGGCGCTTCGCGAATTCCGCCACACCGGTTTTGTCGTAAACGCTCACAAGTGCCCGTTCGACGGCCAATGTTCCCTCCCGTGTAAAGAGAAAAAGGAATGACATTCATTTTATTCGCCGGCGGCTCCGGGGCAAAGTTTACGCGCAAAATTGTCGTCGCGATGGCCGCGTCCGGCCCACCCTTCGGGCGGATAGCGCCCGAAGGGTGGGGCACCCGGACAAGCGCGCGGGATTCCGAGGTTCTCTCGATGGCCTGAAACGGCGGACGTTGCTTGCGTGCAGTCCCGAGACCACGTTGCCTTTGGCGCGGGCGCTGTGCTCAAATAGCAGCGCGATGGCTGGCGATTCCGCTTCCCGCGCTGCGCTTCTGCGAAAGATTCCGTCGGTGGACGAGCTGCTTGGGCGTCCGCTGCTGGCCGAACTTTCGGAGCGTGCCGGGCGCGCGCTTGTCGTGGGAGCGACGCGCGAAGTGCTCGCGGCGGTGCGCGCTGAGCTGTCCGGGGCCGGCGCTCCGGAAACATTTGCGGAGTCCGCGTCGGTTGAGGCGCTCGAACGCCGCATTGCGCGTGAAGTCGAAGCGTGGCTTGCGCCGTCGCTGCGGCCCGTGATCAACGCCACGGGCGTCGTGCTGCACACGAACCTGGGACGCGCGCCGATTTCGCGGGAAGCGCTCGACGGCCTGCGTGAAGCCGCCGCGGGCTACTCGAATCTCGAATACGATCTTGCGGCCGGCGCTCGCGGCAAGCGCGACGTCCACACCGCGCGCCTGGCGGCCCAGCTCGTGGGCGCCGAGGCGGCGATCGTCGTCAACAACAACGCCGCCGCCGTATTCCTTGTGCTCCACGCGCTCGCGCGTGGCGCCGAAGTCGTCGTCTCCCGCGGCGAACTGATCGAAATCGGCGACGGTTTCCGCATCCCGGACATCATGGTGGCGAGCGGCGTGCATCTGCGCGAGGTCGGCACGACGAATCGCACGCGCCTGGCCGATTACGAACGCGCGATCGGACCCGACACGCGCTTGTTGTTGCGGGTCCATCCCTCGAATTTCCGCATGGTGGGTTTCACCGATCACCCTTCGCTAGAGGAATTGGTTGAGCTGGGCCGAAAACACGGCTTGCCCGTCTACGAGGACCTTGGCTCCGGCTGCCTGGTCGATCTCACCGCGACGGGCATCGACGAACCCATTGCCCGTGCGAGTTTTGCGGCCGGCGTATCGGTGGTCAGCTTCAGCGGCGACAAGCTGCTCGGCGGACCGCAGGCGGGGATCATTGCCGGGAAAAAGGACGTGGTCGACCGCATCCGCCGCAATCCGCTCTTTCGCGCGCTGCGCGTCGACAAACTGACCATCGCCGCGCTCGAAGCCACGCTCCGCGCCTACCTGCGCGGGGCGCCGGATGAAGTTCCCGCGCTGCGAATGATTCGCCTGCCGGCGGAAGAGATCCGCCGGCGAGCCGAAAACTTCGCCGCACTCCTGGAGCGAGAAGCCGAAGTGGCTGGCGCTCAAATCGAAATTATCGAAGGGACGTCGGTCATTGGCGGCGGCTCTACGCCCGGCCAGTCGCTTCCCACGTTTCTCGTGGCCGTGCGCTCCGCGCACCATTCCGCGACGGCGCTCGAAACGCGTTTGCGTCGCCCCGAGGGCGCGCTCGCGCCCGTTGTTGCCCGCATAGAGGATGATCGCCTTGTTCTAGACTTGCGCACGGTGTTTCCGGAGCAGGAGGAATCGCTCGCTCGTGCGCTCGGCGCCGCCTTGGCCGCCTGAGGGCTCCGCCAGGCGTTGGGAATGCCTTCAGGCGCGCTTCTTCCGCCCCGTTCTCCACTTCACGTCCTTCCCGACACTTTCGCGAACGCGAAATGCAGTGATTTTGCGAATCAGGGGCACGGGCAGCGGTTTCTCGAGCGGAAGCTGGATTCCACCCTTGGAAGTGGCAAATTCAGAGAGATCCTTCGCGAATGCTCTCACCGCAGAGGACGTGGGGAAGAAACCGATGTGATGTTTGAACGCGGCGAACATCACCAGGATCCTTCGGTGGGAAAAGGCGGGCATTCCCCATTTGATCTCTTCTCTTGCACCGGGAGCGGCTTTGCGAATGCACGCGCGCATTTGCCGCAGCCTCTGCCGGGCCTCTTTGGGAGCGGCATTGATGTAATCGGTGATGGTTTGGGGGCGTGTTTTCTTCGGAGGCATGATTCTGCTCCCTTGATTCCGGTTTCTCACAAGGGTTTCTTTTCGCAAGCAAAAGGCAAGATCCGCGGAAGCATGCGAATTGCGTAGCGCCGCCCTTCAGGGCGGC
>JAGWOX010000219.1 GCA_028877145.1 Acidobacteriota bacterium | reverse complement strand
TATAGCCCGCCTCGAGCGCGCGCCGGCAACCCGCGCGGCAGGCGTCGACGGCCGCTTCGGGAATGTCCCACGCACCACCGTGCACGATCAGAACTGGTCGCAAAGGGGCTCCTTCGCCTTGCATTCTGCTGGAATCGGACGCCGTTCGTCCGCGCCGTGACGCGCTGCATTGGGCGCGAAACGACCCGGACAAAGTTCCGGCGCGAAGGGAAATCTTACCGCGGCCCGAAAAGTTGCGCCCGGGAATGTTCGCGAGCGCGCATGGCTTTGGCAGGGCGGGTTTCAAACTCGCCCCTGCAAGTTGCAGGAGTTTAACGGGTACGGACCGTCTCGGCGGTCTCGGACTTTTCGGGCTGGGCGCGCTGGCTGTCGGTGAGCAGATGGATTTTGCGCCGGGCGCGGAGGATGGTGGCCACGACGCTGAGATTCGGGCCGATGGCCAGCAACCAGAGTATGGGCGCCATACGGTTTGTGAACGCTCCGAGAATCATCAAACCGATGCGTTCAGGCCGCTCCCAGAAACCGCGGTCGAGGCCGCCGACCGGCTCCTTGTCGCCGTGGGCCACCAGCGAATCCGAGCGCGCCCGCGTGTAACCGATCATCACCGATCCAGCCATCGCCACGCACACCAGCACGGCGTAGATGAACCGGTTCACCCGCGCGTAGTAGACCAGCAGGCCGACGAACAGGACAAGGTCGGAATAGCAGTCAACGGAGGAGTCGAGAAATTCACCGAAGGCCGACGCGCGGCCCTGCTTGCGAGCCACCGCGCCGTCGAGCCAGTCCATGAACCCGGCCGCCAGCATCGCCACACCGGCCGACGCGAAACGACCCGTGGCGAAAGACACGGTAGCCGAAAGATTCAGCGCCAGCCCGATCGCGCTGATCATGTTGGGACGAATGCCCGTTCGCGCGACAACGCTCACGACGGCATTCGGAATGGGGCGCAACGCGCCTCCGATGGAACGGGAACCCATAAGGGAATGGCGGAGCCGCCCTGGCTCAGCCAATCTCGTGAATCGTGAGCAGCTTCACAATCTCGAATTCCTTGATGCCCGCCGGCGTCTGCACCTGCACCTCGTCACCGGCCTGCCGGCCCAGAAGGGCCTTGCCGATCGGCGAACTGGTGGAGATCATTCCCTTCGAAACGTCGGATTCCTCGGCGGTCACCAGCGTGTACTCGATTTCGGCCTGGCTCTTGAGGTCGACCAGCTTGACGCGGGAGCCATAGGCTGCGCGGTCGCGCGGGAGATTATCCAGCTTGAGCATCGAGATGTCCGCCAGCCGCTTCTTTAATTGGCCCAGCCGCGCCGAAAGGAAGCCCTGGCGCTCCTTGGCGTACTTGTACTCGGCGTTTTCCGACAAGTCGCCATGGGCGCGAGCCTTCATCAGCTCTTTCGGGAGCTCGGTATTGAGCTCGAACTCGATGGTCCTGATTTCCTCTTCGAGTTTGGAACGAATTTTGGCAGCAGCATCGGTCATAAAAGGATTCCCCACGCACGCCCCAGCGGGGTAAGAGTCAGGGACGGACTTTCAGGAGAAGATTATAAGAGAGTATGGCCGTAAACGGCAATGGACCGCGGGAGGAATCCTCGCTACGGGGGCGCGCGGCGTCGTTGGCGACCCGGCCCGAAACCGCTTCTCTTGCAGGCCTTTCCATTGCCCTGGCCTGTCCGCAACCCCTTGGCACGTGAAAATCCATCCTGAACGAGGGCATTTCATTCCGATTTCACATCACAGGTGGATGATCGATGCGTAAACTTTGAAAAATTTCCGAACATTCGTGCAACTTCTGCCGGTGCCAAACGATCCAATTGTTCGAGGCGCCTGCGGCTGGGACGGGGAAACCTCAGGAAACTTTTTCGATCCAGGCCTCGTATCTTTAGACAAGTGGCGGAAGGAAGTGTGCGGGGTAGCACCATGACAAAGCTGGGTTGGAATCCGAATTGGCGGATCGAGGATCCGCGGAAGCACCCTTACGAAACCGTCGAACGGCTGCGCGAACTGCTGGCCGATGGGTCGGCCGTACGCCAGGACCCGCGCCGACAATCATTTTATGAGGTCCACGACGACGCTTCCGTCTACTACATCTATGCCTCTCCCATCAGCGGGAAAGTGTACCTGCTGGCGACGTGGCAAAAAGAGCCATCGCCGGTCAACGCTTAGACGCTTTTGACCTGAAACATTCAACCCGTTTGGAAAGAACAGGAAAGGCCAGCTTTCGGATGAGAGCTGGCCTTCCTGCGCCCGGAGGAGCGCTGCGGGCGTTCGAGCCCGGCGCTGTGGCCTGGGCAAATCTGCGGGACGTGCGTCGAGGCTCGAAACTTTTTCTTACCCGGCCTTGATCTTCCAGTGCGGGGCTTCGCCCCCTTCTTCCCTGGTCAGCACCTTGACCGGCGCCACTTCCATGTTGATGAACTGGAAAGCCGAGGCCGCGGCCACGCCGGCCAGCAGTTCGGCGAGGAGATACATCCAGATACTGGACCAACTGACCAGGCCCAGCACGGAAATGCCGAGAACCACCGCCGGGTTGAATGCGGCGCCCGAGATGTCGCCAACGGCGAAGGCGCCGACCATCACCGTGAAGCCGATGGCCAAACCGAAGAAGGAATTGCCCGCATTGCCTTTCGCCGTGGCCGTGCTCAGCACGACGAAGACCAGGGCAAACGTGAACAGGAATTCGGCAAGGAGAGTTGGAAGGACGGCGGGAGATAGCGTCGAAACCGGCACGCCAAACTTCAGGAAGGCGACCACGCCGGCGGCGAGCAGCCCGCCGACCAACTGAGAAACCCAGTACGGAACGAGATCCTTCGTCTCAAGATTCCCCCGCATCCACACGCCCAGACTGACGGCGGGATTGTAGTGTCCGCCGGAAATGTGCCCCCCGGCGAAGACCATGATCATAAGCGCCGAACCGATGGCCAGCGGCGCAATCACCCCGCTCGGCGCCGCGATCGCCGTCAGGCCGACTGTCAACATCAGAAAAAACGTTCCAATCAGCTCCATGAGGTACTTGTTCATGGGCTTTCTCCTCAGGCTCATAGTTTCGTTCCCACGTCGTTGGGGCCCGGGACATTCGTTTTGCGGGGAACCACAGCCCTGCGGCCAGAACACCCTGCGGGTTTTTCGCTGGCCTGTCACGTCCGGTCAGGCCCGTTTTTTCATTGATGCCATCATGCGGGCCGGGGGCGAATCCGGGAACTGTCAGAAGTGACAGGGACCGGACGCGGGGAAAATCGGGCCGAGAGCCGGGAGAACGACGCCGGATATAAGCTTATGCGTCTATGGTAATATGTCAGCAGCACCGTCGAGGAACCGCCATGGAACTTGAACGGCTCTTCAAGGGCCTCGCCGACCACAGCCGCCTGCGCATCATCAACCTGCTGCTAACCGGCGAATTGTGCGTGTGCGACATTCAGTACGTTCTCGACTCGCCGCAGCCGAACGTTTCGCGGCACCTCGCCTACCTGAAGCATTCCGGGCTGGTGCTCGACCGCCGCGAAGGCCAGCGGATGTACTACCGATTGGCGGAACAGGGCGAGGGGGCGCGGCGCCGGCTGGTTGCGTTTCTTCGGGCGGCCTTCTCCGGTTCCGAGGAGTTCGAGCGCGATTCCCGCAAGCTGGGAAAAGCCATCGAGCGCGGCGCCTGCAACATGGCGGGCGGCAGCCAGCCTGCGCGCCGGAAAAATGCGGGCGCGACACCCGCGCCGAATCATCGGTCATCCAGGATCGGTCGTCCAGGAAAGTGAAATGAGTGGCGGCGTCTCTTCGCGACTCGGCTTTCTCGACCGCTACCTGACGTTCTGGATTTTCGCGGCCATGGCAGTTGGCGTGGCATCGGGCTGGGCCCTGCCGGACATCGTTCCCTTCCTCGACCGCTTCAGCGTGGGCACCACTTCGATCCCGATCGCCGTCGGCCTCATCCTGATGATGTACCCGCCGCTGGCGAAGGTGCGCTACGAGGAATTGGGCGAGGTGCTGCGGAACAAGCGCATCCTCGGGCTTTCCCTTCTCGAGAACTGGGTGATCGGGCCGGTGCTGATGTTCGCGCTGGCGGTTCTTTTCCTGCGTCATTACCCGGAATATATGGCGGGGTTGATCATGATCGGCCTCGCGCGCTGCATCGCGATGGTGATCGTCTGGAACGAGTTGGCGAAAGGCGATACGCAATTCGCCGCGGGACTCGTGGCGTTCAATTCGGTTTTCCAGGTGCTCTTTTATTCCGTGTACGCGTGGATCTTCGTCACCCGGCTGCCGGAATGGCTCGGCCTCAGAGGCGCGGTCGTGAACATCTCGATCGACCAGATCGCCGAGAGCGTGGGCATCTACCTGGGCATTCCGTTTGTGGCGGGGATGGTGACGCGATTCGTGCTGCTGCGGGCACGCGGGAAAGAATGGTACGAGAAGACGTTCATCCCGCGCATCAGTCCGGTGACGCTGGTCGCGTTGCTCTTCACGATCGTCGTCATGTTTTCGCTGAAGGGCGGATACATCGTGCGGCTGCCGCTCGATGTGTTGCGGATCGCCGTGCCGCTCCTCGTCTACTTCGTGCTGATGTTCCTGGTCTCGTTTTACATGGGGCGGAAACTGGGCGCGGATTATTCGCAGACGGCGACGCTTTCCTTCACCGCGGCGAGCAACAATTTCGAGCTGGCGATTGCGGTCGCGGTCGCCGTTTTCGGCATCAATTCGGGCGCGGCGTTTGCCGCCGTCATAGGGCCGCTGGTGGAAGTTCCGGCGCTGATCGGTCTGGTGAACGTATCGCTCTATTTCCAGCACCGCTATTTCGGCGTGGCCGCCGACGCGGACAGCATCAGGGTCCCGGTCTGCGGCCCGGTGGGCAAGGCATGAACGCGAAAAAGCGAGTCCTGATTTTGTGCACGGGAAATTCGGCGCGCAGCCAGATGGCCGAGGGCCTGCTGCGTTCGATGGCCGGGGATCTGTTGGACGTTTTCAGCGCCGGTACGCGGCCGGCGGGCCTGAATCCCAACGCCGTCGCCGCGATGGCGGAAATTGGCATCGACATTTCCGGCCATCGGTCGAAATCCGTCGACGAGTTTCGCGCGCAGGAGTTCGATTACGTGATCACCGTTTGCGACAACGCCAAGGAAGCCTGTCCCGTGTTTCCCGGCCACGCGCGGCAAATCCATCACGACTTCGAAGATCCGGCAGCTGCGCCCACGGATCGACAGCTTGCCGTGTTTAGAAAAGTGCGCGACGAATTGCATGCTTGGCTGGCAAAGCTCGCGCCTAGATTCGCCGGTGGGATGACAGATTGACGCGGCGATTGCCGGCAGGTCCGAATGGCGCGGATGAGAAACGCGATGGGAGGCGGCTGGGGAAGGCGCCCTCGACGCCGTCCCTCACCGCGCTCCCATCGCGGGGGCGCTGTGGTGGGAAGGGACCCATCTGAGCTGAGAGCCGGCCGGCTGACCCGGCCCGCTCTCAGTTGGCGGGCTGGATTTTGGTCACATGGATGGTGTGGGTGTTGGCGTCCAGGACGCCAGTCACCTTCACCTCCTTGCCCATGAATTTGACGGCATCGGTCTGGTCGTCCAATTGGTAGCTCGCCCCTCCAATTTCGAGCACATACGAGCCGTCCGAGGACTTGGCAACGGTGCCGGTGAACGTCTCCTGCTTGCTTGCTGCCTGTGGCTGCTGCTGGGTGGCCTGCACCACGGGCATGGCCGTGAAGTTCCGCATGAAGGGTTGAATCGGGACGTTCCGAACGCGTACCTGCGCCATCGCCGATGCTCCCAGACCAAGCGATGCGGCGGCAATCGCTGCCACCATTACATTTTTGCCTAGCTTCATCGCTCCCTCCTTCGGAGTCAGGCGAATTCACCTGGCTTCCAGTCGTTTCGATTTCAAGCAAGCCGGCCGGAAGCAGATTCCCGGCCGGCGTCCTCCTCGCATTCAACTTCCGCCTAGGCGATGCCGACGCAGTATCGTTTGGTTTGTATGGAGCAATCGATATGCCAGGGCGAGCGCCATTCGAACGCTGTGATCTCCTTTGGTTTCAGTTGGCGCGTGGAATCTCTGGCGTCCACCGGAAAGAACTTGCATGCAGAAAACTTTCTGTTGCCGATTCAATGCTGCTTGACGCGAGGTGAATGTCAGGAGCGGCAGGGACAAGTCACCGCAGAGTCGGCATTCGCGGATCTTGCCGGATCGTGAAATTCGAAAGGGAATGCGGGCGCGATGTTGTCCGAGTGCAAGCGGGAGGCCTCGGAGCACCGGGGCGGGACACACGAAAACTTTCTGTGAACCGATCCGCGCGATTTCCTTACGGCGCGACAGGCGCGAGAATCGAAACTCCGCGCATGTGACTCATGCCGTCACGTGGCGTTGTCGGCCGACCCGTCGATGCCGTATTGCCGAATCTTGTAGTGCAGCGCGCGCAAACTGATATTGAGGATGCGCGCCGTTTCCTTC
>JAGWOX010000218.1 GCA_028877145.1 Acidobacteriota bacterium | reverse complement strand
CTGCGGCACCCAGCCCATCTGCCCCCGCTCCGGCTTCCGCAACCGCACTGCACCCCTCGCTTCGCCCACTGCCACTTCCTCTGGTTGGCTCATGAACCTCTTATACCGATAAACCAAACCGAACGCACGAAAAAGTCACAGCCTCTCAGCGTGTCTCTGCGTACTCCGCGTCTCTGTGGTGATCTTTCATTTCGACAAAAAAAAACGGGCGGGCCGAGATGGCCCGCCCGTTATCGCTCTCCAGCCGGCCTTACTGATGAAAGGTCGGTTGGGCTGGTTGCTGGCGTCCGCCAGGAGGGATGGCGGACGGTCGTTTGTAAGGCTCGAACTTGCCGAGGGCCAGCGCGAGCACCTCGTCGATGGTATGGACGTAGTGCAGCTTCAAATCGCCCATCATCTCGGGTTTCAAGTCTTCCTTGGCGTTCGGTTCGTTTTCGGCGGGCAGGAGAACTTCCTTGATGCCCGCGCGCTTGGCTCCGAGCACCTTCTCCTTGATGCCGCCGACCGGCAGCACCAGGCCGCTTAGCGTGATCTCACCGGTCATCGCGACGCTCGGACGCATCGGGCGATCGGCGAGCAAGCTGACGAGCGCGGTGATCATGGCGACGCCGGCCGAAGGGCCGTCCTTCGGAATGGCGCCGGCAGGCACGTGGATGTGGATATCGTGCTTGCGGAAGAAGTCGGGCTCGATGCCGTAGCGCTCGGCGTTGGCGCGGACCCATGACAGCGCGGTGCGCATGGATTCCTGCATCACCTCACCCAGGTGTCCGGTCATCGTGAGCTGGCGGCCACCGCGCATTGCGGTGGCTTCGATGAAGATCACGTCGCCGCCCGCCGGCGTCCAGGCGAGCCCGACGGCCACGCCGGCTTTGCCTACGCGATCGGCAACCTCGCGCTCGACGCGGTAGCGTTGCACTCCGAGCTTTTCGCGAACCACCTCGGGCGTGATGACGAGCTTGTCGGTGGCGCCTTCGGCGATCCGGCGCGTTTGCTTGCGGATGAGCGTGGCGATTTCGCGTTCGAGGTTGCGCACGCCGGCCTCGCGCGTGTAGCTGTGAATGATCTCGCGCAACGCCTCTTCGGTGAACTCGAACTGCTCGCCGATCTTCAAGCCGTGATCCTTTGCCTGTTTCGGCAGCAGGTGCCGGTTCGCGATGTGGATCTTCTCCTCCTCGGTGTAGCCGGGAAGTTCGATGATCTCCATGCGGTCGCGCAGCGGCTCGGGAATCGGATCGAGCCAGTTCGCCGTGCAGATGAAGAGCACGTGCGAGAGGTCGAACGGGACGTCGAGATAGTGGTCGCGGAAGGTGACGTTCTGCTCGGGGTCGAGCACTTCCATCAGCGCCGCGGAGGGATCGCCGCGGAAGTCACGGCCGAGTTTGTCCACCTCGTCGAGCATCAGCACCGGATCCTTCGTCTCGGCGCGCCGGATGCCCTGGATGATCTGGCCGGGCAGCGCGCCGATATAGGTGCGACGGTGGCCGCGGATTTCCGCCTCGTCGTGCATGCCGCCGAGCGAAATGCGGGCGAATTTCCGTCCGAGCGAACGGGCGATCGAGCGTCCGAGCGAGGTTTTGCCGACCCCGGGAGGCCCGAGGAAGCACAGGATCGGTCCCTTGGCGCCCGGCTGGAGCTTGCGGACCGCCAGGTAATCAAGGATGCGTTCCTTCACCTTTTCGAGGTCGTAGTGGTCCTCGTCGAGGATGACGTGCGCCTTGGCGATGTCGATGTCGTCCGTGCCGGAGGTTTTGTTCCACGGCAGCGAGGTCATCCACTCGAGATAGGTGCGCGAAACCATGTATTCGGCCGAAGCCGGGGTCATTTTCTGCAGCCGCTTCAGCTCGCGGTCGCACTCCTTGCGCGCCTCGGCGGGCATCTGCGCCTCTTCGATCTTCTTGCGCAGTTCCTCAACCTCGGCGACGGTGTCGTCGGCTTCGCCTAGTTCCTTGTGAATGGCCTTGAGCTGCTCGCGCAGCAGGTATTCGCGCTGGCTCTGGCCCACCTGCTCCTCGACCTGCTCCTGAATCTTCGTGCGCAGTTCGAGCACTTCGCGCTCGCGGCTCAGCTCGCGAACCAGCGTCTGCAGCCGCTTATCGACATCGGCCGTTTCGAGCAGTTCCTGGCGCGTTTCGGTGGAAAGCGACGGCATGTTGCCGGCAATGAAATCGCTCAGCCGCGCGGGATCGGAGATGGCTGCGGCGGAATTGGCAAGATCGTCGGAAAGCTGCGGCGACCGGGAAACCACCTCGCGGAACACGTCGATCACGTTGAGCTTCAGCGCCTCACGCTCGGCATCCGGACCGACGAAAACGTCCGCGATCGCCTCGACGCGGGCACGGAGGAAGGGCCGCATACCCACCAGTTCCAACAGTCGGAACCGCTCCATGCCCTCGAGAAATGCCACCATGTTGCCGTTCGGCATGCGAACTAGCTTGTGGACCTTGGCCAGAGTGCCGACGCTGTGCAGGTCGGTTGGGCCTGGATCCTCGACGCGGGGATCGAGCTGCGCGAGGACACCCATCAATTTTTCATCGCCTTCGAGCGAATTCACCAGGGCGAGAGACGATTCCCGGCCAATCGTCAACGGTAGGACGATACCCGGGAACAGCACCGTGTCGCGCACCGGCAGGATCGGCAGCTCTTCTGGAATTCGATGAGACTTGGTCATGTTTCAAGACCCCCCATAGGCCCCATGGAGCGAAGGGACCTAAACGTTGGATGCAGCAGAACGATTGCCGGATCCATAATGGTCAATATCCATATCAGGCTCGTTTAGTATAGGACACTAAACTTTCAGATGCAAATGCGGCCTGGGTCCCTTTCCTATATAGTAACCTATTGTTTTTCAGTAAGTTATAGAAGCCCATGCCAAAGCCTCAGCCACCGGAACCTTCCGCTCCAAGTGCCATGTTCTGTAACAATTCCAGCGCTTCCTGCCTCGTCTTTACCCTACCCTCAAGCTGCGCCTCCTCAACGGCTGCCAGGATCTTGCCGAAAACGGGCCCCGGTTGTAAGCCTAACGCCTTCAAGTCGTTGCCGTCGACGAGCCGGGGCGGGCGCACCTCTTCCGGCGGAGTCTCGGCAAGGAATCGTCGCACATAATCGTACGTGTCGAGCTTGGCGTGACTCGATAGGCAGTCGAGCCGGTGCAATTCCAGATGTTCCTCGAAATCGGGCAGACGCACGAAGCGTTTGAGCGTGGCGGTGCGCATCCGGGGAACGTCGATGAAGCGCAGGTGATTGCGGACGAGCGAATCGATCTGCTCTGTCGCCGCGTTGGAAAAGCGCAGGCGGCGGCAGATGGCCTCGGCCATGGCAGCGCCGACGTCAGCGTGGTTGTCGAAGCGGATGCGGGTGCCGGGCCCAGAGGGAGGGGTGAAGGTGGGCGGCTTGCCCACGTCATGGAGCAGTACGCCCCAGGCGAGCGTTTCGGAAACGCCGGCCGGAAGTCCTTCGAGCATGAGGCGCGTATGGATCCAGACATCGCCCTCGGGATGAAACTCGGGCGGCTGCTCCACGCCTTTCATTCTGGCGACCTCCGGCAACACGGCCGGAAGCAAATCGGAGGCGTCGAGCAATTCAAAACCGCGGCGAGCCGAGCCTTCGGTGAGCAGACGAGTGAGTTCATCGCGCACGCGCTCGGCGGAAACCTGATGGATTTCCGCCGCCAGGCGGCGAATCGCGGCGAACGTGGTGAGTTCGATGGCGAACCCGAAACGCGCCGCGAAACGGATGGCGCGCAGCATGCGCAGCTTGTCTTCGGTGAAGCGGAGTTCGGGATCGCCGATGGCGCGGATCAGGTGCGCATCGAGATCGGCGCGTCCGCCAACCAGGTCGATCACTTCGCCGCTGCGCGGATCCATGAGCAGCCCGTTGATGGAGAAATCGCGGCGCCGAACGTCGTCGGCCACCGAACGGGAATAGACGACGCGGTCGGGATGCCGGCCGTCGCTATAGCTGATATCGGAACGGAAGGTGGCGACTTCCACTTGAATACCTTCCTCGACCACCACCACGACGCCAAATTTCGCGCCGACGGTCAGGCTGCCGGGGAAAAGCGATTCGACGCGCTCGGGCGTGGCGTCGGTGGTGACATCGAAGTCGGAGGGTTCACGACCCAGGACGAGATCGCGCACGCAGCCGCCGACAAGATAGGCCTCGTGGCCGGCCTCGGCGAGCACGCGGCAGATTTTCCCGGCGAGTTCGCGCGGAGTCACGCGGTGATTATGGACGCGGCGGGCGCGCCGAAGCTAGTAGGGAATAGGGCGGATAGTGACATCGGAGTCGCGGGGTGTGGAAATCTCCCAGCGTCATCCTGCGCGAAGGCTTTCGCGACCACGCGTTCCGCCGGGAGGGATCCCGAATGCGCCGAGGCGGAGTGGTCCAGGGAGACTCTTCATTAAAACAGCTATTCGCGGCGCAAAACGAGGCAGGTGATGTCGTCATGCTGGCGCGCATGGCCGACGTAGCGATCGACGTCGAAGAAGACGGCTTCAAGCAGGTTTTGCGCGTCCGTACCGCGCAAGCGCACGAGGACGTCGCGGAAACGGTGTTCGCCATATTCTTCCTCGCGGTCGTTGACCGCCTCCACGACGCCGTCACTGAACACAATGAGCGTATCGCCCGGCCCGATGGGCACGCTCTTGTAGTCGTATTCGGTGGATGGGGAGATGCCAAAAGGCACGGCGGTGGCCTCCAGCCGCTCGATGTCGCCGGAAGCGCGCATGAGGAATGGCGCGTTGTGGCCCGCGTTCACATAGTCGAGTTGCCCGGTCGATGGCTCGATTTCGGCGACGAAGGCGGTGGTGAAGCGGAGTCCATCGAGGCTGTGGGCGCTGGTATAGCGATTGAGGCCACGCGCCAGATCGGCCAGAGTGCCGGGCAGCGCGGCGAGCGCTTCGAGACTCGCCTGGAACGTGGCCATCAGCAACGCCGCCGGCACGCTCTTGCCGGCGACGTCGGCCACGGCGACGAGCATGCTGCCGGGCGCGACGGCGCGGGGAAAGGAGTCGTAATAGTCGCCGCCGACGGTGTTCGCGGCCCGCGTGCGGAAGGCCAGTTGCCAGCCGGGAATTTTCGGCGGCTCGTTCGGCAGCAGGCGGCTCTGAATGTCGCGTGCGATTTCGAGATCCCGTTTCATCGTGACGCGGTCGGCGAGTTCGAGCGCCAGCAGCAGGAAAACCAAAAGCACGCCGATCGTTCCCGTATCGACTGAGATCACCGTGCCCTGCCCGGCGACGGTCGTCCGCGGCCACAAGAGAAGGGCGATCGCCAGCAGCAACAGAACCCGCCGCGCCGGCGACAGCTTCATCAGGAACACCTTGAACAGCGCCCAACCGGTGCGGAAAGGCCGCTTCCACCGCGGGCCGGTGCGTATCTGTTCCCAATCGACTTCGCGGGAATAGAGGCCGTAGCTCGAGCGCGCTTCGGATTTGAACTGGCCCCAGAGTTGGCTGAGTTCGGCGCCTTCGGTCACCTGATGCCAGAAATCCTTCAGGCGCATGCCGAGCTTATGCCCACGGCGCGGCGGAGCGGTTGCAGTTGGGGTCGCCATTTCTCGGATTATAACCGGTGAGCGAAAGCGTGCGGTCAGTCTTCGCGCGTTTCGCCGCCTTCGAGCGAGCTGCCGAGCTGAATCTTGCCGAAGCCGTAGCGGTCGCGCAGGCGATCGGCGGCCCGCGCCAGGCGCTCGCGCTTCTCGCCGCGCCCGGCGTCGAGTAGGTCCATCTGGCCGGGCGCGTGGGTAAAGCCGGTGAGGGCAACGCCAACCAGGCGCAATTCCTTGCCGGTCCAATGAGCGTCGAAGAGCGAGCGCAGCTCGGCCAGAAATACAGAATCTAGATTCGAAGGCTCGCGGAGCGTTTTCGCGCGCGTGACGGTCTCAAAGCCGCGATAGCGCAAGGTGAGTGTGACGGTGCGCGCCCACAGGCCCGCGTCGCGCAGGCGCTTGGCCGCTTTCTGGCAAAGCCAACTGAGCGTCGAGCCGATAAGCTCCCGGTCGGCCGTATCGTGGCCGAATGTGCGATTGTGCGAAATCGATTTCGGCTCGGCGTCGATTACGAATTCGTAGGCGTCCTCGCCCCGCGCCTTGCGGTAGAGCGCCGCGCCCCATTCGCCGAACGCGCGGCCGAGATCCTCGGCGGAAAGCGTGGCGAGCCGGCCCACCGTTTCTATCCCCAGCGATTTCAGCGCGGCTTCGGTCACCTTGCCGATGCCTGGAATCCGTCGCACGGGCAGCGGCGCGAGAAACGCTTCCTCCGCGCCGCGCGGCACCCAGAGCAGTCCGTGCGGCTTGGCCTGATCGGAAGCGACTTTGGCCACGAGGCGCGTCGCGGCAAGTCCAAGCGAACAGGGCAGGCCCGTCTCTTTGCGAACCGCGTCGTGCAGTTTTTGGGAGGCGGCCAGCGGAGGGCCGTGCAGGCGCTCGGTGCCGGTGAGGTCAAGATAGGCCTCGTCGATCGACGCCATTTCGACGATCGGCGAGAACCGTTCGAGGATCGCGGCG
>JAGWOX010000217.1 GCA_028877145.1 Acidobacteriota bacterium | reverse complement strand
TCCGCGTGCGGGTGAACACCGTCGGCGATCCGCAAGGCGTCAAGGTGCAGGGCGGTATTTTCGAGCGCGTCGCCCGCGATATTGAGGTTGAATGCCTCCCCGGCGACATCCCCGACGAGATCGAGGTCGACGTCAGCAATATGGTTATCGGCGAGCAGCTTCGCGCCGGCGATTTGCCGCTCGACCCGTCCAAGGTTCGCCTTCTGACCGATTCCCGGCGCGTGCTGGCCCACGTCGTCGCTCCGAGCAAGGAAGAAGCGGCGCCGGAAGCCGGAGCCGCGCCGGTCGCCGAAGTCGCTGCCCCCGCCGAGCCGGAAGTCATCAAGAAGCCTCGGAAGGAAGCCGAGGAAGGCGAAGAGGGCGAAGGGAAGGGCGAATAGGCCCGCGCTCGCCCTCGTGGCGTTCGCGCGGCCGTCGAGCCGATGCGACTTATTGTGGGTCTGGGCAATCCCGGACCGGAATACGTCTGGACGCCGCACAATCTCGGCTTCCTGGTCATCGACCGGCTGGCCGAGCGGATTGGGATTCGCGTGCGGCGGCCGGAAGGAAAAGCGCTGGTCGGTCTGGGCAGGCTGGCGGGCGCGGAAGTCGCGCTGGCCAAGCCGCAGACGTTCATGAACGCCAGCGGGCTGGCGGTACGGGATCTGGTCGGAAGGTTCGACGCCGACCCCGAGCAGATGGTCGTCATCACCGACGACGCGGCGCTGCCGCGAGGCACGCTGCGGATTCGCAAGCGCGGCTCGGCCGGCGGTCACAACGGGCTGAAGTCGGTGATCGGGACGCTGCAGAGCGACGAATTCATCCGCGTCCGGATCGGCATCGGCCCGGCCGAGCCGGGCGAGGACCTGGCCGAATTTGTGCTTCGGCCCATGAGTGACGCGGACCTTGAGCAGGCCGCCGAATCGATCGATCGCAGCGTTGAGGCGATCGAGATGATTATCGAGAATGGCGTGGACGCGGCGATGAGTCGGTTCAACCGACGAGCCGACGGGCCCGCCGAGGAACCAGGCTCCGAGGACCCGGGTCCCGGAACGAATTGAGGAGACGATGGCAGAAGAGCGTTTTTACGAACTGATTTTCATTTGCCGGCCCGACACGCCGGAGGCCGAGATCGACAAGGTGATCTCGACCCTGCACCAGATCGTGGAAGAACAACAGGGCCGCGTCGAAAAAGTGGATAAGTGGGGCGTGCGCCGCCTCGCCTACCGGGTGGACAAGGCCCGCGAGGGATTTTTCGTTTTCCTGGCGATCTACGGACGCAAGGGCGAGATGATCAAGGAACTCGAGCGCCGGTTGAAGGTTTCCGAGCCGGTGCTGAAATACATGACGGTGCGAATCGACGAGGAACTGAAACGCCAGAACAAGCTCGTCGCCCGCCGCGAGCGCCGGCTCGCCCGCCGTCCCCGTAAAACCCCCGGCGAATCGGCCACGGCCGCCAGCTAAGGCCGCTCGAAGGAGATTACGATGGCTACCCATACCCCAGGTCATGTTTCTCACGGCGGCGGAGGCCGCGGACCCGGCGAACGTGGCGGCGGACCGCGCGGCGACCGGCCGCGCAAGCCGCGCCGGCAGTACGTGCGCCGGCGCAAGGTCTGCCGGTTCTGCGTGGACAAGATCGATTACGTGGACTACAAGAACGCCGATCTGCTCAAGACATTCATTCTCGATCGCGGCAAGGTGATTCCCCGCCGCATCACCGGCACCTGCGCCAGGCATCAGCGCTGGCTGAAGGTGGCGATCAAGCGCGCGCGCAATATCGCGCTGCTTCCCTTCGCCGCCGGCGCTTAGTCCCAGAAAGAGACGAACCCATGAAGATCATCCTGCAGGAAAATCTGGAAAAGCTCGGCACCCGCGGAGAGATCGTCGAGGTCGCCGAAGGTTACGCACGCAACTATCTGCTGCCGCGCAAAATCGCGCTGCCCGCCACGCCCGGCAACCTGAAGCAGCTCGAGCGCATTCGCACCCGCCTGGCGAAAATCGAGGCCCAGGAACATGCCACCGCCTCGCAGGCGGCCGCCGCAATTTCGGGCGCGACGATCAGCTTCGAGCGAAAGGCCGGCCAGACCGACCAGCTCTTCGGATCCGTCACCGCTGCCGATATCGCCGAGGCCCTCGCCGCACAGGGGATCGAAGTCGACAAGCGCAAAGTGGCGCTTGCCGAGCCCATCAAGGTCCTTGGCGAATACGACGTCGCGATCAAGCTGCACCATAACGTCGCGGCCAACATCAAGGTTGTCGTCACCCGCGAAGGCGGACCGCTTGAGCCCGCGCCCGAAGCCAAGGCCGAAGCCGCGCCCGCCGCCGAGCCCGCTTCCGAACCGGCCGAGTCCGCGGGCGAATAATTCTCTCCGGCTCCCGATCCCGTTCCCGGCTCATCGAGCCGGGAACGGACGGGATATATTCGCCGGCGCGGCCCGCAGCCGAGCGAGGCGATTTCCACCGGTCTCCCGGTTTTCCACAGCCGCTCGGTTCGCGCTGCTCCGCATGCCGACTGGCTTTTCGCCCTGTGGATTCCACGTGGGGAAATTCACAGCCTGGATTTTGACTTTTTCCCGGCGGCCATCAAAATGGCCGTTCGCTTCCCGCCAACGAAGGTAGAGAAATTCGTTGCGTCGGAAATTTACCTAGGCGAAAATAAGGCGAAATTTCGGTTTCTATGGCCACGCCCGTCCAGATCGAACGCCCCCTCCCGCACAATCCGACCGCCGAACGCAGCGTTCTTGGCGCAATCCTGCTCGATAACCACGCGCTCAACGCGGCCGTCGAAGTGCTGCGGCCCGAGGATTTCTTCCTCGAGCAGCACCGGCGTCTCTACGGGCACATGATCGCGCTGGGCGAACGCCAGCGGGCAATCGATCTGGTTACGCTGGCCGAGGAACTCGAACGATCGGGCGAATTCGACGCGGCCGGTGGGGCTGCGTATCTGGCGCAACTGGTTGACGGCGTCCCGCGGGTCACCAACGTCGACCACTACGCGCGCATCGTCAAGGAAAAGGCGATGCTGCGCAGCCTGATCCACGCGACCGAGGCCATCCAGCAGCAGGCGCTGGAGGCCGAGCAGGGCTCCGACGAAATCATCGACCGCGCCGAAGCGCTCATCTTCCAATTGGCCGAGGACCGCATCCGCACAGGCCTGGTGGGCGTGAAGGATCTGGTGCGCGAAAGCTACGAGCGCCTGGAAAAGATGCTCAGCGAGGGCCGCCAGATCACCGGCCTTCCGACCGGCTACCGCCAGCTCGACGAGTTGACCTCCGGCCTGCAACCGTCCGAGTTGATCATCCTGGCGGCGCGGCCTTCGATGGGCAAGACGGCGCTGGCGCTGAACCTGGCTGAGGGAGCGGCGATGGTCCAGCGGCAGCCGGTGGCCATCTTCAGCCTGGAAATGTCGAAAGAGTCGCTGCTGATGCGCCTGCTCGCTTCGCACGCCGGGCTCGACATGCACCGTTTCCGCACCGGTCATCTGAGCAAGGACGAGGGCCACCGGATGACCACCGCCCTCGGCGAGTTGGCCAATTCCCCTCTTTGGATCGACGATTCCGGTTCGGCAACGGTGATGGAGATCGGGGCGAAAGCCCGGCGGTTGAAGAAGGACAAAGGTCTTGGCCTGCTGATCGTCGATTATCTTCAGCTCATCTCCGCCCGCGGCCGCTTCGGCAACCGCAACGAGGAAGTCTCCTCCATCTCCCGTGCCCTCAAGGGATTGGCCAAGGAACTCAAGATCCCGGTCCTCGTGCTCAGCCAGCTCACCCGTGCTCCCGAGCGCGAGGAGCGCCGCCCGCAGCTCGCCGATCTGCGCGAATCGGGCGCCATCGAGCAGGACGCCGACGTCGTGCTGTTCATTCACCGCCCCAACTTCTACCGCACCGAATTGCCCGAGGAAGAGCGCCGCAAAGCCGAGCTGATCATTGCCAAACAGCGCAACGGCCCCACCGACCGCCTCCAGTTCGTCTTCTTCGAACGCTATACCCGGTTCGAGGAAGCCGCTCCAGACTCCTACAGCGGAACCGAACCCGCCGAGGACGAGGAGTAGTCCTGGCCCCCCAGGGGCCGAATTTTTGTCTTCCCCCGCCGGTAGAGTACTTGCGTGCTATACTGGGTGGCGCTTGTTTTCTCGCTCCTTCGCTGGAAGTAGCAATTTCATAAGGAATAAAGAATTAGGCTGTTTTATCCAGCCTTCATACCATTGGCTGATATAAGCAAACTTACTGGGTCTTCCACACCCGGCGCCTCCAAAGGCAAACCCGCCGATCCGCGAGAATCGCAGCGCGTCCGGGGAACCCGCCGCGGCAACGGCGAAGCTGTAGGTTTCGCCAATTTGTGGGACCTGCTGCTGCTCCGGTCCGTCTTTACCGTGATTTGCATCGTCATCGGGTGGCACTTCCATCCCTTCGGACTGACCCAGATCACGGGCGCCCTGTTCGGCCTCGCGTTCGCCATCGCCATCATCCTGTCGGAAATCCGGCTCCGCAAGATCAGCCTGCGCCGCCTGATCGGTGCGGCTGTCGGGTCGATTCTGGGCATTCTGGCCGCCCTATTGGTCCACCTTGTGGTGGACCGGACCTCCCTGCCTGCCGAATCGAAGTCCTTCGTCGGCATTGCGTTGGTTCTGGTGCTGGCCTACGTCGGAATGCTGGTCGGGGCGAACAAGGGAGACATGCTCAACCTGGCGGCCTTTGGCGGAGTCTTCGGCAGCGAGCGTGCCGGCCGCCGCTTCTCGAAAATCGTCGATACCAGCGTCATCATCGACGGCCGTATTGCCGACGTCTGCGAAGCCTCCTTCCTGGAAGGGACGGTCATCCTGCCACGGTTCGTTCTGCACGAGCTGCAGATGGTGGCCGATTCCGCCGATCCGCTCAAACGCCAGCGTGGCCGGCGCGGTCTCGAAGTCCTCGAGCGCATCCGCCAGATTTCCTCCATTGACATCGAGGTGGCCGAGGAGGATTTCCCCGACGTTCCGGATGTTGATCTGAAGCTGATCGAGCTTGCGCGCCGCTACGACGCCAAGATCGTCACCAACGACTTCAACCTGAACAAGGTGGCTTCGCTGCAGGGCATCGAGGTCCTCAACGTCAATCAGCTCGCCAACGCGCTCAAGCCGGTCGTGCTGCCCGGCGAAGGAATGCGCGTCTTTATCCTGCGTGAGGGCAAGGAACCGAATCAGGGCGTCGCCTATCTGGACGACGGCACGATGGTCGTGGTCGACGGCGCCCGCCGCATGATCAACAAGACCATCGACATCAGCGTCACCTCCGTCCACCAGACCAGCGCCGGGAAGATGATCTTCGGCCGTTACGACGAGCGCGCCGAGGCCACCGCTCGCGCCGAAGCCAACCATCGCAACGACCGCCCCGAAAATCACGCAAACGACCGCGAACTCCCCCCGCGGCCCATCCACCCCGAAACATCCCGCCGCTAATCGCGGACATCCCTTCGAGCCTCGTTCTCAAACGGCGCAGTCGTGCGGGCCTGAATCGCTGAAATCCACGAGCGCGCAGCGGCGGTGTCTCGCCGTTGTCTTTTCGATGTGCACGATGCAGGTCGCAGAGCACCCGCAACCGCGCGTTTGCGTTTCTGTATTTCTCGAGCGGGTCGCTCTACACGGAATCGGTGTCACGGCCCGGGAGTTCAGTCATCCCGCGCACACCTCGTCGGTCCCTTCTACTCGGGCCCGAAGCGGAATTTTCCGCGCCGACGACGAGCCCATTCGGCAAGCCGAGCAAGAAGCGCGTCAATTCCGACTGGCGGTGCGTATCGGTTTTCCGGAAGATGCTCTTCAGCATGAAGCGCGCCGTCCCTCTGGTGATCCGCATCGATTCGGCCACTTTGCCAAGGTCGTTTCCCTGTAGAAGGAGATCGGCCAAGCGGCACTCTGCCGGGGTCAGTTGATACAGGCTGGAGAGCACTGCGGCGCGCGAACCGGATTGCCGGTCCGGGTCGGTGACGAAAACCAAAGCGCAAGGGATTGTATCGCAAAGTTTTACTGTGGAACTGAACGGGACGACCGAAATTTGCAGAGGCCGGTGCCCTGGCCTGTGCAGCAACATCGCCCCACCCGGATGCACGCCTCTGCCGGCGCCGGTCGCCGTGGCGAACTGAATCAGGGATTGCAGTTCCACGCTTTCCTGGGGATTCTTCGCGGAGAGCCGGTTGTGCGAGAGGGATAGCTCATCCGCTTCGCTCAGCAGGCGCTCGGCCGCGCCATTCATCAGCACGACGTCGCCCTCTCCGTCCACGGCAAACATCGTCGCCTCGGTCGCGTCGATGCCGCTCACCGCGGCGTCCACCATCGCCCGGAGCGACTCCGTCGTCCGGTAAATTTTGACGACGGGACCGAAATGGGGCATCAACAGCTTCATTAACCGGACCGCTTCGCGACCCGGCGCCGCCCTTCCTTCCGATCCCACGACCGAGAGTGTGATCAAAGCATTGGGAAAGGTAACGATCGCGCCCATCACTCCCCAATAGGAACCGTACTTGCGGCCGAAATCGTTGTAATACTCGCTCCGCTTGTATTCCTTTTCGCCGGTG
>JAGWOX010000010.1 GCA_028877145.1 Acidobacteriota bacterium | reverse complement strand
ACTGCTCGGCGTTTTATGGGCCGTTTCGCGACGCAGCACAGTCGGCGCCGCAGTTTGGCGACCGGCGCAGCTACCAGATGGATCCGGCGAACACGCGCGAAGCCCTGCGCGAAGTGCGGCTCGACATTGAAGAAGGCGCGGACATGGTAATGGTGAAGCCGGCGCTTCCCTACCTCGACGTGCTGCGCGCGGTGCGGCGGGCGGTGACCGTGCCCGTGGCCGCCTACAACGTGAGCGGCGAATATTCGATGGTGAAAGCCGCGGCCCGCAACGGCTGGATGGACGAGCGTCGCGCGGCAATGGAAATTCTCACAGGCATCCGCCGCGCCGGAGCCGATTTCATCCTCACCTATCATGCCAAAGACGCCGCGCGGTGGCTGGCCGAATAGCGCGCGCGATCGTTGCCGCGAAATTTACAAGAGGGCAAGCGATTTGCTCGCGGGCGGAGTAAAGCCCCGTGCACGCATTCCGCGCTGTGGGCGGCGAGCCGATCTTTGTGGAGAGAGCGATTGGCGCTTGCATGGTCGCAGCCCGCTAGGTGCTCGACCGTGGCGATCTGCTCCTCCCTCCCCAATTCGAAGCGCTTCCCCTATCCGCCGCGCACACCCACGCGGATATCGATCACATCGTTGCGGCGGCGCAGGAATGTCTTGCCGCGTCATGAAACCATCATCCGCCATAGCCACAACGCGCCACCGCGAGGGCTGGCATCATGAGCAATATCCGACACTGTCGCGATGTTGAGCGTGCGGCCATCTTCGCCATCATCAACGCCGCCGCTGAAGCCTATCGCGGCGTGATTCCGGCTGATCGGTGGCACGAACCCTATATGACGATGAACGAACTCGAAGGCGAGATCGCCGCCGGGGTCGCGTTCTGGGGTTACGAGGCGGACGGCGAACTGCTCGGCGTGATGGGCATCCAAGCCCATCCGCGACGTCGATCTAATTCGTCACGCCTACGTATTGCCCGGCAGTCAAGGACGTGGCGTCGGCGGCGCTCTTATCGGGCATCTGCGGCGCATGAGCGCGCGCCGTATGCTGGTCGGCACGTGGGCCGCGGCCGATTGGGCGATACGTTTTTACGAGCGTCACGGATTCAGACTGGTTTCCCCTGAGCGCAAGACCGAATTACTCAGGACATACTGGACGATTCCGGATCGCCAGATCGAGGCATCAGTGGTGCTGGCCAACCCACCCTTCGACGGGGCGTGAGACGTTTGGCTAATCCGGTGAACTTCCGGACCTGCGACTGCGTATCCGTGAACGCGGGAGGTGCTGCGCATGGGCACGTTTTGGCAGGACTTGCGGTACGGGATCCGGCTGCTGCTGAAATCGCCCGGCTTCACCGTTGTCGCGGTGCTGACGCTGGCACTGGGGATCGGGGCGAACACCGCCATTTTCAGCGTGATCGACGGAGTGCTGCTGCGGCCGCTTCCGGTGCGAAATTCCGAGCAGTTGGTCAACGTCTACGCGGAGATGAAGCAGAAGTTCCTGTTCATCAAGGACATTCCTCTCTCTTACCCTGAGTATCAGGATTTCAAGAGCCAGAGCCGCAGTTTTTCCAGCCTCTTGGGTTATCGCTCGGTCCCCGTCGCGTTTGAACGCAATGGCGCAAGCCAGTTGACCACGGGCGCGATTGTGACCCCCAACTATTTCGACGCGCTGGGCGTGGGGGCGGTGCTCGGCCGCACGTTCGATGCGGCCTCTGTGGCTCGGCCGGGCGAAAGCTCTGTCGCGGTGATCAGTTACAACATGTGGCTCCGCGATTTCGATGCCGACCCTGCCATTCTCGGCAAGCCTATCGACCTGAACGGGAAACTCTTCACGATCATCGGCGTTGCTCCGTCCTATTTCCACGGCCTTTCGTTGCTGCCGATGCCCAAAGTTTGGGTGCCCATCACCGCCGACTCGATGCGAGCTCTGTCGCACACTCCAATGGACAGGCGCGAGAGCTATCAACTCTGGACCGTCGGACGTCTGAAACCCGGCGTGACGATGGCCCAGGCAGAGGCCGAACTGAAAACCATCGCCGATCGCCTGGCGCACGAATACCCCAAGACCGACAAGGACCAGACAGTCGCGTTGTTCCATGCGAACGACGTGAAGCTGCTGCCCGACGTGAACAAGCAGATGTACGGTGCGTCGCTGGTACTAATGGTGGTGGGGGGGCTGGTGCTGCTGATCGCCTGCGCCAACGTGGCGGCGATGAGCCTGGCCCGGGCCACATCGCGCCGGAAGGAGCTTGCCGTGCGGATGGCCGTGGGCGCGGGGCGATTGCGGCTCGTGCGGCAGTTGCTGACGGAAAGCCTGCTGGTGGCGGTCATTGGAGGGGCTTTCGCGGTTTCGCTGACGTTCGCCTTCAACCGCGAACTGCTTCGCGGGCTCAATTCCCTGCCGCTGATGACGGAACTGAACGTGGTGCTGGGAATCCGGATCGATCTCCGCGTCCTGCTGTTCACCCTGCTGGTAGTCGCGCTCACCACCGCGCTTTTCGGGCTGGCCCCGGCGCTTACGGCCTCGCGCACCAGCCCCGCGGGAGCATTGAAGGAGGAAGGCCGAACCGGCGCGGGAGGGCCCACGAAGCACCGCCTGCTGAACGGACTGGTCGTGGCACAGATGGCGTTTTCGCTTCTCCTCCTGATTTGCTCGGGGCTTGCGCTCCGCAGCGTGATGCATGCCTATCGCGTTCAACCGGGCTTCGACGGCCGCAACGCAGTCACTGCGACATTTCTGCCGACAATCGTAGGCTACAAGCCGGAGCAGGCCACCGCCTTTTATCGCAGCTTGGAAGAGCTCGTCAGGGCGCTGCCGGGCGTCGTGGACGCAGGCTACGCCTCGAATCTTCCTCTTTCCTTCGATATCGAAATGGATGGCGTCACAACACCGGACAAGGCGGCAGCGCCGAAGGATCGCTGGCCACAAATCGACGACAACGATGCTGGCCCCGGGTACTTCGCAGCCATGCGCATCCCGATTCTTCGCGGCCACCCATTCACCAGCCAGGACGTCGACACGGCTCCGCCCGTGGCCATCGTCAATCAGACTTTCGCCGAGCGCTTCTGGCCCGGCGAGAACCCCATCGGGAAACATCTGCTGTTTGAGAATGACAAGAAGGATTACGTCGTTGTGGGAGTGGCTGCCAACGGCAAGTACCGCACCCTTGGAGAACCGGCGCGTCCGTTCGTCTATCGCTGCATCCTGCAGCACGATGGTTCTGACCGGTTGATCGTGGTGCGAACAGCCGGGAATCCGGCGGGGACCTTGCCCGCGATTCGCAGGATCGCCAGCCAGTTGGACCCGAAAGTTCCTCTGCTGAGCCTGGAGACGATCGACGAGGCGACAACCCCGGCGCTCATTCTGCCCAAACTGGCTGCCGACTTCTTCGGACTGGCCGGTTTATTGGGGCTGGTGCTGGCGTGTGTGGGGATTTACGGCGTGATCTCCTATACGGTGAACCAGCGCACGCATGAGATCGGAATACGCGTGGCCCTTGGGGCGCAGCGGCGCGACGTCGCGCGGCTGGTGCTGGGAAGAAGCCTTGGCTTGGCGCTCCTTGGGGTGGGAATCGGCCTCGGTGGCGCGTTCGCCGTGACGCGCGTGCTTTCGGACATTCTTTACGGGATCAGCGCGACCGATCCGGTGACGTTTGTTGCGGTGCCTTTGCTGCTGGTTCTGGTGGCACTGGGGGCCTGCTACGTTCCCGCTCGCCGGGCGATGCGCGTGGACCCGATGGTGGCGCTGCGGCACGAGTAGCGCCGTAGCCGGGGATTGGCACTAGATGCGGGCGACCCACCGGGTCGCCCCTACGGGCAGTGCCCTTTTACTTCCTTAACCCTTCCAATCTACGCCGGGGCGATTCGCTGGCCAGACTCTTGAGAAAGGCTGGCGGAAGCCCACCGCTACATGGCAAAGGCTCAGGGTCAGGAGAGCGCTGACCTTGTCTACCGTAACCGCACGAGTTAGTGGCGCACGGCGGGGTGGTGATGGGTTGGTGTTGTGTGGTGCGTTGTGGGTTCGGGACGTACGTAGTGAACGTAGACGTGGCGGATGACGACCGGCGTCAGGGGGCGGTTGTTCCCCATGTTTCGCGGGACGCGCGCGATGGCTTTCACCACGTCCAGGTCCTCGCACTGGCCAAAGATCGTATAGCCGCCGTTGAGACGGGGAACGGGAACCTCGGTGATGAAGAATTGGCTGCCGTTCGTATCCGGGCCTGCATTGGCCAGAGCCAGGCGGCCGGGGACGTCGAAGGTGAGATTCGGCGACGTCTCATTCTTGAACGGGAAGCCGGGACCCTCTGGCGAGCCTTCGCCCGTGCCGAGCGGGTCGCCGCCTTGAATCATGAAATTCGGGATCACGCGGTGGAACGTAAGGCCGTCGTAGAAGCGCCTGCCCACCACCTTCTTGTGCGTGCGCGGATCGATATACGACATGTGGCCCGTGGCGAGGCCAACGATGGTGTGCACGGTGACGGGCGCTTCCTTGGGGAACAGGTGGCATTGGATCGCACCCATCGAGGTGTCAAACGTCATGTAGAGTCCGGGCGCGGGCCGCGGATGCGGCGCCGGGGTGGGCTTGGGCGCAGGCTTTTCTTGCGCGGAAAGCGGAAGTGCGAACGCGGCCAGCACCGCCAGTAAGCGAACGTATCTCATTTTTGTCAACTCCCCTGTTTTTCCCCGAATCCGCTGTATTTTACACTACTCGTGGCCGGCCGATTGCATCTGCCGCGCGACCTGTTCCGCCTGTGCCAACAGCCGCAAAGTGTTCAACCCGAGAATTTTCCGGATGTCTTCGGGCGAATAGCCGCGATCGAGCAGCGCCTGCGTAATCTGCGGGAGGTGAGTGACGTCCGCCATTCCTACCGGCATGATCGAGCCATCCATATCGGAGCCCAGGCCGACGTGGTCGGCGCCAGCGATTTTTACCGCATGGTCGATGTGATCGACGATCAACTCCCAGTTGACCGGAGGCAGCTTCCCTTCCTTGGTGAATTCATCACTCACGCGCGCCTCGGCCCAAACCTGGCATTGCAGATCGTCGCCGCAGGCCTCATCGACCTTTTTGTTGGCGGCATCGATTTCCGGCTGGATTTTCCTCGCCGCGTCGCGGTAGGCCTGGCTGAGGAAGCCGACATGGTAATTGATCTGAATGACGCCACCGTGAGCGGCGAGGGCGCGAATCATGTCGTCGGTCATGTTGCGCGGAGCGTCGCAGAGGGTGCGACACGAGGAATGGGAGGCAATGACAGGAGCCTTGCTCGTGGCCATTACATCCCAGAACGTTTTATCGGAGACATGGGAAATATCGACGAGCATGCCCAGGCGGTTCATTTCGAGGACAACCTGTTTCCCGAAGGGCGTCAGGCCGTTGTGCGCGGGTTTGTCGCCGGAGGAATCGGCCCAGTCGGTATTCACGGTGTGGGTGAGCGTCATGTAGCGAACGCCGAGCGCATAGTAGGTGCGCAGAACGCCGAGATCGTCGGCGATCATGTGGCCGCCCTCGAGGCCCATCAGGACCGCGATCTTCCCTTCGGCGTGGGCACGGCGGATATCTTCAGCCGTGGTCGCAAGCATCAGGTCGTTGGGGTGCCGCACTACCTGCTCGCGCACGGAGTCGATCAGGTCGATGGCGCGTTGGACCGCAGCGCCCCCCGTCATCGTTCCCGGCGACCAGAGCGAGAAGAAGATCGCGCCCAGGCCGCCTTCACGCATGCGAGGGATATCGATCTGGCCAACGTCGGAATGGGTTTCGAGGTCGAAGTGCTCCCAGTAGAGGCGCTGGGTAGTATCGTCGTGCGTATCGATGACGATGGAACTGAAATGAAGGTCGTGAGCTTGTTTGGAGATGGGGTACGACTTTTTCTGGTCGGACATCAGCGGAAGGGCGAGGACCAGCAGGCTGGGAATGAGCGCGGCGACAAGTCGCATTCGGACACCTCGTGGCACACCTCAGATTCCAACTGGGCGCCTAGTTTCGCGCAAATTGGGAGGACGGCGCAAGAAGGCAGAACGGGTTAGGACAGCGTGACTCACGGGATGCTTCGCCCCGATGCCTTCACGGATACGGGGCGGTCCGTATTGTAAGAATCGGACCTTTTCGCTCAGCATGACAGGAAAGTGGGTCGCTGCCCATGGGGATTGGCGGGCGGGTCGCTCTGCGCCAGGGATCAGGGCTTCGTTAGCGGAACATCCAGCCGAAGATGGCGTCAAGGAGGGCCTGTCGATTTACGTCGTTGTTCGATTCGGTCAGCGGGATGCCCTTGGGGCAGGCTTTCACGCAGTTCTGGGCGTTGTCGCATTCCTGAATGCCGCCAATGCCGCGGACGGCTTGGAGGCGCTCGTGGGCGTGCATGGCGCCGGTCGGATGCATATTGAACAGGCGCACCTGATTGATGAGGGCGGCGCCGACGAAATCGCTGTGTTCGTTCACTTTCGGGCAGACTTCGAGGCAATTGCCGCAGAAGATGCAGCGAGAAAGGGCATAGGCAACCTGCTGGCGCTCGGGCGCGATGCGCGGACCCGGGCCGATGTCGTAGGTGCCGTCGATGGGCACCCAGCAACGCAGGCGCTTGGCGTCTTCGAACATTTTCGACCGGTCGACGACGAGGTCGCGCACGATTGGGAAGCTGGACATCGGCTCAATGCGGATGGGCTGATCGAGATGATCGACCAGGGCCGAACAGGCCTGGCGGGAGCGGCCATTGATGACCACAGCGCAGGCGCCGCAGACTTCTTCCAGGCAGTTCGCCTCGTAGCTGACCGGCGTGGTGGGTTTGCCGTAGCGGGTCACCGGGTTTTCGGCGATGTCGATCAGGCAGGCGATCACGTTCATGTTTGGGCGCCAGCGCACGGAGAATTCTTCCCAGCGCGCAGGCTCGGTCGGACTCGCCTGCCGCTTGATTTTCACGACGATCGTTTTGCCTTCAGCCATCGATCGTTATCCTGCCTTCGCGCCCTCAGCTTTTGTAACTGCGCTTGCGCGGCGTGATCAGCGACGTATCCACCGGATCGAGGTGGATTTTGAAGCTGCCGTTGTCGTATTCCGCGCGCGTGGTGCGCAGCCAGTTCTCGTCATCGCGTTCGGGGAAATCGGGTTTGTAATGCGCACCGCGCGATTCGTTGCGCAAGGCCGCGCACTGGGTAATCAGGCGGGCGAGCACGAGCATGTTGCCCAGCTCGCGGGTGAAGTGGAGGCTCTGATTGCCCCAGCGGGCGCGGTCGGCCAGATTGATGCGCTTGTAGCGCTCCTGCAGTTCGGCGAGCTTCGCGTCGGCCGCTTCGAGATCCTTGTTGTAGCGGATCACGGTGACGTGCTGCGTCATCGTCTCGCCCATTTCCTTCCAGATGGTGATGGGGTTCTCGCTGCCTTCCTGGCCGCGCAGCTTTTCGTAGATGTCTTCCTGGCGTTTGCGCTCGCGCTCGTAGACATCCGAGGAAACGGTGTCCGAGCCTTTGGCGAGATTCTGCGCATAGCGCACGGCCGCCGGACCGGCGAGCATGCCGCCGTAGATGCAGGAGAGCAGCGAATTGGCGCCGAGGCGATTCGCTCCGTGATATTGATATTCGCATTCGCCCGCGGCGTAGATGCCGGGGACGTTCGTCGCCTGGTTCTCGTTGTCGACCCAGACACCGCCCATCGTGTAGTGCTGGGCGGGAAAGACCTTCATCGGATGGTCGCGCGGGTCGAGGCCCACGAACTTCTCGTAGATTTCCAGGACGCCGCCGAGCTTGCGGGTGAGCATTTCGCGCGGGAGGTGGGTGACGTCGAGGTAGACCATCGCCTTGCCGTCGATGCCGAGGCCTTCCTCGAACACCACCTTGTGGATAGCGCGCGTGGCAACGTCGCGCGGCACCAGGTTCCCGTACTTCGGATACCATTCCTCGAGGAAATAGAAACGCTCCGCGTCGGGGATCGCGCGCGGATCACGTGTGTCGCCGGGCGTCTTAGGCACCCAGACGCGGCCACCCTCGCCACGAACCGATTCGCTGATCAGCCGGCACTTGTCCTCGCCGGGAATCGCGGTGGGGTGCACCTGGATCATCTCGGCGTTGGCATAGTTGACGCCCTGCTGGAAGAGCGCCGACTGCGCCGATCCGGTGCAGGCGACGGAATTCGTCGACTGGCGGAAGATGGAGCCGATGCCGCCGGTGGCGACGATGATCGCGTCGGCGGGAAACGCGCGCACTTCGCCGCTGCGCAGGCTAACGGCCGTGACGCCGCGGCAGACGCCGGCGTCGTCGAGCACGGCAGAGACAAACATCCACCCTTCGAGCTTGCGAATCTTGCCTTCGGCCTCGAACCGGCGCACCTGCTCGTCGAGCGCGTAGAGAAGCTGCTGGCCTGTCGTGGCCCCGGCGAAGGCGGTGCGGTGGTAGAGCGTGCCGCCGAAGCGGCGGAAATCGAGCAGGCCTTCTGGCGTGCGGTTGAAGGTGACGCCCATGCGGTCGAGCAGGTCGATGATGCCGGGAGCGGCCTCGCACATTCCCTTGACGAGGGGCTGATTCTGGAGGAAATCACCGCCGTAAACGGTGTCATCGAAATGCTGCCAGGTGGAATCACCCTCGCCCTTCAGGTTCTTGGCTGCGTTGATGCCGCCCTGGGCGCAGACCGAGTGCGACCGGCGCACCGGTACGACCGAAAACAGGTCGACGGCGTGCCCCAATTCGGCCACGCGAATCGCGGCCATCAGGCCCGCCAAACCACCACCGATAAGAATGACTCGTGTCGGATTCATTGTGCGTAGAACTGGAACGGCCGCCACTGGAAAACGAAGCCGAAAATGATCAGCAGGCCCACGACGGCGAAGAGCACCCCGATCGCGCCGGTGATCCAGGCGGCCTTGCGCTGGGCGTCACGGCCCACCACCAGCCCCCATTTATTCGCGAACTGCCAAAGGCCGTTGCCGAAATGGAACGAGACGGCGAGGATGCCGATGACGTAAAAGCTCAGGTAGAGCGGATTCGCCATCGTCGTCGCCACATCGAAATAGGTGGACCGTCCTTGTGTCATGAAGCGCTCGACGTAGACGTGCCAGCCAATGAAAACGAAGGCGATGAGCCCGGTCCAACGTTGGAGCGCGTACATCCAGTTCGCTCCGTAGCCGTAACGGCTCAGGTTCGATTCGCCCTTCGACCAGATGTATACGCCGTAAAAGCCGTGATAAAGAATCGGAAGCCAGATGAGCAGCGCTTCGACGGGCACGCGCCAGGGAATCGTCTGGAGGTCGTAGGAAGCCTGGTTGTAACGGTCGATGCTGACCAGCGCGTAGCTGTTGGACCAGAAATGCTCGGCGAGGAACGCTCCGATCGGCACGATGCCGCTCAGCGAATGCAGCTTGTCCCAGATATAACTCCGACTGGGAACCGCGGCGGGAACGGTTGTGGCTTCGGGCGTAACTTCGGCGGTGGCGGCAGCTTTTGCTGGCATCTTTTTTTGAACGATTCTTCAGTCCCGACAATCCGAAGCGTCAGTATAGGAAACACAGTCGCGCTTGGCAAGCTGCTGAAAGGAGCATCAACCATGCGACCGAACGGATTTGAACGGACGGATTATTCGCAGCGTAAAGCTACGACGGGATCGATCGATGCCGCACGCCGCGCCGGCACGTAACTGGCAACCACCGCCGCGGTGATGAAAACAAGCGGCACGGCAACGAACGTGACCGGATCGGTGGGAGTCACTTCAAAGACCAGCGACTTCACAAGTCCGGTGAGAACAAGTGCGCCGCCGAAGCCGATCGCCACGCCCAGCGACGCCAAGAGCAGGCCCTGCCGCAGGATCATGACCAGGACCTCCGATGGTGGCGCGCCCAGGGCCATCCGGATTCCAATTTCGTGAACCCTCTGGCTGACCATCAGGGCGAGAATGCCGCCGATGCCCGCAGTGGCGATCACGAGCGCAAGCGCGGCAAAGAGGCCGAGCAGGCTGGCGGTGGTGCGCGGCGAGGAAAGCGATTCGGAACGGGCACGGTCGAGCGTGAGGACCTCGGAAACCGCCGTGGTGGGATCGACCTCGTGGACGGCCCGAGTGAGCGAATCTCCCATGCCCGCGGGATCCATCGCGGTGCGCACGAGGAGAGTCCCCACACCGCCTCCCTGCGCCAGGCAGACGTACGCTTGGAGAGCTGGTTTGCGGTCCAGACCGAGGTCGCGCACGTCGCCCACAACTCCTACGATCCTCCACCAGTTTTTCCCGTCATCGAAAGAGACGCGTTTGCCCAACGGATCCTCGTCCGGCCAGAACCGGCGCTGCATCGCCTGGTTGATGACGGCGATCTTGGACTCTTTCGCGTCATCGGAAGGCTGGAATTCGCGCCCACGGATCAAAGGGATGCCCAACGTCCGGAAGAATGCTGGAGAGACATCCACCGTATCGGCGATCGGGGGCGCCTCGCCGGGACCGAGCGGCCGGCCCTCGATCTGGAAACTGTTCAAGCTGGGACCGCCGGAGAGCAGCTCTGGTTGGAGGGGATAGCTGGAAGCCACGGCCGCCGAGATTACGCCGGGCTCGGTCTCGATGCGATCGACCAGTTTCTTTCCGAGTTCGGGATACCGGTCCGCTGTTTTGTATTTCGACCAGTTGAAGTTAATGCGCATCGCCAGCACACGTTGCGAGACGAAGCCCGGATTCACTTGGAGCATTTTCACAAGACTGCGGAGCATCAGGCCCGCTCCAATCAGGAGCACGAAAGAAAATGCCACCTGAGAAACGACCAAAACGCTTCGGACACGGTTTTGGCTCCGTCCTGTCCCGGAAGCCGTGGCTCCTTCCTTGAGTCCAGCGTTAAGGTTCACCCGCGAGAAGAGCGCCGAAATGGACCCGAACACGATGCTTGAGCCGAAAGCGACAAGAAGAGTGAACCAAAGGACGCCCGAGTCGATCCGAATCTCCCGGGCGCGCGGCGAGAGCCGCGCGGCGAAGTCGGTGAGGAGGGGCAGGCTGACGTAGGCCAGCAACAGCCCGGCCGCCGCGCCCAGAAGAGCGAGCAGGAAGCTTTCCGTGAGCAGTTGCCGCAGCAGCCGGATGCGTCCCGCTCCGAGGGCGGTGCGGACGGCGAATTCGCGTTCGCGCTTCGCCATCCGGGAGAGTGTGAGATTGGCAACGTTGGCGCAGGCGATGAGGAGGACAAAGACCGCCGCCGCCAGCAGAGCAAGCAGCGTCGGCTGCGCGCCATGGGAGAGGGTTTGCTTCAAGGGCGCGACAGCGACCGCGTATCCCAAGTTGGCCGGGTACGATTTCGGGTACTCCGATTCGAGTCGCGAAGCGATGGTGGAAAAATCGGCCTGGGCCTGCCCGAGGGTGACGCCGGGTTTCAGGCGCCCGAAGACCTCCATCATGTGCCCATCGCGGCTTTCGATCATTTCTTTGGAGGACCGAAAGGGACAGGCCGAGGTGGGCATGTAGACATCGTTGTCCCGCGGATATTGCGGGATAGCCGGCAGAACACCGATGACAGTGTGAACCTTGTCGTTCATCTCGAACGTCTGGCCAACCACATTCGGATCGGCGCCGAACTTGGCGCGCCAATATTCATTGCTGAGCAACAGCACTGGAGGGGCGCCAATGCGGTCGTCCTCCGGCCGGAACGAGCGGCCGAGCAAAGGCCTGACGCCGAGCACGTCGAAGTAGTTCCAGGAGACGACACCGGTTTTCACGCGATCGGGATCGCCATGGCCAAACAGCGTGAAGGACATGGAGTGGTATTCGACCAAGGCGGATAGCACGTCATTCTGACGGCGATAGTCCTTGATCTCGGGAACCGACCATTGGATGTCGTCGACCCCCACCTTCCTCGCCTGCTCGCGGATGAAGACCAATTGCTGGCCCTGCGAATAGGGCAAGGGGCGCAGCAGGACCGCATCGACGGCGCTAAAGATGGCGGTGTTAGCGCCAATTCCGAGAGCCAGGGTCAGCACCGCAATGGCGGTGAAGCCGCGATTGTTTTGCATGATCCGGAAGGCGCAAAGGCAGTCCTGACGGAGGATGTCCCAATGCTCGCGCGGGGCGGTGCGGAGAATTCCCCAGATCGCCTCGGTCCACAATCTGAGAAGGCCTATCCGGCCGCCTTGCTGCTCGACCTCGCGGTGCTGCTCATCGAAGAGGCCTGCCATTTCGCCGCCGTAATTCCCGCGGAAATCGAAGGGAAAGAGGCGCAGGAGAATCCGGAAGAATTTTTGCGAGCGGGAAGGTTGGCTCTGCGGCATTGCGTCAAACCTCGCTACGTGGTTTGCGGCTTGTGGATCAGCAGCTTAGCTCGCGCCTGCGAGAGCGCCTCTTCCATTCGCCGGGCCTCGGCGAGCGCCACTTCGCGCCCGAAAGGGGTTAGTCGATAATACCGACGCCGCTCATCATCCAGCCCGATGGCCGGCCGGCGGCCCGATTCGGCGATCATTCCCGAGCGCTCGAGGCGAGCCAGGTTGCCGTAAAGGGTGCCGGCGCTTAGACGCACCTTTCCCTCGGTGCGCCGCGCCACTTCCTTCAGGATTGCGTAGCCGTGTTTCTCCCCGTCGGCGAGGGCCAGCAGAATGTGGAACATCGCCGGGGTCAGGGGGAGAAAAGATTGGGTTGCGTCTTTTCTTCTCAACGGGATGATCCTCTTGCCGCCGAGTTTTTGTTTCGAGCTGGCGGCCGACGAAACATTCTATCGTCGCTCGATAGACTATATCGCATGACGGTATAGTTGTGGGCAATTGCATGGCCAGAAGGGGGCGGACCGTAACGGCTCACGAAATCAACGATTTGGGGGAGATAGCAGAGAGAGAAGGGCGAGAGCGGGTGTCCGCCCCCGGGACTGGACTGTTCGCTCACGAACAAAGCGTTTCGGCAGCTACATTGATCCTCAGTATGGCGCCGCGCTTTAAGGGCGCATTTTGAGGACTGAAGCCCGCCGCCGAACAGAAGCCCTCCGTGCTGTCACAGACATTTCACAAGCTGTTGGAGTTGCGGGAAGCTACAATGCTTCTTGCTCCTTTTTTCCGCGTCCGGCCTTGCTGGGGGCGGAAAAACAAGAATTGAGGAGGGTTCTTGCGTTCCACTTGTTTCCGTGTTCGGCTTGCCGCGTGCGCCACAGCGATCGCTTCCCTGCTGCTCGCAGGGTCGAGTCTGGCGCGGCCGCGTGGGCGCTCGGCGGCTTCGGTCCAGACCGTGCGGCTGACGCTGCTCAGCACGACCGACATTCACGGGCACCTCGAGCCGTTCAGCGACGTCGAAGACCGGCCGGCGAACAGGGGCTTGGCGAAGATCGCGACGCTGGTGCGGCAAATTCGCTCTGAGCGCCGCCACGTGCTGCTGTTCGATTGTGGCGACCTGATCGAAGGATCGGCGGAGGCATACTACTTCGCCCGCCAGGACACGACCAAGCCGAATCCGGTGATCGCGGCGATGAACGCTCTCGATTACGACGCCGTCGCGCTGGGCAATCACGAATTCAATTTTGGCCTGAACGTCCTGTGGAAAGCGCACCGCCAGGCGAATTTTCCCTGGCTCGGAGCGAACCTTCGCGAGAGCTACACTCGCGGGCCCGGATATTTCCCGCCCTATGTAATCAAGCGCGTAGCTGGTGTTCGGGTGGCGATCGTCGGCTTCGTGACGCCGGCGGTGCCACACTGGGAGATTCCAGCCCATTATCGCGGTTACCAGTTCGAATCGATCGTCGATACCGCGCGGCGGATCGTTCCCCAACTGCGGCGCAAGGCAGATCTGGTGGTCGCGATTGTGCACTCTGGCCTCGACAGGGACCCGAAGACCGGGCGCGAATACAAAGTCATCTACCCGGACGAAAACGTGGCCTGGGAACTGGCCGAGCAGGTGCCTCAGATCGACGTGCTCTTCTACGGGCATACTCATCTTCAGATGCCGGAGTTATTCGTGCATGGCGTCCTGATGGCGCAGGCGAAGAATTGGGGCGAATCGCTGGCTGAGGCAGACGTCACGATGCAGCGCAACCCCTCGGGCCACTGGCAGGTGGCGGATAAGCATTCTCATCTGATTCCCGTGACCGGTGCCGTGCCCCCCGATCCCAGCATCGAGCGGATTGATGCCCCCTACCATGCCGAAGTGGAACGCTACCTGGGTACCGTGATCGCGAAAATCACCCAGCCGCTTTCCGGGGCCGCCGGGCGCGTGGACGACAACGCACTGGTGGACCTGATCCATCGCGTCCAGCTGGCCGATGGGAAAGCGGACGTATCCCTGGCCACGATGTTCATGCCATCGACACGCTGGGAGGCAGGGCCGGTGACCATCCGAGAGGTGTTTGCTCTCTACCCCTACGAAAACTGGCTCTACACGGTGGAAATGAACGGCGCCCAGCTCAGGGAAGCGCTCGAGCAAGCGGCGCGCTTCTTCCCTGCCTGGCCGGCGGAGAATGGGGAGTTGAGATTGCCGAGCTACAACGCCGATTCGGCAGCCGGAGTCAGCTACCGAGTGGACCTGACGCGGCCGGTTGGCGACCGGATCGTCGATTTGCGCTTTCGGGGGCGGACACTGGATCCCTCCCAAAAGCTTCGCGTCGCTGTAAATAACTATCGTTACGCGGGCGGCGGCGGCTACAGGGTGCTGTTGGGCTTGCCGGTGGTCTACAGGTCGAGCCACGAGGAGCGCACGATGATTATCAACTACCTCCGCTCCGGCCACCCTGTCCCGGCCAAAGCCGATGGCAACTGGAAGGTGGCGCCAGCCGAGGCCCGGCAGATGCTTTTGCGCGAGGCCGAAAGCGGACGAACGCCGGCATCGTTTTCGGAGGGGTCTCCGGGCCGCCGCTGGCGGGTCCGCCGCGCCTCCGGCGGGGAGTTCAAAACCGGGCGCCGGGCGGCGGGATCACATTAAGATGGGAATAGTAGCGGAAGTGCATTGACAGCGGTTTTGCTTCTTGCTAATTTTCGTCGCGCCTTTTTTTTGCGCGCACAACCTATGGCATTCATTGCGAAGAAACTGTTTTTGACGAAAGGCGTGGGAAAGCACCGGGAACGACTCAGCAGCTTCGAGCTGGCCCTGCGGTCTGCCGGCATTGCGGCCTGCAACATCGTTCGCGTCTCCTCGATCATGCCGCCCGGAGCCAAGCTCATCTCCCGCAGTGAAGGATTGAAGTATCTGAAGCCCGGCCAGGTGACCTTCACCGTTCTGAGCGAAAACTCCACCCGCGAGCCGCACCGGCTCATCGCCGCCGGGATCGGCATCGCCATTCCCAGCGACAGGTCGATGTACGGCTACCTGTCCGAGCACCACTCGTTCGGGGAAACCGAGGAAGTGGCCGGCGAATACTGCGAGGAACTGGCCGCGGAAATGCTGGCCACGACGCTCAACGTCGAGTTCGACCCGGAGCTGTCGTGGGACGAGAAGAAGGACGTCTACCGCATCTCGAACAAGATCGTCCGCACGATGAACATCACCCAGTCGGCGGTGGGCGACAAGCGCGGGCTATGGACGACGGTCGTCGCCGCCGCCATTCTTCTCGCGGAAGAAGACCTCTAAAACCCTCAGCCACGGATCAACGCGGATACATGACCCCCGCTGTCATCCTGAAGCGAAGCGGTCCGATTCTTCCAATACGGGCCGCCCCGTATCCGTGAAGGCATCGGGGCGAAGGATCCCAAAAGAGCAATTGTGCGGTGAACCTCGAAGGCCGCCGCCTGGGTGAAATCCGCGTTCATCCGCGGCGGCGCTTTGGCTTCTTTGCGCTGGTGTAGCCGACGCGCTCGAAGACGGCCCCGGCGACCAGCGGGAGGGCTACGGTAGCATCGTCGAACACTTCCGCGAATTTGCCCCCTTCTTCGGGGGGAACGAACTTGCCCCAGGAGATGGCTTCGGAATAGGTGCTGCCGGAGAGGCCGCCCCAATGGACCGGTTCGGGGCAGATGCGCACGCCGTAGTGGTAGCGCTTGAGGTCGCCGGGCTCCTGGAAGCCGCGACGGATCATCAGTTCGGTGTAGACGCCGAATTGCTGGGACCAGTTGCGCGGGACGCCGCCGCCGATCGTGAGAATACCGCGGCGTTTCTGCGCCAGCATGCGTTCTGCGAAATGCTCGAAATCCTCGTAGGAGTCGAATCGCAGCGGCTCAATCCCGTTCTGTCTCCTCCAGCGATTGTGGAGCGCCAGATCGATGCCCAATTCAGAATCGGTGAACGCCGGGATGTAGACGGGTACGCCGCGCTCGCGCGCCGATTTCAGGATGCCGCGGCCGGGGGCACGCTTGAGAAGGTATTCGCCGACACGTTCGAGGAGCAGGTGGCTGGAGATGATTTCCGCCGCGTCCCAAGCGCTGAGGATTTCCTCGGTGATGCCTTCGATGTAATCGAGATTCACTTCAGGCTCGATCGAATCGTAGACGCGGTTGTAGCCGGCAAGGAACAGCTCCTTATCGTCCATTTTCGGGTCGTAGCGGAAGTGCGACCGGCCGGCGGCTTCGACGAGCCCGTGAGCCATCAGCGCGCCCGTAGATACAACGGCTTTCACGATGCCGGAATCGATCAGGTCGGCGATCACGAGACCCATCTTTGCAACCGTCATTGCGCCCGAAAGCGTGAGGACGACGAAGCAATCCTTGTCGCGTGCCATGGCCTCGAGCACATCAGCCGCGTCGCCCACCTGCCGCGCGGTGAACGCTGTGCGACCCATGGCGCGCACCAGATCGTCGACCGACCGGATCTTGCCGAGATCGAGAGGCTCGATCGGCACGAGCTTGTCTCGTATCGGGTCGTGGAGCACGCGTCCGGTCTTGGTTTTCTTCGGCTTGGCCATTCTTCCACCTCACATAGGCAACTGGGCTTCCGCCAGGGTTTCGCGGAGCGACTCGAAGGCCCTAATACTACACAGAGAAAGCCGCGATATGGAACTGCGCAGAAATTTTTCTGGCGCCGATGGATTCGCGGCGCGGGAAAACTATTTGGAGTGATCGGCAAAAGGCGCGGGCCAGGAATCCGCTGACCGTAGCTACTGATCGGTTTTCACCGTTGTCGGGCTGATTCCTCCAGGACTTGGCCGTTGCGACTGGATTCCCCGCAATCACCCCCCTACGGGGCCGGGGATGCGGCCGGGTGTGGTACGATAGTGCATTGATGAGGTGTAAAACCCCGATTGAGTGATCATTCTCTCCGTTTAATTCCACTTGGTGGCCTTGGCGAGTTCGGCCTGAACATGATGGTCGTCCGCTACGGCGACGACATTATCGTAATCGACGCCGGGATGATGTTTCCCGAAGCCGAGCTTTTGGGCGTCGATATCGTCATTCCCGACATCACGTATCTGAAGCAGAACCGTGAAGCCGTGCGGGCGATCGTGCTGACACACGGCCACGAAGACCACATCGGCGCCATCCCCTACATTCTGCGAGACCTCGATGTGCCCGTTTACGGCACCGAGTTCACGCTGGCGCTGGTTCGCCGCCGACTGGAAGAGCACGCACTTCTCGACGATGCGCGCCTGCGCGAGATCGTTCCCGGCCAGCCGTTCGAAGTGGGCCCGTTCAAAATCGAGCCGATCCAGGTGACGCACAGCACGATCGATTGCGTCGCGCTTGCCATTCGCACGCCAGTCGGCACGCTGATTCATACCGGTGACTTCAAGATCGACGCGACGCCGGTCGATAGCCGGCGGTTCGACCTGCCCGCGCTCGCGCGGTACGGAGATGAAGGAGTGCTGGCCCTGGTGGCCGACAGCACGAATATCGAGCGGCCGGGACATACCCCTTCCGAGCGCGCAGTCCTGCCCCGCCTCGAAGACCTGATTCGCGCGGCGCCGCACAAAGTGCTGGTCTCCTGCTTCGCCAGTTCCGTGCACCGGATTCAGCAGGTGATCGATCTTTCCGAGAAGCTCGGGCGCAAGGTCGCGTTCGTGGGCCGGAGCATGATCGACAACGTCGAGATCGCCCACGACCTGAACCGGCTGCGTATTCCCGACGGATTGATCGTGAAGCCGCAAAACATCAAGGAGATGGATCCGAAGAAGCTGGTCGTGCTCGTCAGCGGGAGCCAGGCGGAGCCGCTCAGTTCGCTTTCGCGCATCGCAGTTGATAACCACCGCTTCGTTTCGGTCGAGCACTCGGATACCGTCATCCTCTCCGCGCGCATCATTCCGGGCAACGAAAAGCCGATCTTCCGGATGATCGACCACATGTTCCGCCGTCACGCGCTCGTCTATTACGAGGACGGCGCTGGACAGCCCATCCACGTTTCCGGCCACGCCAGTCAGGAAGAATTGAAGATGGTCTTGAACCTGGTGCGTCCGCGCTACTTCATCCCGGTGCACGGCGAATACCGGCAGCTGTTCCGCCATGCGGCGATGGTCGAGCAAACGGGAATGGTTCCTGGGCGCGTGCTGCTCGTCGAAAACGGGCAGCAGGTGGAATTGACCGCGGAAAAGGCAAATATTCGCGATACCGTGCCGGCCGGCCGCGTCTGCGTCGATTCCGGCTCGCTCGAGGAGATCGAGGAAGCCGTGATCCGCGACCGCCAGCATCTGGCCGAAGACGGCGTCGTTGTCCCGATCATCGCGATCGACAAGCACACCGGGCGCATGGAGGGCCTGCCGGAGGTCGTGAGCCGTGGCCTGGTTCCCTCCGACGACGGGCAGGAACTGACCAGCCGCGCGCGCGAGGTGGTGCTGCGAACAATCGAAAGCTCCAATGCCGACGAAACGGCGGATTGGACCGTCATCAAGGAAAAGATCCGCGCCGATCTGCGCCGCTATCTGAATCGACAGACGTCGAAGCGCCCACTGGTGCTTCCTGTCATCCTCGAAATCTGAACTCTGCAAGCCCGGTTCTTCCGCCTCAGGCTTAGCCCCTCTGTGCGCTCGCGATGGGCGGGAGTACACTTGAATTTCCGTGAGAGCCTGACGTGAAGCTCACCTTGCGTCCCTATGAGCCCGGCGATTTTGAGGCGCTCTATCGCATCGACCGCGCCTGCTACGAGCCGGGTATTGCTTACAGCCGCCGCATGCTGCGTGAATACCTGGAATTGCCCGAATCGCGCTGCCTGGTCGCGCTCCTCGGCCAGGAGATCGCCGGATTCGTCATTGCAGTGTGGCAAGACTGGTACGCGCACGTGATCACGATAGACGTGGGCGAGCAGGCGCGACGACACGGGGTGGGATCGGCGTTGATGTCCGCGATCGAGAAGCAAATGGCGCAGGCAGGGGTGAGGATGGTGGAGCTGGAAACGGCCCTGAACAATCATCCCGCAATCGCCTTCTGGCAAAAACTCGGATATCGGGCCGTTTCCGTCTACCCTCGCTATTACCAAAATCGCACCGATGCCTACCGCATGGTGAAGGAGATTGCTTCCGTTCGTTTCAGGAGGCCTCGAATGTAAGACAGTGGTGGCGTGGTGCCGTCGTGTGTCGGGGAAAGGCCACAGGCGGTGTGACTTTCCTACCGGATAGCGGCGGCATTGCGGGTTCCGTGCGGGGGTGGGTAACGTGAGAACTCCGCAAGGGCAGCCGTCGCCGTCCCGGTTCCCTCGCGCTATTTGCAGTTACGCATCGCAACCCTTTTATTTCCTACCGGGTTCCGGGTGGACCCGCTATCCTCAAGCTGCTCGTCCTCCGTCAGTTGAACGCGCGATAGCGCCCGCGCGTGGAGTCGACCGCTTCCGCTAGTGCCTTCCCTTGGCCAGGAGCTAGAGGTGCGCTTTCTGAACCCAACCGAAAACCGTCGCCTGAACGAGCTGGCCGGGTTCGTCGGGCTGACGATCTCCGTTCTGTTGCTGTTGAGCCTGGTGTCGTATCACGCGTCGGATATTTCGCTCGACGTGGCCGCGCCATCCGCCTTTTCTCAGCCCGCGCGGAACTGGATCGGCATGTTCGGGGCGTACCTGGCCGATATGCTCTACCAACTGCTCGGCTACGCGGCGTTGGTCCTGCCGGTGGCACTGGGATTACTGTCGGTGCGCTGGCTGCGGAGCAAGCCGGTACCTTCGCCGGCGGCAAAAGTGATTGGAGCGCTGTTGTTGGTCTTCTCGGCGGACGCGCTGGGGGGGTTGCTGTCGCTGCCGCGCATCAGCGGAACGCTCGAGCCGGGCGGGCTGGTGGGAACGGTCACGGCGAGAGGGCTCGTCGCCGTGTTCAATCCGCTGGGAGCACATCTGGTGGCCGCAGCTTCCCTGCTGGTGGCCCTGTTCCTGACAACCAAATTCTCGTTCACAGGCTCAGCCGCATGGTTTGGGCGCTTCTGGCCGGCCGAATGGATCGCGCAACGCATGGATCGCTTCCACGACTGGCAGGCAGCGCGGATAGAAGCCAAACAGAAGCGCAAACTCGAAAAGATTCGCACCGAAGGCCGCCGTCCGGTGCCGACGCAAATCCCTGTGAAGATCCGGCGCGGCCCCGGGCCGGAACCGGCGGAAATCGACGAGGATGCCGAGCCGGTGGTTACGATGCCTCAGGCCCCGGCAACAATCCGGCCGCGCGGCGGGCGCGAAGAAGGCGGCGACCCTCCCGTCGTCACGTTCGAGGCATCAGGCTCTCACCGCAATTCCGGACCCAAGATCGCACGCAATCAGACGAGTTTCCGGCTGCCTTCGCCCGGGCTGCTGCACATGGCCGAGCGATCCGAGAAATTCGACGAGGACGAATTGAAGAGCTGCGCCCGCGCGATTGAACAGAAGACCATCGAATTCGGCGTCGCCGGGCAGGTGACGCAGATCAATCCCGGGCCGGTAGTCACAACGTTCGAATTCAAGCCCGAAGCCGGCGTCAAATACTCGCGCGTCACCGCGCTGGCGGAGGATCTTTGCCTGGCGTTGCGCGCAGAATCAATTCTGATCGAGCGCATCCCCGGCAAGGCCACGGTGGGAATCGAAGTGCCGAATGTTCACCGGCAAACGATCGCCCTGCGTGAGGTGATCGAATCGGCGGAGTTCATCAATTCGGGATCGAAGCTCACCATCGCGCTCGGTAAGGACCTGATCGGCCACATCCGCGCCGCTGAACTCACGCAGATGCCTCACCTGTTGATCGCCGGCGCCACCGGCACGGGCAAAAGCGTCTTCATCAATTCGATGCTGATGTCGATGCTCTACAAGGCCACGCCGGAGGAATTGAAGCTGGTCCTGATCGACCCGAAACGGCTGGAATTGGGACTTTACGAGGACATTCCGCATCTGTTCACGCCCGTCGTCACCGATCCGAAGGTGGCATCGAACGTGCTCCGCAACGCCACCCGGGAAATGGAGAACCGGCTGAAGCTGTTGGCCAAGCGCGGCGTTCGCAACATCGATCAGTACAACCGCGTCGTCGGCAAAAAGAAACAATCCATCGTGCCGGCCGAGCCCGAAGCTAGCGGAGAGCCGCCCGAAACGCCGCTGCCGTACATCGTGATCGTGATCGACGAGTTGGCCGACCTGATGATGGTTGATACGAACAACGTGGAGGAATCGATCACGCGCCTGGCGCAGATGGCGCGCGCCGTGGGCATTCATCTGATCCTGGCAACTCAGCGCCCCTCGGTCGATGTCATCACCGGGCTCATCAAGGCGAACTTCCCTGCCCGCATTTCATTCCGCGTGGCCACGAAAGTCGATTCACGCACGATTCTCGATGCGAACGGCTCGGAATCGTTGCTCGGGCGCGGCGACATGCTGTATCTGCCGGCTGGTTCCTCGCGGCTCGAACGCATTCACGGGCCATTTGTCACTGAGGACGAGATCGTCGCAGTGTGCGACTTCTGGCGCTCCCAGGCCCAGCCCGCGTACCACAAGGAACTGCTCGAAGCGCCGAAGGAAGACGCGGAGGCGGAAGAAGTGGCCGCCGAAAATGATGGGGAGATGGCGGACGCCGACGGCGAAGTCGACGACGACCTCTACGACGATGCCGTGCGCGTGGTCTGCGAGATGGGCCGCGCTTCCACATCCACGCTGCAACGCCGGTTGCGCATCGGCTATGGACGCGCGGCGCGCCTGATCGACATCATGGAAAAGGACGGGATCGTTGGCCCCGCCGACGGCCCTCGGCCGCGCGAGGTCCTGAAAAAGCGCGACTGGATGAAGGAATGGGACGAAACGCCGCACTGAGCCACTGCGGGGAGCGCGGCGGCGCACACTCTTACGCCTTGCCCTCCTGAGCGAAGCACTTTGCGACGAACGAGGTGAGTCCCGACGAAGTGTGTCGGGAAGGATGCCGAAGCCAAGTCATCGTGAGGGCCCTCACGATGATGCGTCTTCCCGGCGGCCGACATGGGCTCGCGCCCGCCTGGCACAGTTCCCCTTGCCTGCTCGCGCAAAATCACGCATTATCTGCCGCTGGCCACGACTGGAGCAGCGGATCACAAATGAAAATTGCCTACCTGGACATCGAAACCGACTACGTCGGGCCGTTCAACGACAAGCGGCTGTTCCGCGATCACAAGAACCACAACATCACGATTCTCGGCCTGCGAATCCTGGACGCCGAGCCTGACGGTGAATCGGGGGTTGAGCGGGAATCGGGCGAACAGTTCTTTCAGTTCGTCGGCGATGACCTGAGCCGGGAGAATTTGCTGCTGACGCTCGGCGGCGTGCGTAGGATCGTCACCTACAACGGCCGTTCGCTGCCCGACGATGTGAAGCGGTCGGTCGGATTCGATTTTCCGGTGATCGCCACGCATTTCGGTATCGTGCTCGATCGGGAATTCGAGCACACCGATCTGGTGCCCGAATGCTGGCGGCGCGGCCTTTACGGCGGACTGAAAGAAGTGGAAAAGAAGTTGGGCTTGGTGAGGGATCTGCCCGGGAAAGATGGCTTGTGGGCGGTCCAGACGTGGCGCAAATATTGTGACACGGGGGACCGGAAGCTTCTCGACGAGGTTCTCCTGTACAACCGGGAAGACGTGTTCATGCTCCGAGCGGTGGAATTGAAGCTGCAGAGCATCCCACCAACAGTGCGATAGGCGGCTTTGGCGGGACCCGGTCCGACGGTCAGGAAGTCACCGGCCGTGGCTGCCGGAGCGGTGCTTGATGTAACGAGATTGCGAAATCTCCGCCGCGAAGGCTCCTTTGCCTCCGTCGCTTCATTGCCTTAGAATCATCGTTTGCCCCGTGCCGGGGTAGCTCACTGGTAGAGCGCAGCCCTGAAAAGGCTGGCGTAGGCGGTTCGATTCCGTCCCCCGGCACCATCCAAACGCTTAATCCACATGCCATCCGCCTGTACCCGAAATGTACCCATCGTTGCGGCAAGTGCCGCTGGATCATCCGCCCGATAGGCTGGTGACTGAATCGGCTACCGACAGGCTGGTGCGCGATTCCATTATTCCCGAACCAGTGGTTTCCGAAATTCTCCCTTTTGACCTCTTAGGCCCGCATCAGACTGGCTTGCGGCGGGGTCGCTCGTGCGGATTCGCTTCTTGCTGGCAGCCTTGGGGACAGGTTTTTTTAAGGGCGCTGGGCCGTCTGGTAAACAGTGCCGACAGAAAAGCTCATCTCGGGGCAACGTGAGGCGGATGGGCCCGGCATTTCTGGAACGAGGCGGCTAACCGCGGATCCGGTTCGCTGGAAGGGCTCTGCCTGTCAATTGTCTCGGTTAGTTGGCCACGGCCGCTGCGGTCTGTCCCCGGTGGACCACCAGGGCCAAATGTGGCGGCTTCTTCGCGGGCATCAGGGTCACGATTTCTACCACGGGAGCGCCGCGCCCGGGTCCTGCCCGAAAAGCCCTGGCAGGACCGGGGCCGCCCTTGCGAACTTGCCCCTTGTCTTCCCAAGTGACCCATTTCGAAGGAATTGCCTCTTTCACATCGCCAACGACGCGATCGTATTCCTCGATCATCTTCACGTATGTCTGGGGCGGGAATACGCACAGGTACATCTCGCTCCCTCCCACCACTTCCACCGTGCACCGCTCCGCGCCCGGCAGCTTCACCTTTCCAGCGTACTCGTTCGGCTGCCTGTCGCTTTGCCGCGAGAGCACCACCCCTCGCAAGATCGCAAAGCCCGAGTTGCGTTCGGCCAGCACTTTCTGGAATGTTCTGCAATCAGCGGTGCGGCAATTCGCCCGCGCACCTGGCGTAACAATGAGAAAAACGAACGCTAACAGTCCCAAGCTCGCCAGACGCGTTCTAAAGCTCCAGCGCTTTTCCATACCGGCATGGTAGATTCCCCTCCACCGGGCGTCAATCAGTACCGTCGTGAACGTCGCCACATCTGAGAATCGGGCAACAGTACGAATGTCTGAAAGTACCAAAACTAAGGGATTTATACATTCGGCAAGCTTTCTGCCGTCGGGTACTGACAGGCGGGAGAACCCCTCCTAACTTCATTCCAAGCCATATACACCGGGGTTGTACCATCTTTGCTTTCTTGATGAGGTGGACATGCAACGAAACTTAGCTGTCATTTCACTCGTTTCGGCGTTATTTCTCTTCGCGGGGCCAGCAGCATGGGCCCAAAGCAGTGGGAATAGCGTTTTCGACCAGCAGTCCAGTCAATGTGCCATCAGCAACTCCGACGGCACACTCAGTGGCGGCAGCAGCAATCCCGGCCAACTGTTCTCCGACACAATTCAGACTCCCAACACTGGCCAGGCAGCTCTCCTGATAACTCCATCTCTCGTCACGGGTCTCTACACAAGTAACAAACTGAGTCAGAACAACAGCACATCCACCCAGAACATCGGCGCCGGCGTCAGCGTGCAGGTTGATGGCAATGCGGTGTTACCAGAAACGGCAACTTCGGGGGCGGGAAGCTACGTCATCTATGATCAACGCTTTATCCAGGTCAGCGCCACGTTCCTTAGTGAGCTTTCCGCCTGCACCACCACCTGCATCACGCTCACCGAGAGCACCCTATCGGCCCATTCGTTCAACTTCGTTTACCCCGATCCCGGGCAGGGAGAGCACACCATCACAGTGAATTGGAACATACTGAACGGCGGCAACGGCGAGGCAGCTTGTGTCGGCCCAGCCACCATCACCGTGCAGCAGGTCCAGAATTACAAACAGGATCAGTAGTCGAGTCTGGGTACGGGCTTTGACCCATTGTCGAAGCCTAGCTCAAAAAATCAGGGAGCCAGACCACCGAAGGCCTGGCTCCCTTGCTCTCCCCTCACTCCCGAAGAGAATTGTGCCTAGTTGTCCGACCCCCGCAGATCGCATCGTCCCGACCGTCGACCAGCCCAGCGGAGAGCCGCTCTCTTTGTTTTTGGCAGCGAGTGGTTCCTCCGGAAGTGGAAATCCGAAAGCTGCTTCATGAGGTTTGCCGCATCGCCGAGCAGGCGTTGGCCGATGCCAGGGCGCGCCGATTGTGCGTTGCGAGACTGCCCCATCGAAAACGGATGCTATTTCTTGGGACGGTACAGGATCACGCGCACCTTTTCGAGAGTGAGCAAGCCTCCTTCGATCATCTCATCGAGACGAGGCAGAATCTGCTCGATCCGCTCCGTATATTCGACGACCTCAATCACGATCGGCAGGTCCTGTGAGAGACGCAGAACCTTTTCCGTGTGGTAGATGCTGGAGGAACCATACCCGCCGACACCGCGCAGGACCGTGACTCCACTGAAATGCTCGTGGCGCAACAGCTCGACGATGGCTTCGTAGAGTGGCTTGCCATGCCACCGGTCCGATTCACCAATGTGGATGCGCATCAGCGTGCGTTCGCCTTCAAATCTTTCGTGCATCCGCCCTCCGGGACCGCCAAGGGTAGGAACCGAGCTTCCCGTAGAATGCATAAGTGACCCGCCTTCCGCTACAACAAATCCGCCAGGCGTATGCCCAGCATTACCGCCAGTAATCCGCCGATCAGGCTCAAGCCAACGTAAAAAGCGGCACTTGACCACGCCCCATCCTCGAACATACGAACGGTTTCATAGCTGAAAGAAGAAAAGGTTGTGAATGCACCGAAAAAGCCCACGGTGATGGCGATCCGCCATTCCGGCGGAATCGTCAAATGGTGGAATCCGTACTGGGCCACCCCGCCCAAGAGGAAACAACCAAGCAAATTCACCGTCAGCGTTCCGGCTGGAAACGTCGAGTTGACCCGGTGCTGTACCACTCCCTGCAGGCCGTACCTGGCCAGCGTACCCACGGCGCCGAAAACAACAAGAAGAAAGATCCGCACCTTATATCCACTTTCCGCACGCCCGTGGCGCCGGGCATAAAAAAACTCCCGGTCGCCAGCGAGCGGCCAGGAGTCATCAGTCCCATATAAGGACGGTTAGGGCGAACTCCATCGCCCGAGTTATGCGAATCAAAATTACATTGCGCGATGATGCCTGTCAACTGCGCGCACCGGGCCCGGTGGTTGGCTTAGCGTGCCTTGGGGCACTTGTGCGAGATTTGCACCTGTGGCGCGGGGGTACGCTGATGATCGGAGGCGAACGTGGCGTTCCATTTCACATGAACATCGGAACAATTTGACTTCTCGCAATAAACCAGCGAAGAGTCGCCCAGTGCGAGATCGCCTCCTGGCTGGACGAGCTGCGAGCCGTTGCCGTCGACCTTGCACCAGTCTCCATCGCCGCCCTTGCCCTTCGGGTTCAGCACAACAGGGATCACCGAGAGCGCCTGGCTGCAGTGGTTGTGAAGCGCCGCGATGGCCGCTGCCCCATTGCCGCCAGCCGGCCCGCCCACCACGGTCAAGCAATCATTGTGAAGAGCAAAAAGACTGGGCGGCGGAACGTTCTTTTCCACGTCGGCCAGTTCGGAGCGGCAGCGCTGTTGCATCGGACCGGAATTCGCGCTGCACTCCTCCAAGGGGTTCTCCGCGTCGGACCAACGTCCGGCCTTCGCGTAGGCGACGCCCAGCAGATATTGGTCCTCGGAGTTGGGTCTGGGATTCAGGCTGACCGCCTGCTCCATCTCGCCAATCATTCCCGGAATGTTGTTCTGATAGAAATCAATGAGTCCAAGACCGCTGTGGCAGGCGGCAAGTTCGCTGTTCCGAGCCGTTGTGAATTGCTCCTCGGAGAGATTGGCCGGCTTCTGCATTTTGGACAGCAAGGAGATTGCGCGCCCGGCATATTGCTTCACTTCCAGCAAAAGCTGCCCGCTGGCCGGATTTTTTACATCGACATGACGGGGAATCGAATAGGCCAGGGAGGAGAGAACGTCGACGTTGTCGGGATTCACCTTCAGCGCATTTCGTCCCGCTTCCAACATTTTCCGGTCCTGGCCCGTGATCTGATACGCTCGGGTCAATCGCGAATACACCACACCGGCGTTGGGGCTCTGCGGATAATTCTTCAGAAAAGTCTCGCCACTCGAAATGATGTCCTGTGGACGATTGGAGGGCAACGCGAGAAAGGAATTGTAGGCGTTGACCTCGGCCGCGGGTTTCACGTTCCCTCCATTGCCAGCTGAGGGAGCGCTTGGCGAACCCGCCGCAGCTGTCGCCGGCTGGAGAAGCGCGTCGATGCGAGCGGGAATCCGGTTCTCGGCGTAGTCGCGCGCCTGGCTCCCGACCGTCCCGCCGACATTCTCCAATTTTCGGAATTGTCCCTGAAGCTGTTGGAGAGCGGCTTTGTTGCCGGAATCCGCGCCAAATTCACCGATTAACTGTTGAAGCTGCCGGCCGGCGCGAGCCTGCGGAATCCGGTTGTTCAGATAATCTTGCGCTTCGGTCTGGTGAACGCCGTTCCGCATCGCAGCCACCCGGCGGAAATCGCGCGTGGCCGTTGGGAAATCATTTCGGCCAAATGCGGCGACAGCCGTGTTCCAAAGCTGGTCTTCCTTCTGAAGCGCGGCTCGAGCGGCCTTGTCGCTCGAAGCCTTCTGGATGCTGGCCCGCAAATGTTCAAGGTCCGTTTGCAGCGGCCCGTTGAGTTTCAACGCGCGATCAACCACTTCAAGCGCCTGATCGAATTGGCCGGCGACGACTAGCTTCTGCGCCTGCTCCATGAATTGCTGTTGCTGCTGACGCAAAGGATCGACGGGTGGCTGCGCAGTCGGGGACGGCGGCTGGCTCAATTCCGTCTGCGTCTGCGGCGAGCCGCCTTGTGCCGGCAATGGAGAAGATCCGGGCAAATTGAGGTCGCTCCGCGTCTGCGGCACAACGGAACGATGATGGAACGCGAAATAGAGTCCGCCAGCGAGGAGGAGCACGGCCGCCGCAGCGGCAGTGATGCCCAAGGGGAAACGCTTCTTCGCCACTGGCGCGGCCGACGGCGCAGCCTGGGGCTGCACGGTTGGCGTGAGAGGCGGAGCGATTGCCGCTTGCTCCCTCTTGTTTCTCTTCTCGACCTCTCCGTACAAGGAGTCGACGCGCGGATCGGAGGCGTTGAGCAGTTGCGTGGCGATGGCATGGTCGAGAACTTGCGATGCTTCGAGCGTCTTGCCTGCATCGAGCAGCGTTTGCGCCTCGGCCACTTTCTCATTCTGCGCCTTCCTCGTTTCCCGGTGCTGGCGCTCGCTTTCGGCGGATTGAAGCAATTGGGCAAGCCTTGTGTCGGCTCCGAGCGTGGCGATGGTGTCTCGCGCCAAATCGATCGCATCGGTCAACTCGTCGCGCTGGATCCGGGACTCTATCTCGCGAATTCGCTTGTCGAGATCGTCTCGCCGCTGCTGTTCCCTCTGGCCGACACGGGCGCTTTCGCGCAAGGAAAGCAGGTCGGCATTGCCCGGATCATCGGCCAGCGCCACATCGGCTGCACCGACAGCCTGCTCGAAGAACCCTCCCGAGATCAGACCGTGGACTCGCGCGATTGCCTGCTTGCGATGGTCACGCCGATCGATCTCCTCGCGAACCTGTCGGCGGAGTTCCCTCGCCTGCTGATTTTTCGGGTCGAGCGTAAGAATCTCTTCGAACGTCCGATCGGCGTCGGTCAGTTCTCCGGCCGCCAGCCGCTCTTTCGACATACGAAGTTTCCTGTCGATCTCATCGGCGCGCTGAATCGCCTGCTCCGCTGCGGCCAGCAGTTCGTTCGCCTGCTCACACATGGAATCAAGGTTCAGAGCCGCCTGGGCTTCTGCCCTCGCTTGTTGCCACTGGCCAGCCGCCAGCAGATCTTGCGCCTTGCCGATACGCTCCTGCACCTGCGGCAGCGCGTCCTGCCGGCGAAGTTCGCGGCTTATCGTGTCGAGGAACGCTTTGGCCTGCTGGCAAGTGCTGTCAACCTGCAACGCCTCGCGAAGCACGAGTTGCGCCTGCTTCAGTTCGCGTTCTTCAATAAGCCGTTCGCCCCGGGCCACCAACTCGTTGACCTGCTCCCCTTGCAGCCGCTTCCAAACCGGATCGAGGTCGAGCAATGCTTCTTCCATCGATTGATAGCGACGCGACGCGTCCTTCTGGAGCATGCGGAAGATAATGGCTTCGACTTCCGCGGGGCAGCCGGGCGCCGCGTTCGCGAGCGGGGCTGGCTCGCTCGAAATAATGCTCAATACCAGGGCCGCCGGATTGTCGCCGCTGAACGGCCTCTGAAAGGCGAGCAGTTCGTAAAACATCACGCCGACCGCCCAGATATCGGAACGCTCGTCGGCCCGCTCGCCACGAAGCTGCTGCGGAGACATGTAGCCGAGTGTGCCGATGAGCGCGCCGGTTTGTGTCTTCGAGGCGTCGACGAGGCGCGCGATGCCGAAATCCACCACTTTCAACACGCCTTCGGCTGTCACCATGATGTTGGCCGGCTTGATGTCGCGATGCACAACGCCGTGCTTGTGCGCGTATTCGAGCGCCCGGCACGTCTGGACGATGTAGCCCACTTTCCTCGAAATCGCCATGGACTGCCGGCGCGCGATCATCTTCTCCAGGCTCTCACCGCTCAGATACTCCATAGCGATGAAGGGAAGTTCGCCTTCCTTGCCCAGGTCGTAAATCGTGACGATGTTGGGGTGCTGGAGTGTTCCGGCCGATCGCGCTTCCTGATAGAAACGGTCAAGCAACTCGGGCTGGCCTGCCAAGCCGCTGGTAATGACCTTCAGCGCTACCGGGCGGCCAATCAGCGGATCGCGCGCTTGGTACACCTCGCCCATGGCTCCGCGGCCAAGTTGGGTCCCCACCTCATATCTGCCTATCGTTTTCAGGTCAGTGGCTCCCGCAAACCTATTTCACCCGCCCGCTCACGCCGTCGAGAGGTGCCCACCCGATCTCTCGTCAAACCACCCTCCTCGGTCCATTCCTGGAATGGAAACTGGACCAAGGGGGCTACGAACCGCCGCTGCGTGGCGCAGATTTTACACCGGTTTTGCCTTCCTGTATTGCGGCTTGCCGGGCAGGCATAGGGACGAGCGGGCCCTGTGGGAAAGAGAGGGACGCGCGCCGTACGTGCGAGCATTTGCTCGTCCCGCCCGACGCGCCGACAGATCCGACAGAGGTGCTTTACGCCGCGTTCGGCGTGACGATGTTGAACCAGAAATCGAAAGTGTCCAAGAGCGAGGCGAGTTCGGTGATCTTGCTCACGGAGCCTTCGACCCTGATCTTGCCGGTTGTGATCGCCATCAATGGACTGATACGGCCGAGCAGTGCTTCTTCCAGAATCTCGTGTGTCAGTGTGATAGTCGCGTCGGAGCGTTCGGCCTGCTTACCCATCACGGAGTTGAGCGCGCCATTCTCCAGACGGATCACGCACTCCTCGCCCGTATCGGTGAACTTCACGTTCAGGGTGATCGTTTTACCGGCGGCCTTGGGGCCAATGATCCGCGTGCCAATCCAGTCAATCAGAAGTTCGAGGCTCATGGCGCGGATGGCGTCGGGGCTTGCCGTACTGACCGAGGGAAGTTTCGGGACGCCTTCGCGAAGTTCCCTCGCTCCAGTCAGGTAGAAATTACGCCACGGGCCAGACTCCGCCTGGAATCCAAGCTGCTCGAGGGCGTCAGCCTGCAGGTTCCGCGCGACTTGATTTTGGGGTTCCGCAAACACGACGTGATTCACCACCTGGGCGACCCAGCGATATTCGCCCTTATCGAAATAAGCCATGGCCTTGTTCAAGACAGCCTCGGCGCCGCCCATGAATTCGACGTAGCGCTTGCTCGCTTCGACCGGCGACAATGGGTGCAGGGTTGCCGGATTGCCATCGAACCAGCCGAGGTAGCTGACGTACGTCGATTTGACGTCGTGATTGAAGCTGCCGTAGTAGCCGCGAGTGGACCACACATTTGCGAGGCTCTCCGGCAATTCGAGCATCTCGGCAATCTCAATCATCGTGTAGCCGTGGTTCAGGAGTCGCACGGCCTGGTCGTGGATGTAGCGGTATGTGTCGCGATGATTTTTGAGATGCTCGACGATGCGATCGCTGCCCCAGACGGGCCAATGATGCGGCGCGTAAAGAACCTCCGCTTCCCCGCCCCAGCGATGAATGGCTGCGTTCAAATACTTGGACCAAGCCAGCGGATCGCGGATTTTGGCTCCGCGCAACGTGTAGGTATTGTGCAGCGTGTGCGTGGCGTCCTCGGCGGTGCATAGAGCCTTCTTCTCGGGTATGTAGAAGAACATCTCGGACGGCGCTTCGGAATTGGGCGCCATCCAGAATTCGAATGTGAGGCCGGCGAGCCGGCGCTTTTCGCCATTTTCCTTGATGATATCTGTCGGCGGGATCAGCGTAATCGTGCCGACCGAGGTGGTCGGGCCAAGCCCGGCGCCTACCTGGCCTTTCGGGCCCGCAGGCAGCAAAGTCCCGTACATGTAGCTGGCCCGCCGGCTCATGGCGTTGCCCGCATACACGAATTCGGAAGAAGCGTGCTCCAGGAACTGGTCCGGCGCTAGGACCTTCACCCTTCCCGACTTCACTTCCTCCTCCGACACGATGCCGCGAACACCGCCGAAGTGGTCGACGTGGCTATGCGAATAGATGACGGCAACGACCGGCAACTTCTCCGGCCGATTCGCGTAATAGAGATCGAGTGAGGCCTTCGCGGTCTCGGCCGAAATCAACGGATCCACGACAACCAGGCCATCCTCGCCCTCGATGAAGGAGATGTTGGATAAGTCAGCGGCGCGAACCTGGTAGATTCCTCGAGTCACCTCAAAAAGTCCGCCTTTCATGATCAACTGCGCCTGCCGCCATAGGCTGGGATTGACGGTGTCGGGGGCCGGAGCCCCTTCCCTGAGGAAGGAGAACTGGCTGAGATCATAAATCGGTTGACCCCGATCGTTCTTAATTACACCGCCGTCCGCCAAGGGCGCCATAAAGCCTCTCCTGACGTCGTCGAACGCCTGGACATCATCGAATGGCAACTGCCTAAGAATTGAGGCATTGGTCTGCCTGGTTATTGAGGTCGCTTCCCTTGGTTCCCCTGCTGCTTTGCTCGGCGCGGTAGCCTGTTTCACTTCAACCTCCACTCCCATGTCAAGCCTCTTGCGTGGGCATCTGACACAACCTTGGAGCCAGGAGAACGGCTCCTCAACTGTCAGAAGTGACAGTGTGTGAATGAAAGCGGGGGTCCAAAGGGAGCCCTACCCGTAAGGGAATGTGGAGCGGCATCACCCCACGGGCGGATGCGGCCCGTGATTAGTAATTGGCGTTTAGCGGCCAACGGCCCGCAGATCACCTGTATTTCGAGGCCAATTGGCTGTCGAAATGCAGGAATTCCCCTTGCAACCGGCCCGGCTTCCGACTAGTCTGGTTTTGCGTTTCGAGGCGTCGGACAGCCGAAAGAGCATATGAAAGCACTGCTGATTTATCCCGAATGGCCTGATACCTATTGGAGCTTCAAGCACGCGCTGCCGTTTGAAGGCAAGCGGTCCGCTTATCCGCCACTTGGACTGATGACGGTGGCGTCGCTTTTGCCGAAACATTGGCAAAAACGGTTGGTGGATACGAACGTGCGCCGTCTGACCGAGGCCGATCTGGACTGGGCGGACATTGCGCTCTTCAGCGGAATGCTGGTGCAGAAGAAACCGATGCTGCGCATGCTGGCACGCTGCCGCGAACGCGGGCTAAAGACGGTCGTGGGCGGGCCGATTACGAGCAGCGTCGAGGACATGAACCAGTACGCCGACCATGTGGTGATCGGCGAGGCCGAGGAACTGATTGCCGGGCTCGCGGCCGATATCGATGCCGGAACGGCAAAGCCGGTCTACCGCGCCATGGGGCTTCCCTCCCTCGCCAAGACGCCCCTGCCCGAGATCCACCTGATCCAGCCGAAATATTACAGCGGCATGGCCATCCAGTATTCCCGCGGCTGCCCGTTCAATTGCGAGTTCTGCGACATCATCGAAATCTATGGACGTGTGCCGCGAACGAAGGCTCCCGCGCAGGTGACCGCCGAACTCGACCTGCTCTACGACGCCAGGTGGCGCGGATCGGTCTTCATCGTCGACGACAATTTCATCGGCAACAAGCGCAAGGTGAAGGAACTGCTGCCGGCGCTTTCCGAGTGGAACAACCGCCACGGGCGCCCCTTCACGTTCTTCACCGAGGCCTCCGTCAATCTGGCGGACGATACGCAACTGCTCCAGATGATGAAGGACGCCGGCTTCACGCGCGTCTTCCTGGGCATCGAGACGCCGGTGGAATCCAGCCTGAAGCAGGCACAGAAAATGCAGAATACGCGCCGCAGCCTGCTCGATAGCGTGCGCCACATCCGCGAATTCGGTATGGAAGTGATGGCCGGCTTCATCGTGGGATTCGACAACGATCCCGATGATGTTTTCGACCGGCAAGTGCAATTCATCGAGGAGAGCGCGATTCCGCTCGCCATGGTCGGCCTGCTGCAGGCCGTGCCCGGCACGCAGCTCTATCGCCGGCTGATGAAGGAAGGCCGCATCCTGCACGAGGGTCACGGCGACAACATGGATTTCCGGCTGAATTTCATTCCGAAGATGAATCCGGAAAAGCTGGTGGAAGGCTATCGGTCGATTCTGGAGCGCATCTACAGCGCCGAGGCCTATTATCAGCGCGTTCGCCGCTTCCTGGCCGAATACCACCCGGTGTATCGCCAGGACCGGCGATTCTCCGACTACGTCGCCTTCTGCCGCTCGGTATTGAAACAGGGCGTCCTGAGTCGCGACCGCGCCGCCTACTGGAAATTCCTGATCGATGCAGCTACGCGCTACCGGCACGCCTTCGATACCGCGATGACCCTGGCCGTCATGGGCTACCACTTCCAGACGCTGACTCGACTGGCCTGCGAGTCAGATTAGCCGCTGCCCCGACCTATCCGAGTTCCTGCAATTGCCCCGCATCCGTATCCGTCAGGCGAAAAACTGAGGGCGCGCCGAATGTTCCAGCGCGCCCCCTTCTGCTCTTGCAGATTGTGACTTCAGTGTGTGGTCTTGCCTAGTGACACGTGTGGGAACCGAGATTCCCTCCAGAGGTTAGGCAGGTATCCTTGTGCCACCCATTGCGACTGCCTGCGTCGAAGATATCGAAGATGGCATTGTTCAATGCCGTGTCGCCCACGAACTTGTTGTTCGAAGTGGTAGAGTCAGCGTAGATGCCGCCGCCGAAATTGCTATTCACAGTGTTGTTCGAAACGTTGTTCGCCGACGATGAATTGATGACTTGCAGGCCGAATGCACACGACATCACTCCAGTGGTCGCGTCATACAAGCAGGTGGAGTTCTTATCGTAGCCACCATCGAACTCAATGGTGTTGCCGCTCACTGTCCAGCCGCTGCTGTTGTTGAGTACCAAACCCCCGCTGTACACACCGCTAGTTCCATTAAGCATATCGTAGGAGTCAGCCTCCAGGTAGTTTCCGGAGATCGAGCCCGTACCTTTGCTCGGGATGGTGCTATTCAGGACGAAAATCCCGTACTGGTAACAATAGACAGAATTTCCGCTTAGGCTCGCGCCGGTCACCGAATTGATTGAAATGCCGGTGCCCCCGTTCGTGGTCGTCCGGTTGAATTGCGCGCATGCCGCCCCACTAACCGGATCATTCTGAAGCGTCACGTTATTTATGGAAATGCCGGTCCCGCCCTGGATGTCGATGGCCGAAGTGGTCGAAGGGGAAGGGTAGTCTGTGATGATTGTGCCACCGCTGCCTGTGATTGTCGTGTTGTTGTGTGTACTGTTTTCGATAGCGACGGCGGCAGACCCCGCCCCGCTTAGATCCAGCGTGTACGTGCTAAGGTCGATCGTGAGCCCATCTGCCCCCACGGTGATGCAGGGAGTTGAGCCCAAGCTTGAATCGGCAATGATGCCAGAGCCAAGCACGACGTTTGTCGTGATCGTGCCGGGACAAGTGCCGTTTGTGATTGTTATGGTTG
>JAGWOX010000216.1 GCA_028877145.1 Acidobacteriota bacterium | reverse complement strand
AGCCCATCTGCCGCCGCTCCGGCTTCCGCAACCGCACTGCACCCCTCGCTTCGCCCACTGCCACTTCCTCTGGTTGGCTCATGAACCTCTTATACCGATAAACCAAACCGAACGCACGAAAAAGTCACAGCCTCTCAGGATGACAGGATGTAATAACGGAACGGCACTACGGAAGCTCTTGCTTCTTGTGCTGATTACCGGTCGGCGCGGACGACCTTTGGGGGGCGGAAACGCACGATGGCGTTGTGGCGGCGGCTTTCCGGCGCGCCGGCGAGTTCGCGCGCCATTTCCTCGCGGACGAAATCGACGAACGATTGCACCTGGCGCTCCATTTCCATCATCTTGTCGCGCATGTTGAGCACGACTTCGATGCCGGCGAGATTGACGCCGAGGTCACGGCTGAGGGTGAGAATGACCTCGAGGCGCTCAAGGTCCTGATCGGTGTAGACGCGGGTATTGCCCTGCGTGCGGGAGGGCTTCAGAAGGCCAAGCCGCTCGTAAAGCCGCAGCGTCTGCGGATGGACGCGGTAGAGCTCGGCCACGGCGCTGATCATGTACCCGGCGCGGCTCTTCTTCCGTTTCCCTTTCGTCCTCGTCTTTGCCTTCGCCCGCGGAGCCATTCGGCCTCCTCTCACACACCGGCCCGCTCGAAAAGATCCCGGCGCGGATTTTCCGGCTCCAGCTTTTCGAGTTCGCGCAGCAGGTTGCGCACCCGTTCGTCGATGGGCCGCGGCACCACCACCTGCACTTCGACGAACTGGTCGCCGCGATGATCGGGATGGCGGGCCGAAGTCACGCCCTTGCCGCGCAAGCGGAACTTCTGACCGCTCGACGTGCCGGGCGGAATGCGCAGCAAGGCGCGGCCGTCGATGGTGGGCACCTCGATCTTGGTGCCGAGCGAGGCTTCGGTGACGGTGATGGGGACGATAGTGTGGATGTCGTTGCCGCGCCGCTCGAAATACGGATGGGGCTCGACCTCGGTGATGATGTAGAGATCGCCAGGAGGGCCGCCCAGCTTACCCGCATTGCCGTGGCCCGGCACGCGAACGCGCGAGCCGGTGCCGACGCCGGCCGGGATGCGGACGTCGATCGTTTGCGCCTCGTTGACGCGCCCTTCGCCGCCACAGGCGCGGCAGGTGGAGCCGGCCTTGCCCGTGCCGCCGCAGGCGCCGCAGGTGATCTGGAACCGCATCGCGCCCGCGCTCTGCGTCACGCGGCCGCTGCCGCCGCAGGTCGGGCAGGTGGTCGTGGATCCGCCGGCCACGCCGGAGCCCCGGCAAACCTGGCAGGCCGCCAGCCGGGTGATCGTGATCTTGCGCACGCCTCCGCGCACCGCGTCCCAGAAACCGATCCGAATCTGGTATTCCAGGTCTTCGCCGCGCTCGGGCCGTTCGGCTGCGTGCGTCGCCGCGCGCGCCCCGCGGAAAAACTGGCCGAAAAGGTCGCGGAAGCTGGGAGCGCCGCCCATGTCGCCAAAATCGAACCCGCCGAAATCGAACTGGACGTTCTGGCCGCCGGAAGGGCCGCCGGGCGGCGGACCACCCTGATAGTTCTCGGCGTAGAAGCCGAGCCGGTCGTACATCTGGCGCTTCTTGGGGTCGGAGAGGACTTCGTAGGCTTCCTGAATCTGCTTGAATTTCTCCTCGGCGCTCTTGTCGCCGGGGTTCAGGTCCGGGTGGTATTTGCGCGCGAGTTTGCGGTAGGAAGCGCGGATTTCCTTGAGCGGGGCATTGCGTTTCACGCCCAGCAGTTCGTAATAGTCGGTTTTGGACGCCGTTGGCGACATGGAAACCTCGTTCGCTTCCCGGACCGTGCGGGCGTCGGGACCCGCGCCGTTACAGCTTCGACCAGGCCTCGTTCAGCGCCGCCAGTTCCTGCTGCTCACGCGCCTGATCCTCGCGCCGCCGCCGCTGCTCTTCCGACCGCCCGGACATCGACGCTTCCTTCTGATTCGCGCGCTCGATCCAGCGGTCGATCACCGGAATCTTCGCCGCAACGCTCTCCACGTCGGATCGGAACCGGAGGAACGGCCCGGAAACCTCCACCGACCGAGGCGGAAAATCCGGCGTGACGTCCTGCTGCATTTCGTAGAACAAGCGGCGCCAGTCGGCGCTCGGCACCGCCGAGACAGGCACCTGCACCAGAAATGCGTTTTCCCGCACCTTCTGGATGGCCTGCGGCGGTCCCACCCTGCGGATCCCGGCCTCGGTCACGATGGTTGTCTCCTCGCCTGCGGGCTCAGTTCGGCTTCTTCGATTCGTCGACGTCGACAAACTCGGCGTCGATCACTTCTCCCTGTTTCGGTCCGCCGCCCGGCTGCTCGGCCGGACCTGCCTGCGGTCCAGCCTCGGGACCCGGTTGCTGGCCCGCGGCCGCGCCGGAGGTGCGATAGAGGGCTTCGGCGAGTTTGTGCGACGCCTGCGTGATCGCTTCGATCGCCGCGTTCATCTTGTCCACGCCGCCTTCGCTGAGCGCGCGCCGGCCCTGCTCGACGGCCTCTTCCGCCGCCTTGCGGTCGGCTTCGGGCAGCTTTTCCTGGTTTTCCTTCACCAGCTTCTCGGTCTGATAGACGAGCGAGTCGAGCCGGTTGCGCGTCTCGGCCTCGGCCACGCGCCGCTGGTCTTCCTCGGCATGCGCTTCGGCTTCGCGCTGCATCCGTTCGACCTCTTCCTTGCTGAGGCCGGTGGACGCGGTGATGGTGATCTTCTGTTCCTTGTTCGTCGCGCGGTCCTTCGCGCTGACGTTCAGGATGCCGTTCGCGTCGATATCGAAGGTGACTTCGATCTGCGGCATGCCGCGCGGAGCGGGCGGAATGCCCATCAAGTGGAATTTGCCCAGGCTGCGGTTGTCGCCGGCCATCTTCCGCTCGCCTTGCAGGACGTGGATTTCCACCTGGTTCTGGTTGTCGCTCGCGGTGGTGTAGGTCTCGGATTTGCGCGTCGGGATCGTGGTGTTGCGCGGAATCTGCACGGTCATCACGCCGCCGTACGTTTCGACGCCGAGCGAAAGCGGAGTCACGTCGAGCAGCAGGATGTCCTTCACCTCGCCCGAGAGCACGCCGCCCTGCACCGCCGCGCCCACCGCAACCACTTCGTCCGGGTTCACGCCCTTGTGCGGTTCCTTGCCGCTGAACAGATCCTTCACGATCTGCTGAACGCGCGGAATGCGCGTCGAGCCGCCCACGAGCACGACTTCGTTGATCTGGTCGGGCTTGATGCCGGCGTCCTCGATCGCGCGTTTCACCGGGCCCACCGTGCGCTGCAGGATCTCTTCCATCAACTGCTCGAGCTTCGCGCGGCTCAGCTTCAGTTGCAGGTGCTTCGGGCCGCTCGCGTCGGCGGTGATGAACGGAAGGTTGATTTCGGTCTCGGGCACCTGCGAGAGTTCGATTTTCGCCTTTTCGGCCGCTTCCTTCAGCCGCTGCAGGGCCATGCGGTCCTTGCCCAGGTCGATGCCCTGATCGCGCTTGTACTCGGCCACGATGTGCTCGATGATCTTGTTGTCGATATCATCGCCGCCCAGGTGCGTGTCGCCGGCCGTCGATTTCACTTCCACCACGCCTTCGCCCACTTCGAGAATCGAAATGTCGAACGTGCCGCCCCCCAGGTCGTACACCGCGATCGTTTCGTCTTTCTTCTTGTCCAGGCCGTAGGCCAGGGCCGCCGCCGTCGGTTCGTTGATGATGCGGACGACTTCGAGCCCGGCGATCTCGCCGGCCTGCTTGGTGGCCTGGCGCTGGCCGTCGCCGAAATAGGCGGGAACCGTGATGACGGCTTTCGACACCTTCTCGCCCAGGAAATCCTCGGCCGCTGCCTTCAGTTTCTGAAGAATCTTTGCGGAAATCTCCGGCGGGCTGAACGTCTTGCCCTCCAACTGCACGCGCGCGTCGTTGTTCGGCCCCTGGACCACCTTATAGGGCACGCGGTGGATCTCACCGGTGACCTCGGGTTCGTCGAATCGCCGCCCCATGAAGCGCTTGATCGAGTAAACCGTGTTTTCCGGGTTCGTAATCGCTTGGCGCTTCGCCACTTGGCCGACAAGCCATTCGCCGGCCTTGGTCAGCCCGACCACCGACGGGGTCGTGCGCGAACCCTCCTGGTTGGCAATGACGACGGGCTCGCCGCCTTGCATGACGGCAACAACCGAGTTGGTTGTGCCGAGGTCGATTCCGATAATCTTGGTCATGAAGGCCTCCTAAAACAGTGCAAATCGTGCATAATGAGTCGGTGATTGTCAACCGGCTGCGATTATAGAAGTTGAGCGCATCATTGTCAAGTATTACGATATTAACTGTATTGCACTGATAATAAAAGTTTTACTCTTTAAGATTAATCCCCTCTTCTCGCGGATTTCTTCCTCGATCCCTTTCCCATCATTGACGATACCTGACTGAGGCTGTTCGCGTTGGCGGCATTGGCTCCCAGACCATCCTCTTGCGCGGGAAACCCCACGCAGGGAATCGGCTTCAGGTAGAATAGAAAGGATTTTCACGCTGAGGAGGCGCGGTGTCGGGTTTCTGGAACAAGCTACTGGTTTTGAGTTTGCTTGCGATAGGTTTCGCGGTCACTTCGGCCGCCCAGCCCCGCCGGGCGGCAAATTCACCGAATTCGAGAATCAGCATTGCCGAGATTTCCCGGAACAAGGCGCTGGGCGTCTCGACGGCCCCGATCAAGATCGAGGATTTCACGGATTTCCAGTGCCCGGCTTGCCGGGAGCTGTACATGGCGACGCTCCGGCCGCTTATCAACGATTACGTGGCGACCGGCAAGGTTTACCTCGTGCACCACGACTTCCCGCTCGCGATGCACCCGTATTCGCACCAAGCCGCCTATTATGCCGACGCCGCCGCAGCCATCGGAGAATTCGAGCCGGTGGAGCGGGCGCTGTTCATGCATCAGCCGGAATGGGAGGCCAGCGGAAAGATCATGCCCTTTCTGGGGACGGTATTGAACGCGGAACAGTTGAAGCAGGTGGAGGAGCTTGCCCGCACCCGCGAGGTCCAGGACGCGGTTGCGCAGGACGTGCGTCTGGGCCAGCAGTTGAACGTTCAGCAGACGCCCACAATGTTCATCACGTTCAAAGGCAAGCGGACGCCCGTCGTGGGCGTGGTGCAGTATTCGATTTTGCGGGGCTATCTGACCGCCCTGCTCCGCCAGTAAGGGGGGGGAGCGATGCGGCGCGACGAAAGCGCCCCGCGCGAGTAGAATTAATGAAATCGTTTTAGGGAGATTCGCGGAACCGAGGAGGCGTGGTGAACCGAACGACGAACGTATTGGGCATGATGGCCTTGCTGGCCGCCGGGTTCGCCGCCAGCGCGAGCGCGCAAGTGCGCCACCGGCCGGTGGCTTCGACCGTGCCGAAGGTAAGCGCCGTGCAGATCGCCGCGGGGAAGACGTACGGCGTCAAGGACGCCCCCATTCGCATCGACGAATACAGCGATTTCGAGTGCCCGCACTGCCAGGAACTCTACATGAACACGCTGCGCCCGCTGATCGACGAGTACGTCTCGGGCGGCAAGGTTTACCTGGTGCACCACGATTTCCCGCTTCCCATGCACACCTACGCCCGTCAGGCTGCCTATTACGCCGATGCGGCTGCCGCCGTCGGCCGGTTCGCGCAGGTCGAGCAGGCGCTTTTCGTTCATCAGGCGCAGTGGGCAATGAACGGGCGAGTGGAACCGGTGGTGGCTTCGGCGCTGAGCCCGGAGAAAATGAAGCAGGTCGAGGCTCTCGCGCAGACCGGCGTCGTGAAGGGCGCGGTGCAGGCCGACGTCACGCAAGGCCAGCAGCTCGGCATCAACGAAACGCCCACGATGTACATCACCTACCGCGGCAAGCGCACGCCGATCATCGGCGTGGTCAGCTATCCGATTCTGCGGGGCTATCTCGACGCTCTGCTCCGTCAATAGCCGGCGATGACACCCACCTCGCGAGCCCGGTTGCGAAGGCTGTTCCTTGTTCTCGGGAGGTTGACGCTTGCCGGGATTTTCCTGTTCGCGGCCTACGGCAAGCTGCGCCCGGTCGATAGCGCGCCGTTCACTTTAGGCTCGTTGAAAATCACCGGCGCTTCGCTTTCGGTTTCGATGATGCTGTTTGCGATGCAAGTGGATTCGTATCAGATCCTGCCGTCCTGGGGAGTGATGGCCGTTTCACACGGGCTGCCGTGGCTCGAGCTTGCGATCGGCCTCTTCTTGCTCTTCGGCATCGGCCTGCGTTGGGTTTCTCTCCTCACCACGCTGCTCGTCGCCGGCTTCTTCGGCGTCATCGTGCGCAGCTATTTCGCCGGCATGAAGATCAACTGCGGCTGTTTCGGCCCCGGCGCCGAGCCGCTCTCCGGCTGGACCATTCTGCGCGACGGGCTCTTCCTCGCCCTCGCCTTGGGCGTCACCATCGGCGCGTTCCTTCAGGCGCGAGCCAGGCGCGAGGCCGGCGGCATCGCCGCGGCGCAGCCCGCCGGAACAACCGCCGATTCGTAGCCTGGTCTCGGAATCCCCTTTTTCGTTCGGATTTCCCGGTAGCCACGGTCAGCGCCGTCCTGACCGTGGGCTCGAATTCCGGCATCGGCGCCGCAGCAACGCGGCGGCATTCGTAAAATTGCCGGG
>JAGWOX010000215.1 GCA_028877145.1 Acidobacteriota bacterium | reverse complement strand
CGCCCTTCGTCCAGTGGTCCGGGCCGCTCCCGCCCCACACCGTTGAAAATATCGGCACCGGCGCCATTCACATCTTGTCCGTCGAAATAAAGGACTGAGCCCGCATTTCGGCACCAGTTCCCTTCGCTCCCACATCGCAAAGAGTTTTTCGGAAAAAAGCGGCATTGAAAACAGGAGCTTGCGAGCGCGAAAATCGCCGAAAATCGAATAAGTCACATTCTGTCAGCGAAGACGGGTCCCCGAGGCACCGTAGGTGCGCCTGGGGGTGTTGCCCTCTCATCCCACATCCGCCCGGTCAGAGATCCAGGCTAAGCGCCCCGAATGCACGCAACTCTGACCGGTCGTAAAAATACAGCCGGCCTGCCCGGTCATTCCCTCCGGACAAGTTTGGTGAGCAGGCCGGCTTCCCGTGTGTCCTTACTACGCGTTTCGCCTAGATTGCCCCGCGCTCATTAATTCTCGTCAAACGTCACGTAAACTTCCTGTGAAGATCCAGCGGCCCGGCCACGCACACCCCCACCCCTCTTCATGACATCGTGGTCCTGCCCGCCAAAATCCCCGCAATCCCCGCGCGGCAAGTCCCCGGATATTCCGCGCCCAACAGCCTCTACGGATTCACTTGAACGCCAGGATCGGTCGTGTGCCCGTTCACCGTGACGGCGTAGTGATACAACCCCGTCTTGGCGTTGGACTGTACCGCCCCTGAGTTCGCATGCGCGTTATCGAACGTACCCGATGAAAATGGCGTGCCCTGGGGGAAGTGGATGCTGAAGGTGCAACCGTCGCATTTCCATTCCACCTGGTCGCCCGCTTTCTTGGATATCGTGACTGGATCGGGAGAAGCCGCCGGCGGCGGCCCCGCCGTAATCGTTACCGTCATCGTCTTTCCCGTTTGAGTCTTGGCCCCGATCACGCAGAGAGCGAACGCCATCACCACGAGCGATCCGAATGCAAGCCAACGACGAATGGGCCCCGGTCTGTTGTCCATGCTGCCTCCTCCGTTTAGATGTTCAATTGACCAGATTGCGAGGGAAATCCTTCATGCTTCGCAGGGAATCGAAAGCGGGGTCGTTTCGCGCCATCACCGCCGAAGTGCCTGCCGCAAGCGTCTTCTTCAGCCAATCGATGCCCTGCTCCTTCTCTCCGAGTTGCGTGTAAACCACCGCCGCGATGTACATCGCGTCCGGATCGCCCGGCGCCAGAGCCAGTAACTGCGCGGTCGCGGCAATCGCCTGCTGTTTGGCCCCCAGCATCGCCTGGCAAGCCGCCAGAACCTTGTACGCATCCACCTCTTTGGGGTTCACCCGCAGCGTTTCGTTGGCCAGCTCGATCGCTTTTCGATACGCCGCGGTGGCCTGTTCGCTCTTGCCCGGGGTCCAGTGGTAGCCGTCTCCCAGATTGCGCCAGGCCACGTAGTTTTTCGGCTCGTACTCGGTCGCCTGCTCGAAATTCTTCACCGCCTCCGGGTAGCGATGCAGATAGAAAAGTGCCGTGCCCAGGTTCGAGTACGCCGTTCCCGTGGGCCGGATCGCGATGGAGCGTTCCATCGCGGGAACCGCCTTCGCGAAATCCCCCATCTGCACGTACACCGCGCCCAGATCGTAGTAGCCCTGGAAGCTGTCCGGCGCCAGCGCCACCACCTGCTGGAACATCCGCTCCGCATCCTCGTAGCGTCCCTGGTTGTCATAAAAGACGCCGAGCCAGCTGTAGCCCGCCCAGTATTGCGGCCGCAGCCGAATCGCTTTTTGGAACGTCTGCTCCGCTTCCGCCGTCCGCCCCAGTTTCCCGTATGCCGCCGCCAGGCCCTGATAGGCGCGATCGTCGGTCGGCCGGATCGCAAGCGCCTTCTGGAACTGCGCGACAGCTTCCTGATACTTTCCGGTCCCGTTGGCCACCGTGCCCAGGCAGACGTGCGCTTCCGCGAGATTCGCATCCATGGTCAGCGCGCTATTGCAGGCCTTTAGGCTGGGCGCGGTCCATTTCGCGTCGTTGCTCAGTACGTATCGCTGCCAATACGCCTCGCCCAGCCCGGCGTAGGCCCGCGCGTAATGCGGATCGATATCCAGCGCGTGCTGGAACACGTCGATCGCGCTCGTCACGTTTTCCTCACGCGTATAATTCTCCAGGTATCCCATGCCTTGCAGGTAAAACGCGTACGCGTCCGGCTTGTCCGTCCCCTTCGCTTCGTAGGTCTTCTTCTCGCTCGGATCGAGCTGCACTTTCAGCATCTCGAGCACGCCCGCCGCCACGTCGTCTTCCACCGCGAACGGGTTCTTCGCCGCCGCCGTCTCCGTGTTCGCGTTCAGTTGCCGCAGCGTGCGCGCGTCCACCAGTGTGTACGTCACCCGGATCTGGTCGCCCGCCTGTTGCAAACTGCCCGTCAGCACCAGGTTCACGCCGAATTGCCGCCGCGCCGCGTCCGCCGAATCCACCTTCTTCGAGAACACCTGGTTCGCCGGCACCACCGACAGCGAGTGCGTGGCCGATAATCGAGCCAGCCGCGCCGTCACCGTGTCGGTAAGTCCCGCCGCGAACGCCTGCTGCGCCGGCGTCCCGCCCAGCGCCGTGAACGGCAGCACAGCGAGCTGCCGCTCGCTCGTCGCCGCCGGACTCGCTGTCGGACCCGGGCTCGCGCCCATCCATCCGGCCACCGTCCGCCGCACCCCCGGTATCGCCGCCAGCAGCGCGATCACCGCCACCGCGCCGAGCGTGGCGATCAGAACCAGCCGCCCGCGTGATGGCCGCGCCTCCGGCTGCGTCTCCCGAATCGGCAGGCCCACAATCGTCGGCGTCGTTCCGCTCCGCTCCATCCAGTCGAGTTCCTCGGCCAGTTCTTTCGCTGCCTGATACCGGGTCGCGGGAGTCTTCTCCAGCATCCGCATCACCACGCGGTCCAGCTCCGGCGGCACGACTGGATTCACGCTCGACGGCGGGGGAGGATCCACGTGCAGCACGCGGCTCGACGTGGCGATGTTCGTCTGTCCGCGAAATGGATGCTCGCCCGCGAGCGCCTCGTAAAAGACCACGCCGAGCGAAAAGATGTCCGAGCGCTCGTCCGACTCGCGTCCCACCAGCACTTCCGGCGCAATGTAGCCGGCAGTGCCGCTGATCGCTCCCGCCTCGGTCTCGAACGCTTCCGTTTCCTCCCCCGCGGTCAGCCGGCGCGCCAGCCCGAAATCCAGAATCTTCACCTGCCCCGATGACGTCACCATGATGTTGTCGGGCTTGATGTCCCGGTGCAGCACGCCCTGGCCGTGCGCCACCGCCAGCCCCTGCGCGCACTGCACCGCGATCGGAAGGAATTCCTCGAGCTTCATCGGCTCTTTCAGGCGCTCGCGCAGAGTCTTCCCTTCCACGTGCTCCATCACCAGGAAGATCTCGCCCTCGCGCTCGAAAACGTCGTAGATGGCCGCGATGCGCGAATCGTTCAGCCGTGAAGCCATCTGCGCTTCGCGCAGAAACCGTTGCCGGTGGTGTTCGTCGCCCATGTATCGCAACGACATCCGCTTGATCGCCACCGTCCGCTTCAACTGCGGATCGTCAGCCAGATACACCTCGCCCATGCCGCCCGAGCCCAGCCGTTTCCGTATCTGGAAACGGCCGACCGAGCTACCGGACAAATCGGTCGGGTTTCGCGAATGATCGCTCATTGTCAGTTATGTGGACGGTTCGCCGTCGCCGGCTACGCCGCCGAACAGCATTGGAGTGGGGAAGCTGGCTCGCAACGCCTATGCCAGTGAATCTACTCTCCACGTGTGGACAATGCAAACGGGAAAAAACTTTTTTGTCGAACATTGACCCGATAATTATTAGCTTAAGGCTAATCGCAGACCAACCGCCCGCTCGCAGTTCTTCGTCCTCTCGGGGTAACGCTTCAGGCCCCCGGACCAGGCTGTCTTATTTCCCGAAGGAATTTGGAGCGGCGTAATAAGCGGTGACCCCGTCCGTATCCGGTCCACGTTGCGAGCCGTACTTGCGCCGCACGTAATTCGAAATCGACCAGACGCGGGCCGCGTTTCCCATCCCGAACGCCAAAAAGCACAGCGCCAGCACCAGGTGATTGAGCGACGCCCCGAAATATTCCCACACCGGAGCGTGCTCGCCCGGATAATTCGAAGAGAAGAGAAGCGCCAGCATGTAGACCAGCCCGCCGAAACTCGCCGCCCGAACCAGAATCCCGAAGGTGAGCGCCAGGCCGATACACAGCTCGCTGTAGCTCACAGCTATGGCAAAAAATCGCGCGTGCGGCAGCACCAGGTTTTGGAGCACCGGCGTCATGAACGGATAGACGCCGCCCTTCAGGAAGCTGTGAATCCAGCCCTCGAATCCGCCCCCGTAAATGAACGCGCTCCCCAAAATCTTGTACTGCGCGAAGATCAGGAACAGGAATCCGATCGTAATCCGCAGCCAGGCCATAGCGTAGTCGTTTGCTGTTGGACCGCCTCTACCCATATTCAGTGAGCCGGAACCCGCCCCGGCCCTCCTCCCCTCCATGCCCGCAACACTCTATGTACACCCGTCCGGCGAATCAAGCCACATCGCCGTTTAGTTGTCCCCTCTCAACCGCCACTTCCGTGCCATGCCCCGAAACCGCAGTCCTTTGTGCCCCGCCCGGAATGTATCCCGATTTTTCGGGAAGGCGGCATCGCTAGGCAATGAGTGTAGCGCCGCCCTTCAGGGCGGCACCTTTTCATGCACGAAACAATATACAAGATGACCAAGTTATGCCCGCCGGGAAGCCTACCCGCTCCCCAATTTCCTCATTGTTACCCATCCGTGAAAAATCAGTCTCCCCTGCACTCCACTCCCCCAATCCACTAGCCCGCGCCACTCCCCATGGTGTAGAAAGAATCGGCTTGCCCGATGGTCTGTACCCGAAGCCGGAGGTTATGCAATGAAGTCGAAATCTCTCCTGTTCGCCGCGCCGCTCTTCGCCGCTCTCGCCTTCGCCCCCGTCCCGGCCGTGGGGCAAGCGAAGCCGAATCCCGTGCCGCACCCGCGCCAAAAGGTCGAAACGTGGTCTCCCGAATTCCTCGAGAATCTCCGCGCCCATGTCCGCCATGTCATCGTCATCTATCAGGAGAACCGCTCCTTCGACTCCTACTTCGGCACGTTCCCCGGCGCCGAGAATCTCGCCACCGCCCGGGCCCGCGCCCACGGCTTCCGCCAATACGATCCCATCGGCAAGACCTGGGTCACGCCCTTCGCCATCGCCACGCCGGATACCGCCGACCCGAATCACGCCCGCGAAATCCTCATCGCCAAATCCGCCGGCGGCCGCATGAACCGTTTCGTTTCCGTGGAAGAACAGAATCTGCTGCGCCACGGCGCGCCGCCCTCCTACGCCCGCCAGATCGGCCTTCTCTCCATGGCGCATGAGGATTGCCGCACGATTCCCTTCCTCTGGCTATACGCCCATCGCTTCGCCCTCTACGACCATTTCTTCGACGCGATGTACGGCCCCTCGACTCCCGGCAATATCGACTTGATCGCCGCCCAGACCGGCCAGACGCAATGGGCGCAGCATCCGGATCAGGCAGCCAAGCCCGGGAGCGGCGCTCCCGGCGAACCCGTCCTGGACGACCTCGATCCCGCCTGGGGTCCTTACGAAGAGGGCGAGCCTCACGTCCATCAGTACGATCAGACCTATGCCACGCTCCTGCTCACTCTTCTCGGCGGCAAAGCGGTTCTCGCGAAAATCGATGCCGACGCCATCCAGCAGGACATCGGCGAACTCGCCAAGCTCAACCGGAAAGCAGTGCTCTGGGGCTGGTATCAGGAAGGTTTCGGCAACGGCGAGGGCAACGACCATCCCTCCTACATCGCCCATCACAATGCCCCGCAGTATTTCGGCTACATCCGCCTCAATCAGCCGCTCTGGAAAGGCGTCCACGACGTCACCGATTTCTTCACCTTGATTGACCGACGGAAACTGCCATCCCACAGCGTCGATTTCATCAAGGGCGGCTATCACAATCCTTTCGGCTGGAAGCCGGCGAACCCGGCCGAGTTCGTGCAGTCGCATTTCATGGGCGACGACGACCACCCCGGCTATTCCGATTCGCAACTCTCCGAATCGCTCGTCGCCAAAGTGGTGAACGCCGTCGCCCGCAGCCCCTATTGGAAGGATTCCGTCATCCTCATCGCCTGGGACGATCCCGGCGGCTTCTACGACCACGTTCCGCCGCCGCAATTCGAAAAGTGCCCCGACATGCATCCCTGCGGCGATGGCCCGCGCGTTCCATTCATCTTGATTTCGCCCTACGCCCGCTCCGGCGCCATCGTTTCGAGCCCCGGCGACCACGCCTCCTTCGCCAAGTTCCTCGACGTTCTCTTCGATCTTCCCCCGCTCGCTTCCCTGCCAGACGAAAAACCGTACTTGCCCGAGGGCCCGCGCGACGCCAACCCGCGACTCACGGATCTGCTAGGTGGATTCAGCCCCGCGCGCCTCTTCGGCAAACTCGCGCCCATCCCCGCATCCGCCGCCGAAATCCCCGACAACGTCGTCAACACGTTCCCCGCCCCCATGACGTGCAGCGCAATCGGCATCAAGCCCGTAAAACTCCCCGGCGCCATCCCCCCGCCAACATCCTTCAATCCCCTACCCAAGCGCCCCCCACGCAAACCCGCGCCCCCCACACCAAAACCCAATCCATAAACGAATCCTAGATGCACCCGTAGGGGCGA
>JAGWOX010000214.1 GCA_028877145.1 Acidobacteriota bacterium | reverse complement strand
CGGCTGTTCTGTCGTTGCCGTCCGTGCTCATGTCGCCGCGCTGAATTCCTAGGAGGCACTTCATGTCCACGTATGTCTTGGTTCATGGGGCTTGGCGCGGCAGTTGGATCTGGAAGCGCGTCCGCCGCGCACTTCAGGCCCATGGCCATGAAGTCTTCACACCGAGCCTGACGGGCCTCGGCCCTGCTGGCGGTCTCCCGATGAACTGCGGCACGCGCCGCGGACGGAAATCGGTGCGATAATGGAGGCAGCGGACGCGGAAAGGACGACCATGAGCTGGGTGTGGTTTTCCGTTATCGTTGTCCTGACAATCTGGGTCGCCGCCGCCTTGGCGATCCGCCACTGGGGACCGGGCCGCGTTCGGCGCCGCGTCTTCTGCCCCGAAAAGAAAATCCCAACGCACGTCGTCGCCGTTGCGAGTGAAGCAGGCTACGGCGCCATTCGCACCACCGACATCGTGAAATGCGATCTGCTGGGGCCGGGACCAGTAACCTGCGCGAAGCGCTGCATGGTCCGCTTGTAGACGGTTTTCTCACTCGGCGAGGCACCGCAAAGGATCGCGACCGTGGTGCGCGGCGCCCCTCTTTCCATTTTCCATCATTGAACGCGCAGGCCCGTTCGGAGGATGAGGTCAGGGCTTTTTCGCCCATCTCTGCCTCCATCGATCGATACTGCGACTTCCACTGATTCATTTCCCGCGAGATTTCCCCGACGGTTTTGGGGACGTGTTCCCCGTTCGGGCTGGCCCTGTCCAATTCCTGGTCCAACTGACCGAGTTGACGGCATGATACGATGAGCGAATCGCCTCCTGCTTGCTATGAGGCCAGCGGGACGGCGCGAAGGGAAATCAGCAGGAACGAATGGGAACGTTGCTTAAAGTTCAGAACCTGTCGGTCCGGTTTGGCGAGCGAACTGTGCTCGAAAATCTCAGCTTCGAGCTGGGTAGGGGCGAGGTGCTGGCCATCATCGGCCCGAACGGCTCGGGCAAAACGGTTCTCCTCAAGGCTCTCCTGCGCATGGTTCCATCAACTGGAACGATCTCGTGGGCGCCAGGCACGCAGATTGGCTACGTGCCGCAGAAAATCGCGCCGGATCGCGGCCTGCCGTTGCGTGTGCGCGAAGTGCTCGAGGCAAAGGCGCGGATGCTGGGCCTCGATCGTTCCGAAGTCGGCAAAGTCGCCGAAACGGCTGGACTGGGCCGTGAACTGCTGGACGCCGTTGCCGGCTTGCTCTCCGGAGGCCAGTTCCAGAAATTGCTGATTGCGTTCGCCTTGCTTGGCCAGCCAAATGTCTTGCTGTTCGACGAGCCGACGGCCAGCCTCGATGAGCTTTCCGAGGAACGCGTTTACGACCTGCTACACCACCTGCAGACCGAACGCGGCATGACCGTCATTCTGGTCTCGCACGACCTCAGCATTGTGTTCCGCTACGCCACCACGGTCCTATGCCTGAGCCGCGGCTTCACCTGCGCGGGTCCGCCCAAGGAAGTGCTCACCCCCGCGGCGCTCGAAACGCTCTACGGAGCGACGCCGAAATACTACGTCCATCACGGGGAGCCGCCGCAGCGATGACCGCTGGCGACGCGTATGCGCTGGGCCTGGCGGTGCTCTTCGCCGTCGCCGCGGGCCTGGTCGGAAGCTTCGCGCTGAGCAAGCGCCTGCTGCTCGCGAGCGACGTCCTATCGCACCTCGCGCTGCCGGGTCTCGGCATCGCGATGCTGATCCACATCAATCCGCTCATCGGCGGCGCTACCACGCTCGTTCTCGGCACGCTCCTCGTCTGGCACCTCGAGCAGCGCACCGGCCTCGCGGCCGACGTGACGATCGGCGTGGTTTTTTCCACCGGCCTCGCCCTCGGCGCCCTGGTCACCCCTCACGAGCATCTGCTCGAAGCCCTGTTCGGCGAATTCCAGCCGCTTTCACTGCCCGCTTTTCTTCTCGGCGCCCTCGCCGTCGGCCTGATCATCCTTTTCCTCTACCGTTTCCGCGACGCCCTCGTGCTCAGCCTGATTTCCCCCGAACTCGCCTCGGCAACCGGCGTGAACCTGAGCCGGCTCGAGCTGTACTTCCTGCTGATCTTCAGCCTCACCGTTCTCGTAGGGCTGCGTTTCATGGGCGCGTTGCTGGCGAGCGCCCTGGTGATCTTGCCAGCGGCCACCGGGCGCAGATTCTCCGGCAGCCTCTCGCAGTTCCTGCTGGTATCTGCGGCGGCCAGCGTTCTTGCCGTGCTGATTGGCTTCGTCGTTGGCCGGCAGTTCTTCCCGGCGCTCGGCCTCGGCCCGACGATCGTGCTGATTTCGGCGCTCCTCTTCGTCGTGAGCCTGGCCTTCGGCGGGCAGCAGCGCGCTGGCGTCTGATGTTTTCCCCCTTCTCTCCTGTCGGATCGGCTCCCTTGCCGCGATAGGCGCCGGTTCACCCCTCCCCGCGCCGGCCGCATTCCCCTGAGTCAATTGACGCGGAGGTGTGTCTTTTTCCGGGGCGGGAAGGGAAGGAGTCCCGAGCGGAGATTTTCTAAGTAGTTGTTAGTGATGGATTTGGTGCCAACGGCGTGTGTGGCAGGGAAAGTGCCCCATGGTCTCCGGAAGCTGTGACTGACCGGTCAGTCAGAAAATGCTTGACGGCGATCTCGTTCGCGCCCAATATGACTGACTAGTCAGTCATTTGGGGACGGACGAACGGACGAAAGGACGGAACGCCACAATGCCCAGGAAAACCTCGCCGAAAGTCAGACCTCCGGCCTCCTCGCCCCGCCCGCGCCGCAAGGCCCCGGCCCCACGCGCCGAACAGATCGTCGCCGCGGCCTTCGAGGAGTTCTCCGCGCATGGCTTTGCGGCCACGCGGCTCGACGATGTGGCCCGTCGCGCCGGTGTCGCCAAGGGAACGATCTATCTCCACTTCAAAAACAAGGAAATCCTGTTTCAAGCGGTCGTTCGCAGCCTGATTCGCCCGCTCATCGAGGAATTCGGCGGCTTTGCCAGGGGTTCTGAAGGCTCGGCCGAGGACCTGCTCGGCCAATTCCTGTCGCGCATGTACGCCGAGGTCGTGCGCAGTCCTGAAGTGCGCGGCATTTTGCGCCTCCTGATCGCCGAAAGCCGCAACTTCCCGCAGGTGGCCGAAATTTATCGGCGGGAAGTCATCGAGCCCGGCCTCGCCGCGTTTCGTCTGGTTCTCGACAAGGGATGCGCTTCCGGCGAATTTCGGCGGACCAGGGCGCGAGACTTTCCGCAGATTCTGATCGCTCCCGCCATCGCCGCGGTGGTGTGGATGCTCGTGGTAGGCAAGCGCCAGCCACTCGATCTGGACGCCTATTTCTCCGCTCACCTGGAATTCGTGCTGCGCGGATTGAAAGCGTCGCCGCGATCGCCGGAAGCGGCAGGTCCACGGAGCGACGAATCATGAGGCGAAACTTCGGTCGGGTCCTCCTTTTTGCGGCGCTTCTGTTCACGGGCGTCATCGCCGCCGTGGCCCAGCAAGCGCAATCGCCGCTCCGGCTGAGTCTGCGTGACGCGATCGACCGTGGTCTGCGGGCCAACCTGGGCGTTTTGCTCTCTCGCGCGGACATGCTGGATGCCGATGGCGAGCGAATCCGCAGTCGCGCCGCCCTGCTGCCCAAGGTGGATGGCGGCATCTCCCCCGCGGTGCAGAGCCGGAACCTTCACAGCTTCGGCCTCAGCTTTCCCGGCGTCCCGGAAGTGGTCGGGCCGTACAGCACTTACGATTTCCGCACCTATTTTTCGCAGCCCGTCATCAACATCGAGAGCTATCGCAAATGGAAATCGAGCGAGAAGCGGGAGCAGGCCGCCCGCCTCGATTACCAGGACGTGCGCGACAGCGTCGTTCGCCAGGTGGCCGCGATCTACCTGAATGCGGAAGCAGCGGCCGCGCAAACGAAAGCGGCCGAATCCCGTGTGCGCACCGCGCAGGCGCTCTACGATCTCGCGCAGAAGCAGCACGACGCCGGTGTGGCAACCGGCGTCGATGTCCTCAGGGCGCGCGTCACGCTGGCGAATGAGGAGCAGGTGCTGCTCGAAGATCGCAATGCTGCTCGCCAGGCCCTGCTGTCGCTCGCCCGGAGCATCGGCCTCGATCCGTCAACGCAGATCGAGTTGAGCGAAGTCCTCTCCTATCGTCCTCTCGCTCCTCCGGCGATCGGTCCCGCCGTTTCCGGAGCGCTCCTCGCCCGCGCCGATTACCTCGCGCTCGCGAAACAGCGCCAGGCGCTCGTCGACGAGCAGCAGGCGAATCGAGCCAGGTATCTTCCCAGCCTCAGCATCGACGGCGACTACGGCGGCATCGGCCGAACGCTAGGCCAGGTCCGCCAGACAATGCTGGTGGCTGGGACATTGCACATCACTCTGTTCAATCAGGACCGCGAAGGCGAGCGCGAGCAGGTCGACAGCCGGATCGACAGCATTGACGCGCGTATCGCCGATCTGCGTCGCGGTATCGAGGAGCAGATTCGCTCGGCATTGCTGAACCTCGAGACGGCGGCCGAAACCGTGGACGTGGCGCGACAGGGCGAGGACCTCGCCCAGCGCGAACTCAAGCTCGCCCGCGACCGCTTCCGCTCCGGCGTCACCGACAACATCGAGGTGATCACCGCCCAGGACGCTCTCGCGCGCGCCCAGGAAAACTACATCTCCGCCCTCACCCAGCACGAGGACGCCAAGATCTCCCTCGCCCGCGCTCTCGGCGGCACGGAAAAAACCTACGAACGCTACCTGGGGATTCCATGACACGCATGAAGCAAGCTTTGATACGAGAGGCAAGCCTGCCATGAAGCGCCGAATCGTGATCCTGATCGTGCTGGCGGCGGCTGCCGCCGCCGGCTTCTATTACTACCGGCAGTCCACGCGCCCGAAGCCGCCGTCGAACCTGCTGAAGGTTTCCGGCAACATCGAGGCCCACGAAAGCCTGGTCGGCTTCAAGGTGCCCGGAAGAATCGTCACGCTGCCGATCGAGGAGGGCCAATCAGTCCAGGCCGGCGCCGTGCTCGCGCGGCTCGACGACGCCGATTACCTCCAGCGCGTGAAAATCGACGAAGCCGCGCTGCGGGTGAAGCAGGATGAACTGACGCTTTCGCTCGCCGGTACGCGCCATCAGGAAATCCAGTCCGCGCATCAGGCCGTGCTGGACGCCCAGGCGGATTTAAGCCTGAAACAGGTGGATTACCAACGCGCGGAATCCCTCTTCAAGGAAGACGCGCTCTCCGCTCAGTCGCGCGATGTCGCGGCCACCAATCTCGCCCGTGCGCGCGCCCACTACGAAAGCGCGAAACAGGCCTACGATCAGGCCGTCGAAGGATCCCGCAAGGAACAGATCGCCATCAATCGCGCCGGCGTCGCTCAGGCCGAACAAAATCTGAAACTCGCGCGGATCGAGATGGACTACACCGTGTTGCACGCTCCGGAATCCGGCGTGATTCTGGTCCGGCAGGCGGAACTCGGGGAAGTGGTCGCGCCGGGCACGCCCGTTGTTACGCTCGCCGATCTCGACCACATCTGGTTGCGCGCCTACGTCAACGAGACCGACCTCGGCCGCGTGCGCTGGGGCCAGGCCGTCGAGGTAACTACGGACACCTATCCCGGCAAGGTCTATCGCGGCCGCATCTCCTTCATCTCCTCGACCGCCGAATTCACCCCGAAAACCGTGCAGACCCAGCAGGAACGCGTCACGCTCGTCTACCGCATCAAGATCGATCTCGAAAATCCTCGCCACGAACTGAAACCCGGGATGCCCGCCGACGCCGTGATCGAACTGGCGAATCCGGAGCCGAAAAAGAAATGAACGAAGCCGCCAGCGCGATCGAAATTTCCGGTCTCACGCGCCATTTCCCCGGCGTTCTCGCCTTGGATCGCGTCAGCTTCGACGTAAAAGCGGGTGAAATTTTCGGCCTGGTGGGCCCCGATGGCGCGGGCAAAACGACGATGCTTCGCATGCTCGCCGGCCTGCTCGCGCCGAGCGAGGGAAAAGCGCTCGTGGCCGGTGCCGACGTCGCCCGCCAGCCGGCCGAGGTGCAAAAACAACTGAGCTACATGCCGCAGCGTTTCGGCCTCTACGAGGACCTGACCGTCGACGAAAACATCCGCTTCTACGCCGATCTTTTCGGCGTCCCGCGCGCCCGGCGTGAGGAACGCGCCGCCCGGCTGCTCGCCGCGGCCGGCATGAGCCCCTTCCGCCGCAGGCTCGCCGGAAAGCTGTCCGGCGGAATGAAGCAGAAGCTCGGCCTGGTCTGTGCTCTGGTTCACACCCCGCGCATCCTGCTGCTCGACGAGCCCACGAACGGCGTCGATCCCGTCTCCCGCCGCGAATTCTGGGAAATTCTCTATTCGTTGCAGCTCGAAGGCGTCACCATCCTCATCTCCACTTCGTATCTCGATGAGGCCGAGCGCTGCCACCGCGTCGGACTGCTGCACAAGGGACGATTGTTGCTTTGCGATGCGCCGGAAGCGCTGAAACGCGGCCTGCACGGCGCGCTGATCGCCGTGACTTCGCCCGAACCGCGCGCCGCCCGCGACGCGCTCGAGCACACCGAAGGCGTCTTGACGGCCGTGCTCGTTGGCGACGGTGTCCATCTCGTTGTGGACGATGGGCCACGCCGCATTCCGGAGCTTCGTTCGCGCCTCGTCGCCGCCGGCGTGCCCGTCGATGAAATCACGCAAGCCACTCCGAGCATCGAGGACTTGTTCGTTTCCGTTGTGGAGC
>JAGWOX010000213.1 GCA_028877145.1 Acidobacteriota bacterium | reverse complement strand
AGAGAATTCTAACAAACACCTCCCCACTTGCCTACGGCGGCTCCTCTTTAAAGGATGCTATATTGCAAGACGAGGATGCCGATTGTCTTCATTCTCGCACGGGATTGGCCATTGCGTGTGCTCCTGCGCGCCGAGCTGCGCGAAAGGGGTATCCAGGCCATCGGAATGCAAACGGCCGGGGAAGTCGGCACGCGCATCGCATCGGGAGATATGCCGTCGGTTGTGGTGCTGGAGGCTTCCCAGGATCTCGAACCGGGCCTTGAATCGCTGGCCCGCCGCGTTCCCTTTGTGGTGGTCGCCTCGGGCGCCGATCAGGACGCCTGGCCCGCCGCGGCGACAACCGTGCTTCACCGGCCGGTGCGGATAGCCGAGGTGGTGGCGGCCGTCCTCGGCCATCTCCGCGGGCGCCCGGCCTGAAATTTTCCTTTTCGGATTTCGGAGGAAAACGCTTTTTCGATACAATCTCCCGCTCGGTGCGCCTCGCGCACCTATCGCCAGGAAAGCCCCATCAAGGAACAAGAACGATGAAAACGCACACGGAATACCTGACCATCCAGACCCAGCAGGCCCGCGAGATACGCGCGATCACCGAAGACGTGAAGGCCGCGCTGAAGAAAAGCGAAATGACCGAGGGCTTGGTGCTCGTCGGCTCGCTGCACGCGAACGCCGCCGTCGTGCTCGGCCTGCACGAAGCGAATTTCCTCGAGGATCTCCAGGCCTGGCTCGAGCAGCTCGCTCCGGCTCGCGACGATTACAAGCTCGGCCGGGGTTTCGAATCGAACGCTTCGACCGTTTTGCAATCGATCCTCGCCGGAGCGCAGCTCCCCGTTTCCTTCAGCGAGGGGCGGCTCGATCTGGGCCCCTGGCAAGAGCTGCTGTACGTGGAGTTCGACGGCCAGCGGCCGAAACGGGTCGTTCTGAAATTCATCGGCGAGTGAGGGCGGCAGGCGGCGTCATTTACTTTTTCGTACGGCTTCTGTTACGGTGGATTCGGCAAATGTGGAGCCCCTGACAAATGTCGTCGACTTTGCCAAGCCTGCTCAACCCAAGACCCGAACGGCATCTCAATAAATACGTCAAGTACGGCATTGGGGGTCTGATTGCCCTGCTGATCCTCTCCGCGACATTCTGGTATTTTTTCCGCTTCCATCCGGAAACGACGATTGTTGACGCGTTCATGCAAGACGTGATCGGCGGCAAGTACCAGGATGCTTATCGCCTGTGGAAAGCCGGGGCCAGCTATCAGTACACCGATTTCCTGCAGGATTGGGGGCCTTCGGGTTATTACGGACCCGTCCGCAGCTACTCCATCGTGGGCACCCACGAACCCAAGGACGCTTCCGGCGTGATCGTCGTCGTCGACGTCAGCCCATTCCAGCCATTCCCCCCATCCGACGATTTCGAAAAATCGGTCAAAACAAAAGAAGTTCGTCTCTGGGTGCAGTTCGACGGCCGCACCATCTCCTACGCTCCCTAGCTGTCTCGCGCACGACGTCGGAGAGACAGCGCGCGCGTGACACCACGTATCGCCTCCACTTTGACAGCGTCAGCGGACCTCTGGGACCGTTTCGGCCAACAGTTCACGGCACGCCTGTTTTACCTGTTCAGCCGTCACGGAAAGGATGCAGCGAGGTTCGTCGAATGCATAGCAGCGGTCCCCAGGGCAGGGACGGCAGGGAAATTCGTTGAGAACGACCCGGGAAGGCGTGGCCCATGGACGCCAATAGACAGGCGTGCTCGAGCCGAAAATTTCGACCACAGGGCAGCCGGCGGCCGCGGCGACGTGGGTCGGGCCGGTGTCGTGGCCGACGAACAGGCGGGCGTCGGAAAGCAAGGCGATCAGTTGCCGCAGATCGAGTCCTTCGAGCACGACTGATGGCGGCCGGAAAAGGCGCGCGGCCTTGTCGCGCAATTCGCGCTCGCCCGGTCCCAGCAAAATGATTGGCGCGAGCTTCCATTCCGAGGCCAGCCACTCGGCGAGTGGCGGGAAATTTTCGAGTGGCCATCGCCGTGTGGCGAACGCCGCGCCCGGCTGCAACACCGCGTAGGGCCGGCCGGGGCCGATGCGGTGCCCCGCGAGGATTGTTCCCACAGAAGTGAGCGCGTCGCGCTGCGGATAGACGTGCGCTGCCGGCACGGGGCCGCGCGGCAGGCCAATCCACCACAATTGCGTCAGGCGATGCTCGGCCGTGTGGACACCGCGATCGCCGAAAAACTTCTGGGGGCCGGGAACAAGGACGTTCGCCAGCGCCGGAAACTGGCTGCGCTGCCAGGCTACGCGCAACGGCGCGAGCGTGGCGGCGACCAGCAGGGCGCTCGTTGGGCCGCCGTGCTGGTTCAAGACCACTGGAAACCGGCGCCGGGCCAGGCGCAAAGCCGCGGCCAGAAAGCTGCGAACGGGGAAAATTTCCGCGACGGCAGGGTTTCCTTCGAGCACAGCGGCGAAGGACGGATCGACCGCGACCACGATGCGCAGGTCCGGGCGAAAAGCGTGCAGAGCTTCGATCGCGGGGGTGGTCAGGACGATGTCGCCGAGCGATCGCAGCCGCACCAGCAGAATTTCCGCCCCTTGCGGGAGGCTTGGGAGAATTTCGCTGGGATTACTCGCTTTCAACTCGGGCTTCGTCGACGATCATCGTCGGGATGCCGTCGCGGATCGGGTAGACGCGGCGGCACTGGGGACACTTCAAGCCGCTCTCGTCCGGCGTGAGCTGAACGGCCACCTTGCACAAGGGACAAACCAGAATTTCGAGCAGCTCTTTTTTGATGGCCAAGGCCAACCTCCGCCCATTCTGCGGTTTCGCCTGACTCTACCAAACGCCGGAAGGTCGCACAACCGTTGCCAAGCGCGAGGGCGCGCGGCGGTGGCCCGGCCCTCCGAAAAGCGCACAGCCTGAAGGCTGTGCTACGGAAACCGGACCGCGGGACAACGGTGCGGGCCGGCCGCAGGCATGGTGGTACGGGCGACGGTGAGGAACTGGGGGGAGGTTGTGGTAGCACAGCCTTCAGGCTGTGCGCTTTTTGTCAGCAACCTGCCGGAATCGTCGACCGTTGGAGACGCGATTTTCGTCCAGGCCGCGTCGGAATCTGCGTTATGGCGAAATTGCGCAGCGAGGCTAGTGTAGTGCGTCTTAGATACCTTTACAACGCATGCCGGGCTGAAGCCCGGCGCTACACAAGCTTGGCGCTCGGACCGACAACAAGCCTTCCATGGCGCACTACGCTAGATGCTGGCGACTCGCAGCGTGGCTTCGGCCTGCCAGATCTCCCTGCCGGGGGCGAGATCCAGCGGCCAAACGGCGAGGACTTGGGAACCCTGATAGACGCGCTCGAAACCTTCCTCGGATTCCGAGACGGTTTCGATCGGAGCGATCCAGAATTCCGCCGCGCCGGGCGCGACGATTTCCACGGCGACCCTGCGCCATTCGTCCACAAAGCGCAGTGAGTCGCCGCGCACCACGCCTTGCCAGCCGAGCGGCTGACGCTCCGTGCCGAAGGCGATGTAGCGATCGGAGGCCGCGGGCGCGAGCAGGTTCACTACAAACTCGATTCCGGCGCGGCATACGACTTCGTCGCCGCCGACCAGGGCCAGTTGCATCGCCGCGCTCGCCGTGAATCCGCCTTCGGCATGAAGAAAGCGGAAACGCTTGGCGCAACGCACTTGATGGCACGCGGCCACCGGATCGAGCGAAACATCCGTTTCCAATTCGGCGCCGCTCCCGGAAACGTGTTTCACCTCGAACGGCGATCCCGCCGGCCCCGGCGCTTCGCCGAGTTCAAGCGCGGCGTAATCGGACGGCTGCTTCCCCGAAGGGAAAACCATCAGCCGGAACAGATGCCGGCGCCAACGATCGTAGCGGAGCAGCCGCTCGAGCCCCGGTTCCTTCACCCTCACGCGATCGTGAATCGAAGCGACCTGGTCTCCCCCAGGTTCGGAAGCGCGCGCCAGATGCGCGTGATACGCCTCGGGCCGGCGCACGATGGAGTTGACGAGCGGGACGCCGGCGGTACGGAAATCGAGCGAGGAGATCGTGGCGCCGTCGCAGAAATCGACGAGAGCGGAATAGCGGCCCGATGTGAAATAGAGTTCATCGCGCTTGGGCGCTCCCAGGCCGTCGCGCCGGAAGCGCGCAGGCGCCGCGGCGCCGTCGATCAATCGCTCGGCGTCGATCATCTCGCGGGAAATCGCCTCGCGCAGGTGGGGAGAATAGAGCCCGCCGAAGATGCCATGCCAATAGGCGTCGTTGCACTGGGCGCGAAGCAGGCGTGTGCGCGCCTCCTCGAGCCGCGCGGGCTCGGCGCGGCGCAGCGCCCGGACGCGCTTGGCCAGGTGGCGCGAAATGAATTGCATTTTGCGCGCCAGCAGATCCGCTTCCGGGTATTTCACCAGGAAATTCCGCCACATGCCGCGCCGCAGCGACCGCTGGACCTCGGGACGTCCGGCGAATTCGCGCACCAGTTCCTCGACTCGATGGCGTGCCGGTGTGGGCAGGGCCCATTCCATCATTTCGCTGTAGGCGGCGGTGGGCAGCACGGCCGTGCCGAGCGGACGCGCCACACGCCGATATCCGCCGGGGGTCGAAACGCTCAGCCAATCGGCGTTGTCTTCGAGCGCCTGGAAGAAACGTTCGAGCCATCCGTCCTCGTAGCAGTGCTTGTGGGTGCCTGGCCAGATGCCGAACTTTTCCAGGTCGTCTCCCATGGCGGCCATGCCGCCGGGATGCTCGTCGGCGGCGCGGCGAAGCAGGTCGATCGTCTCCTCGACCGCGTGAAACGGGATGAAGTAGCGCAGGCGCTCGAGGCCGGGGTAGATATCGACAACCGAGTCGAGGTCCTCGACGCGGTAATAGCCGAAGAGCTGCTCGGGCTCGAAACCGGCGAGCAGGAAATGATTGTCGTCGACCAGCGTGTAGCCGACGCCGCTCCGCGCCAGCGTTTCCGCCAGGTGAGGCTCCCAGACGCGCTCGGTGAGCCAGGCGCCCTCGGGCCGAGTTCCGAAGCGCTCCGTGAGGAAACGCTCCATGCGCGCGATCTGCTCGACCCGGTCGGCGGGCGGGATCGAAACGAGAATCGGCTCGTAGAAGCCGCCGCCGACCAGTTCCACCTGGCCACGCTCGACGAGCGCGCGCAGGCGAGTGAAGTACTCCTCGTGCCGCCCGGCAATCCACTCCCACAGCGGGCCGGAAAAATGAAGTCCCACGCGCACGGCCGGATGGCGCTCGAGCGGATCGAGGAACGGCAGGTAACATTGGCGATAGGCGCGATCGAAAACCTCGTCGAAGTTCCCAACCGGCTGATGGGCATGAAGCAATAAGACCAGATGAAATCGGCTCAAGCGATTTTCCCCGCTTCCCTGCGCAATATCTCCTGCTGAATTCCTTCCGCATGCGCCCAGCGCTCGAGCCGCGCGGCGGTGCGCGCAAGCGCCTGCTCGATCGCGGCGTCCGACGCCGAGGCCGGCGCGAAAATTGTCACCACGAGCGAGCGGGTCTCGGGCGTGACCATGGTTCTGGTCGAGTCGCTGATGGGGCTGCCGAACGGACCTTCGGAATCGGCCAAAACGGGACGGCCGTCAAGATGCCAGACGCGGCGGCCGATGCCTTCGTATTTTTCTCCGCGCTCGCCGAGCCGGAGGGTGACCGGCGGCTGCACACGGTCGCGATCGTAGCATCCGTAAGGCCAGCCCGTTTCGATCTGCCCGAGGTTGACAATATCGACGATGTTCGAGATCTGGTAGAGGCCCTTGCCCTGGGCGATGCGCCGTAGCAGAGCTTCGGCGGAGGGACGATATTTGGAAGGGTCGAGACCCCACGCGCGAAACATCGCGCGCACGGCGCGCACGGGTTCCATCTCCGCGACCGCTTCCACCGTCAGCGAATTCGCCAGCTTCCCGGCCACGGAGGTAAGTTCCTCGACGAGAGCGGGCGTTGCGGGTTCCGTATGTACAGTCGCGGCATCCAACAAGCCGAGCCGGACAGAAGAGAGCGAAATGCGAATCGGAATCATCGCGACCGAAATTCCATGATCATCGGGAGGGCTGTTCTCGTCAACCCTGCCGATGCGGAGAAATGCGGGGGGGCGATACCGGGGACCTTCCGTGGCCAGCCGTTTGAGCGGGGTTTGGTGGGCGGACGTTTTGTTATGATGTCTCTGCGGGCCGGGGAAATCCGATGAGCGAGAAAGACAGGGCCTTTCTGCTCGGGATCCAGCAGTTCAATCGCGGCGAGTTCTTTGCGGCGCACGAAACCTGGGAAACGATCTGGCTGGCCGCCACGGGCCACGACAAAGTTTTTCTTCAAGCAGCCATTCAGCTCGCCGCCGCGTTTCATCATTGGAAGAACGGAAACCAGCGGGGAACTTTGTCCCTCTTGCGCCGCGCGCTGGCGAAGCTTGCGCAGCTTCCCCGATCCTATTGGGCCATTCGAGTCGGCCATCTGCGAGAACAAGCTGAACTCTGGAGGCAAGCGCTTGCCGGCAACCTGGCTCCGCCAGATGTCGCGCCGAAAATCGAGTTCGGGAGCGGCTCGCCGGCTGAGCCGGTTGCGGAAAAGAGGGGAAGGTGAGACTCGCGGAGCCGTCGGCCTCCCTATGGCCGGAACGGATTGGAGGGGGTAGGACACGCCAATTCATTGACACCCGGGATGCCGTGTGGGAATCTTAGCCAATAGATACGGGGGCTGCTGATGCGAATCAGCGCAAAAGGGGAATACGCCGCAAAAGCGGTT
>JAGWOX010000212.1 GCA_028877145.1 Acidobacteriota bacterium | reverse complement strand
CCAATGTCGATCCAAACGAAGCTCTGCGTCAGCAATGACACTCTTCAGTCCTGCCACCCCGCACCGACACCACAACCCGTGGCCCCGTGGCTCCTTGAGAGCGCTTCTAGCCCTGACTAAAGAAGGGATTTATCCATCAGGATCGCGCTCTCATGCCCCTGAATCGAGTTAAACACGAATTTACCTTCATGCTTGAAGCCCCGGTAAGACACGCTGAACCGGTCAACAAATCCCTGCTTGCGAAACACGCGCTGGGAAACTATCCCCGTGGCTTCGGTCACCGCCATTCGGTAGCCCCTGCGAATTCCGTTCTCGAGGCAAGCCTTCACCAATCCCTGCGCGATCCCGCGTCCCGCAAACTCTCCGTCAACCCCCAGCATGAACAGGTGCAAGCACTCGCCCGCCGAAATCGTCTTCCCGCGGTGGTATTGCTGATCGAGGCTCTCCAGCATGGAGAATATAGGCCGAAATTTCGCGCTGATCTGCTTGAGGTCCAACGCCGGCGGAGCGGCGAAATCATCGGTGAGCAGCACCCCGGCCAACTTTCCTGTGTCGGAATCCCGAGCGACAACGGTCAGGCCCTCCGCAAGAGCTCCGGGAGCAAATAGACGAAGAAGCTGCTCCATATCGCGGATGGAAAGCCCCATCGCCACCGCTGGCGGCTCCGATTCGCTGAACACGGTAGCGAGCAGATGAACGATCTCCCACGCATCGGACGGTTTTGCTACTTCGTAGTGCACAGCTTGCCTGATAGACATATTGCTCGCGACGTGCGCGGTGTCCACCCTCAGGAATGCAGATCAAGCCGAAGGATAGACTGAGCGATGCCGGCCCTGTCGAGGGCACGCGTCCGCAGAGTCCCCTGCTCGCTCCGCGCCTGTGCTCCTACGCGCCGTGGTCGGTGCGAAATGCGCGCTTCAGAAGCCGCCACCGCCGCCACCGCCGAATCCGCCGCCCGAGCCGCCACCGCCGCCGAAGCCGGAACCGCCGGAGGAGCCGCGCGGCGCCGATGCCATCACGCTGCCCGCCTGGCTCGACATCAGGTTGAGATCGTTGACCAGCAGATACGGCTGGAAGCCGGGGCCGTAGCCGCCCTGATACCACTGTGGCGGCTGGAGCGCGATGCCGGAAAACGCCTGCACCCATCGCTTCTCCACGTGCAATGCCATCGCGTAGGGCAGGTATTTCTCAAACAGGTCCGGCGACTTTTCGAGCCGCGCGATCTGATCTTTCTCGACGCGACTGAGGAACTGCTGGAATCCCAGCACGCGAGCCAAGGTGCGAGCGCCGGTAATTGTCCGCGCGGGCATGAACCAGCCGAATCCGGCAATGAGAGCGCCGGTGAACACACCCGCGAGAACCCAGGTGGCCTGCGCAATGCCTGTCAGGGACGAGAGAAAACTGCCGAGGAAAATCAGGCCGACACCGAGAAAGACTCCTCCAACCATGTACGCGCCGCGGACGCGGTCCGGCCTGTGCAGATAATAGCCGTCAGTCATCAGCGAATCGAAGATGCCGTTCTTGATGGTGGGCAGGTTCTTGTAGAAATGGTTTTGCAACGCCGAGAGCGGCACTGCCGACTCGCCGGTTGTCGCGGGCGTGGCGGCCATTTCCGCGTCCCCCGAGAAGCCGCCAGTCATCGTTGGATTCGCGCGCCCCATTGCCGAAAGCACCTTCGAGGCGATCGTTCCGATGGCGAGACTGCCCGTCACGCTTTGCAGATTGGCAAGCGCGGCGGCGATCGGCAGCGCGGGATTCGAGGAAGAGAAGATCCCGTTGAGCATGAAGTTCTCGTACGGCCGCAGTCCCGTCCATTCGCTTTGCTGCTTTTTCAAATGAAAGATGTAGTCACGGTGGTGCAATCCGAAGTGCGAATGGATGTCGCTCTGCTCGATTGTCATGTAGCCCTTCACCGCCAGATCCACAAGAGTCGCGGTGATATCGCGCATCGACACGTTGTCGTCCACCAGCGTGCCGCACTCGGACGGGGTGAGCTTGTCGGGAGGCTCGTACTGAACGGTGATCGCGTCGTGCTCCGGATCGCGCCCGCGTGTCCACCAGAGCCAGAACATCAGAAAGAATGCCGCAATCGGCAAACCGAACGGCCAGTTGCTGAGCAGGAAGAGCCACGCTTTCTGCCCGGCGCCGGGCTCGTGCACGAATCCCTTGTCCCAGCCGACGACGGCGGTGAGCCCTTCGTGAAAGCCGAGCGGGCGCGTGGGGCGATAGGTGACGAGATCACCCGCCGTCTTGATTTCCGCGTCCTGCGCGCGCGAGCCGTAAGCGCCCGTATACGCGATGGCGTGCAGCCCGGTGACGCCCGCCGGCAGTTGCACCTCCGCGGTGACGGAATCGATGGGAACGTCCCATTCGTCTCCGGTCACATTCCAATACAGCTCGTCGTGATCGTTGAAAAATCGCAAGCCGTTGAGCACGCGGTAATGGAGAACGAGGACCCGGGTGGAATTGTCGGGATTCGGAACGTAGATTTTGAATTTCGTGTAGCGTCCCTGGCGGGACCGCTCGTACCTGAGCGGATTGCCGGCATCGTCGGTGACGGAGACCGGCTCGAGAAAAAGCGTGTAGTTCAAGCCTTCCGGCGTGGTGTATTCCACGGGAATCGTGCGGTAGAGCCCATGCCAATTCGAGCCGATGAACTGGGCTGTGATGGTTTCGGTGATGTCGATACTGCCGTCTCGGTTGACGAGGATGCGCGCGTCGAAATGAGGGATCCCCAATTCGCGCGCCACCACAGGCAGCGCCATCAGCAGGCAGATCGCGCATGCCGCAAGCGCAAGGCGCGAAACCCGTGGCAAAAGTTCGCGTCGGTGTCCCGCCGTCCCGGCCCGGCAGGAGAGAGGGGTTCGGCGGAGGCGGCAAAAGATCATCGGCTCACGCGCCTGGCCCGCGACTACGTCGCGCCGCCGAAACTCACCTTCGGAACTTCGCCTTCGGCAGGCGCCGCGAGTTCGAAGAACTCCCGCGGCTTGAAACTGAACATCCCGGCGACGATGTTCGAGGGGAATTGCGCGATCTTGGTGTTGAGGTCGCGGACGACGGCGTTGTAGTAGCGGCGCGCGTTCTGGATCGTGTCTTCGATCTGGGAGAGCGTCTGTTGAAGCTGGTTGAAGCTCTCGACGGCGCGCAGTTGCGGATACGCCTCGGCGAGCGCGAAGACCTGCCGCAGCGCGGCGGTCAATGCCCCTTCCGCCTCGGCCTTGGCGGCGGGGCCCTCGGTGGACATCGCGCGGTTGCGCGCGGCCACCACGCCTTCGAGTGTGCTCTTCTCGTGCCCGGCGTAGCCTTTCACCGTCTCGACAAGGTTCGGAACCAGATCGTGACGGCGCTTGAGCTGCACCTCGATATCCGCCCAGGCGTTGTCGCACTGCACCCGCAGGCGCACCAAGCCGTTGTAGACAACAATGAAGAAGATCAAGACCAGCGCGATAACTACCAGCAGCGGCAGCATCAGCCGCCTCCACAGACCGGCCCTGGAATTAAAAAGCCAGAGCGCACACCTTGGCGTTAGGATATGGCCATCTCCTGCCGAAGTAAACGGGAATCTCCGAACGCGCGCTTCGCCGCCCAGCCCGTCTCCCCGCACGTGGGTGCCCCAGGCTTCCTACTTAAGCCTGGGGATTTTTCCGGATGCCGTTGCCCCCTCCGCGCCCTCTGCGCGGTTTTCTCTGTGCCCTCTGCGTTAGCGCTTTTCGGTCCTTTCGTCGCGGGCTAACGCACCTCCCACCGGTAAGGTCCGCAGCTGAGGAATCACGCGTCACCGCCCAGGGCTCAGGCGCCGGTTAGGGCGTTTCGTCGGTCGGGAAGTTGAAGTCGACCAACTGGAAGCGGAACCCTTTCGTTTTTATGGCGCCGTAGAGGATGCCGGCAACGATCCAGATGCTGCCGGCGAGTTTCGCTTGCCAGCCCAGGTGCAGCCAGACGAAGAGGCAGATCGAGAAGCCGAGCAGCGGAGGAGCGAGATTCGTCCATCGCTTTTCCCGCTCGCGGACGTAGAAGCGGACGAAGGCCGCTAGGTTCACTCCCATGAAAGCGATCAGCGCTCCGAAATTCAGCATTTCCGCGCCCAGGCCGTAGCTCATCGTGAAGGCGCCGGCGAGGGCGAGCGCGCCGACAAGGACGACGTTGTTGCGTGGGACGCGGTTCTTGGGCTCGATGGCTCCGAAAAAGGATTCCGGCAGCGCGCGGCTTCTGCCCATGCCGAAGAGCAGGCGCGCCGCGCCAAGTTGCGAACTCATCCCCGAGCCGATGTTGGCGACGAGCAGCGTGAGGTTTACAAGCCCGAAGAGAAAGACGCCACCCGCCCGGCCCGCGACGCTGACGTAGGCGGTGGTGACATCGGGGAACGGGCGAGACGCGGGCCAGACGAGTTGCGCCAGATAGACCTCCGCCGAAGCCAGAATGCCGGTGATCAGGCACACGAGGACCGTGGCGTAGAGAATATTGCGGCGCGGATTTTTCGCTTCTTCCGAAAGCGTGGAGATGCCGTCGAAGCCGATGTACGTAAGAACGGCGATCGAGGTGCCCCGGAAAACGGCCGAGGAGGAGAACGTTTTCGGATCGTAAAAGGGATGGGTGAAGAAGCCGGGGGTGAAAGAAGGAAGGTGGAAAATGTAGCGCACCGCCTGGAACACGAAGATGACGATGACGATTCCCATCCCCGCCGCGAGGAACGCGTTGATGCGCGCGGAGGTTTCGATCCCCCGCAGGTTGAGCCACGTGAAAAGGCACGCGAAGAAAATGGCCCACGCGAAATAGGGCACGGCCGGAAAGAAATTCTGCGCTGCCTTGCTGCACCAGATCGTGCAGATCAGCGGATTGAGAATGTAGTCGAGCGCCATGCTCCACCCGGTGATGTAACCGAGAGCGGGATGGAGTTCGCGGCCGACGTAGGTGAAGGCGGAGCCGGCGCTCGGATAGATGCGCGCCATGCGGCCGTAACTGATCGCCGTGAACAGCATCGCCACCATCGCGATCAGAATCGCGGTGACCACATGGCCGCGCGCGGCGTCGCTGACGATGCCAAAGGAAGGCATCGGCGCCACCGGCTGAATGATGATGATGCCGTAAAGAATCAGGTCCCACAGCCCGAGGCTCCGCCGGAGGTGGACGCCATGCGCGCCTTCCCCCGCGTCCTTCCCGGTCACTGTCGAGTTCCCTTCACGCGCGTCCTTCCTCCACGCTGCCCGATGAAGATGCTCGCAGGATCATATCAAGGACTCCGTCAACGATTAGTTTTTTTGTGGCACAGTCAATCCTGGCTGTGCGCCTTTGGACCATCTGCTTTCTCCGTGTCCTCTGCGTGGTTTTCTCTGCGCCCCCTGCGTTTCTGCTTCTCTCTTTCTCAAGGTCCGCATGTGGGTGCCCGGACCTCGCCTTCGAGCTTGGCGGCTTTTCAAGCCCCGCCACTTCTGTTGAAAAGAGTCGTCGCTAGCGAGGATAATCACAGCGAGGTCGATCCGGCAGGAAATTCCTGAGGGTTCACCGATGCCCAAAAGAACGATCACCTTTGACACCGTGCGAAAGATCGGGCTCGCGCTGCCGGGCGTCGAGGAGAGCACTGCCTACGGTTCCCCAGCGCTCAAGGCCCGCGGAAAACTCCTCGCCTGTATCCCCGTTCATCGCTCGGCCGAGCCCGGTTCGCTTGCCGTTTGCGTGGATTTCAACGACCGGGCCGCGTTACTCGCCGAAGCGCCCGATATTTACTACGTGACGGACCACTATCTCCCCCACGAGTCCGTTCTCGTCCGTCTGTCTCGGATGAATCCCGATGCGCTGCGAGATCTGCTCGGCATGGCTTACAAGTTTGTGACCCGCAAAGCCGCCACCCGTCCGCGGCCGCACAAGCCCCGCCACTCCTTGTAAAGGACGTTCCGCCCCCAATCCCGGGCCCCCGAAGATCGTAGGGGCACGTTGCCACGCGCCTGCCCAATAGCCCGTAGACTTCGGCCGCTTTCGGGCGTAGAGTCGAAGGCACCCAGCTTCCATCTCTCGAATGCCAATCAGTAAAAGGAGGGTGAAATGTCTGCTGGTGCCGCAAAGGCCCCGGGATCAGACCCGGTCAAGGTGGATTCGAAACACTACAAAGTCATGTTGGAAAACGACCGCTTTCGCGTGGTCCGTGTAAGCTACGCGCCGGGCGATAAATCGGTAATGCACGCACACCCGGAAAATCTGGCCGTGTTCCTGAGCGACGGCCGGGCCAAATTCACTTCGCCGGACGGGAAGTCCGAGGAGCGAACCTGGAAAGCCGGCGAAGTGATGCACTCGCCCGCAGAACAGCATCTGCCCGAAAACGTATCCAAGAAGCCCATTGACGCGATCCTGATCGAATTCAAATCCTAATCCGGGCTCTCGTGCGAGCCGAAATCGCGGGGACCGCGGCAACGCAGTCCCCGCCCTCTTAAGCCGCCGTGCGAAGACGGGATTTCACCGGATGCCTTTGCCTTCTCCGTGTCCTCCCCTCCGCGCGCTTTTCTCTGCACCCTCTGTGTTATCGCCTTTTCCGGAATGTCCTAGGCCCACGAAGATTGTAGGGGCACGTTGCGACGTGCCCGCCTCTTCCTCCGTGTCCTCTGCGGCCTTTCTCCGAGCCCTCCCCGTTACGGCTTTTCTTTCCCTGAATCTCCGCATCCGGTACCCTAGCCCTCGCCTTCAATCCCAAGGATTTTTCCGAGATCGCGTCCTTACGCTCTCCAAAGTTTCCGTGGCACAGCCAATCCTGGCTGTGCGCCTTTGCACCAACA
>JAGWOX010000211.1 GCA_028877145.1 Acidobacteriota bacterium | reverse complement strand
CTCGCGGACCGGCGATTGGGAGGAATATCTGATGGCGCTGCGGCTGGGAGTCTTCGACATGGTAATTCCGCCCTACGATCGGGTGGCAATTCACACCGTGGCCTATAACGCGCTGCACGAATGTCGCGTTTCGCGCGGTGCCCGCGCCGTCGAAGCCCTGCCCCACATGCCACCGAGGAGTGCGCTCCGCGCCGCCGCCGCGCAAGCCGCCGCCTACGCGGGCCCGGGTGCCACCCTGCGCGACTCGCGCAAGGGATTCGGCGCTGGGCGCGAGCGGGCGGCTGACAGCCTGCCCGGCTCCGGCAAAAGGCTTCCGAATGAAGAGAACCTATCCTCGAGCAGTTCCATATCGAATTGCCGTGGAGGAGCCCCGGGCAACGACCCGCCTTCGGGTAAACAGGAGGCGGACCGCTCCGTCTCAGAAGGGAAAGAGGTGTAAGGCCATGGCTGCCGTCAGAATTCTCCTCGTTGGCGATAGTGAGACGAGACCTTTCCACCTTTCCGACCGTGTGAGCGAATGGGGTGGGCAGTGCGAATTTGCTGCTTGCCGTGCCGAGGTCGTCACGCTGCTTCGAGGTCAGCGTTTCGAACTCGTTCTCAGCCGCATGCGCTTGGCTGATGGAAATGCATTTGAACTGATCCCACTGGTGCAAGGCCGGCCCGTCAGCCTCTTCTCCTATCTTCCCGCGAAGGACGGTTGCTGGTGGCTGCCGCTCGTGCGGTCGGGGACGGAATGTATCAGCGGTCCCGCGATGCCCGAGCCGGAATTCATGGAGATGCTAGAGGGACTGATCCAGAAGCGGACCGGCATCTTGCGACCGGTCATCTACGCCGCGCCAAGTTATTGACCGGTGCCATTAACGAGGAGCGGTCAGCTCCGAATTTCTCGTGCCTGGGGAGAAGTAGAAGTGGGTGCGTTGGGCGGCAGGGAACGGGTGATTGCGCCGTTTCCCTGCCGGGAGGAAAGGTTTGATCTGGAAGTTCCCGCCGCGTAAGGATTTCAGAAAAGAAAGTCGTGTCTCGCTCTACTATACGTGTGTCGTGCCGGGGTGCCGCGATCCCCGCTAGTGCGGGAAGCGGGCCGCCGCCCGCATGAGTGCCTCCGCCAGCCAAAAACAGAACCACACGCTCAAGCTCACGACCACCAGCCACGACCACAGCGAAGTTCCCAGGCTCTCGAGTTCCTGCGACTGAGTGCGATATTGCCAGTTTGGCTCCTCCGGCTTGGCCGCCGGTGGTAATTCGAGCACAGGTTCTTGCGATTTCATGGCTGCGGCTCCCTTTTGAAAGTTGAGTGCGCGGAGCGCCGTGCAGTTGAAAGTTCCGCGAAATGAAGACCGTGCCGGGTGACAGGCGAGGAGCGGTCCGGCGAGTGTCTCATTCGCTCGGTGTAAGGATTTGCAGTTGCGTCGCCAACTGCGTTTGATTGCCTTGTGGAAAACGTGCTGATGTGGCGGTTGTTTGGGGTCGCACTATCCGCCAGTCCAGGCAGGAGTTAGGGTCTAGACCCTCAGGTTCGGCAGCAGGAAATTTTTCCTTCTACAACTTTCGTGGGGCTCCGTTTCGAATCCATCGTTTTGCAATTCGGAACTCATTTTTCCCTTTTGCGGAGAAGCATTTCCCCTCGGTTATGAAACTTCGGAGTCCTATAGCTCGATTCCAACGAGCGAAGTGGTGATAGGATTGGCGGGATATTCCGACCCTGGAGGCGCGATGAGCGAAGGGCCTGGCAGGATCAATCCTTCCGACACCCCGGCCGTTGCCCGGCCTTCCACCTTGCGGTTCATTTTCTTCAATGAACGAGAACTGCGCGCCGGTTGGCGCTTGCTGGTGTATATCGCTTTGGCGGTTCTGTTCCTCTTGGGCCTCCAACTCGCCGCATCCCGACTGCACTTACCATTGCCCACCAGCCAAATGAAGCCGGTAGGCATGTTGGTTGGCGAGCTTCTTTCCCTCGCCGCAGCCTTCGGCGCCGCCGCGATCATGGGGGTTTTCGAGCACCGCACGATCGGCGTCTACGGCCTGCCGGCGCGCGAAGCATTCCGCAGCCGCTTCTGGCAGGGAGTCGTTTGGGGTCTGGTCATGGTTACGGCGATCATCCTGCTCATCGCTGCCGGCGGGGGGTATTCATTTGGACGGATACCGCTGAATAGCGGCGCGATCTTCCGCTATGCCGCGCTCTGGGGACTGGTCTTCCTTACGGTCGGTTTCTTCGAGGAGTTCCTTTTCCGTGGCTATACGCAGTTCACCCTCGCGACAGGAATCGGATTCTGGCCCGCAGCAATTGTTCTTTCGGTGGGGTTTGGCGGCGCGCACCTGATGAATCCGGGCGAGGGTTGGGTCGGCGCGCTCGGCGTCGTCACCATCGCCATGTTCTTCTGCCTCACCCTTCGCCGCACCGGAAGTTTGTGGTTCGCGGTCGGCCTGCACGCCGCGTTCGATTGGGGTGAGACGTTCCTCTATTCCGTTCCGAACAGCGGCATTGTCGCGCCCGGCCACTTGTCCAACTCTTCATTGCACGGCGCGCGCTGGCTCACCGGCGGCACCGTCGGCCCCGAAGGAAGCGTCATGGCCTTTGCCGTCATGGCCGCCGCATTCGTCGTCTTCGCCTACGTCTACCCGCAGCCCCCAACCCCGGCCGGCTCCGGATCCGCCGATCAGTCCGTAGCGTCTTGAAGCGGCCTGAGTTAGAACCGCCGCTTACGGTTCGATCATCTTTTCCCGCAACGCGTACCGCACCAGGTCGCTCAGCGAATTGAATCCCATCTTCCGCATCAGGTTCGCCCTGTGCACTTCCACCGTCTTCACGCTGATATCCAGCACCGCCGCCGTTTCCTTGTTGCTCTTGCCCTCGGCCAGCAGTTGCACGATTTCCCGCTCTCGCGGCGTCAATTCGTCCTGTTCCGCTGCGCCGCCCTTTCCTTTCAGGAATCCGTCGAGGATCACCTCGGAAACTTTCTGGCTGAAAAACGGCTTGTGCTCGAGCAGGGCCTCGATCCCGGCCACCAGGTCCTTTCCGGCGTCGGATTTCAGGATGTAACCTCGCGCGCCGGATTTCAGCACGTCTTGGACCAACTGCTTCGATTCGTGCATGGTGAGGATGAGCACTTCGGTGCGCGGAAACTTTTCCACGATCCGCCGCGCGGCCTCAAGGCCATTCATCCGCGGCATGGCGATATCCATCACCACGACGTCCGGCTTCGCCCGCATCGCCTCGGCCACCGCTTCGTGCCCGTCCGCCGCTTCACAGCAGACGCTCCATTCCGGATGGTCTTCGATCAGATTGCGCAGGCCGCGCCGCACGATTTCGTGATCGTCAGCCAGCAGTATGCGCGCCGTTTTCGTCATGTCCGCTCCCGGGAAGGAATGCTCGCCTTTACCGTCGTCCCCGTTTCGCTCGATCGGATTTCGAGTTCTCCGCCCAGCTCACGCAGCCGTTCCTGCATTCCGGCGATCCCGACGCCGATGCGCGAGACGGGCGGTATGACGGCGGAAAAACCTGCAGGCATCCCGCATCCTTCATCGCTTACCTCGACCACGGCATTCGAATCCTCGCGCGCGATCCGAACGCGCGCCTTGCTGCTACCCGAATGGCGCTGTACGTTCGTAAGCCCCTCCTGCACCACGCGGAACAGCGCCAGTTCCGCCTCGCGTCCCATTCGCCCCAGTTCCGCCTCAATGTCCAGATCCACTTGAATCCCGCTGCGGTCCACGAATCCCTGCACGTACCAGCTCACCGTCGACGCCAGACCCAGTTCCTCGAGCAGCGGCGGATGCAGCAGGTAGGATAGCGTGCGAATCTCCTTCACGCTCTGCTCGATGAGCGAGCGGCTCTCGGAGAGAACCTCGTTCGCGCGTGGCGCGCCGCAGTTGCCCGAGCTTTCGAGCCAGGAAAGGTTCATGGCCAGCGCGGCCAGCCGCTGGCCGGTGCTGTCGTGGAGTTCGCGCGCGATCCTGCGCCGCTCGCTCTCCTGCGCCCGCATGAGCTGGCCTGAAAGCCGCCGCAGCGTTTCCTCGGCCTGCTTGCGCTCGCTGATGTCGCGAATGACGCCCAGTCCGCCGATGATTTCTCCGTTCCCGTCGCGCAACGGCGCGTAGGAACCCTCGAAATACCCGCCTCTGCCCGTGTTCGGGATCGTGAACGGCTGGTCGACTGCGGCCGCGTTTCTCCCTTCGAGCGCTTCGACCATGTGCCGTTGCACATCCGTCTCGGTTACGAACGGAAACGTATCACGCGCCGATTTTCCCAGCACTTCCTGCTTCGGCGCTCCCGTCAGCCTCTCCATCGCCGGATTCCACACCGTGTAGCGAAGCTCCCGGTCATAGGCCAGAATTCCATCCATGCTGCTCCCAATGAGAGCGTCGGAAAATTCCTTTTGCCGCCGCACTTCCTGCTCGGCGCGCTCGCGTTCCGCGATGTCGCGCCGGATCAGCACGAACGAGCCGGCCACCAGAAACAACGCCAGCACCGTCACCATCTCGCCGAGAAAGCGCGTTCGCCGTACGCCCACCAGCGCCTTCCCCGACCGGGCCACCAGTATTCTCTGCTCGTGGTCCTGCATCGATTTCAGCACCCCGTTCACCTGTTCGAGCAGGTCGAGCGTCTGGCCTCTCTCCTCGGCCGTCGCGCCGGCTTTCTTCGTTTCCGCGAACGGATGCGCTTGCATCGCGATCCACTGGGCCAGCAATTTGTCAAGCAAGGCCAGAGACCGTTCCTGTTCGGCATCGCCCACCGTCAGGTTGCGAAGCTCGTTATCCGCTTTCCGGATTTCCTGCGTCGCCGCCGCATACTGTTGCCGGTAAGGTTCTTGGCGGTCGCCCTCATATTCCCTGGCTGCCTTCTCGGCGTCATCCAGGCTGGCACGGAGTTTTCCAATGCTCGAGAGCACCTTGTTCGTATGGGCGATCCACAACGAGCTTTCAACCATACGGCTTGCGCTGCGATAGGATGCGAGCCCGAGCAGCCCAAGCAGCAGTAGGGCCAGCCCGAAGCTCAGCGAAATTTTGGCCCTCAGGGAAATTTTCACGAATCCTCGCCTTGTTTCGTTCGCAGACAATCACCCGGGATGCTGCGCCAGTTTCTTAGATTCACATTATCGTCGTTGCTTTGCCTCCGCTGGCACCGAAACAGTCCCAACACTTGTTTAAGCCCACGAAATGCGAAATCTCTTCGCAAATTCCCTAGGCACTTTTAAGGGTTTTCCCCATGCCGAAAAAGGGAACTTCCCAATTTCCACTTTTCCCCCTTCGCGGCACGATGGGTACGGTCACGTCCGCCTACAGGCGCGATGGGCCCGAGGATAATTCGATGTCAGACAGCACAACAGCAATCAAGGACCAAGAGGCCGGCGCACTCAGTGCCCAGTCGTCCGCTCCGGTGGAACTCCAGGATTTCGAACGTATTTACAAGCTCTATGGTGGCAAGGTCTACCGCCTTTGCCTCCACATGGTGGGCAACCCGGCCGACGCCGAGGAACTGACGCAGGACACTTTCTTACAGGTCTTTCGCAAACTCGATACGTACCGCGGCGAATCCGCCTTTTCCACATGGCTCCATCGCGTCGCGGTGAATGTGGTTTTGATGCGCCTGCGCAAAAATCGCGGCCATTCGGAAACCCCGCTCGAGCAGGTTTTCGAAACCGAAGAGGGCGAGGAGTTCCAGGCCACCGAAGCCCAAGTCGACGATCCGCGGCTGATCGGCGCCATCGACCGGCTCAGCTTGCAGCGCGCCATCTTGCAGCTCTCCCTTCACCAACGCCTTGCTTTCGTCCTCCATGACATTGAGGGCTACACCCACGAAGAGATCGCCGCCCTGCTTGGCTGCACCGTCGAAAGCTCCAAGTATCGCGCCCATGCCGCGCGACTCAACATGCGCAGCTCGTTGAAGGAATACCAGCGCGGGAAACGCGGCAGAGCACGCTCCTCCTCCGCCGCCCAGCACCGCGGAAGGATGCGGCAGGGAACCGGCTTTCTCGGCCAACCCGCTCCCGCAGCGATTACCGAAGGATGAATCGGATGTCTCCGCGAGCTCCGTTCCACCCTTCGCGGAAAGGATGACCACGTGTCACGGCCCCCGGAGGTTCTCGTCATCTGTTCCCGTTCGGAAGACCGCTACGCGCTGGCACGCGTTCTGGTCCGCTGCGGATTGAAGCCAGTGCTCAGCTCGAGTGTCGAGAAATCGCGCAGCCTGCTCGCCCGCAGGCCCGTTCGTCTGGTCTTCTGCGACGACCAGCTTCCCGATGGCAGCGTCGGCCGGCTCCTTGAGGAGATACGGAAGACCGCCTCGCGCGTTCCGGTGGTCGTCATTTCGCGTCTGGAAAACTGGGATGAATACCTCCGGGCTATGCGCCTGGGCGCTTTCGACTACATCTCCTCCCCGATTCGCCGCGCCGAGGTCGAGCGCGTCGTCGCCAAAATCATGGAGGAAACACCCGCGCCCCTGCGATGACGGACGTCGTCCGGTTGCATTTCTCGCAGGGCGCAGGGCCCGAGCCGCTACTCCGCTATTCCGGGAGATCTGTGCTCTATCCCCGTAATCCCTTCGCGCGCACCTGCTCGAAAATGCCCTCGAGTAACTTTTCACAAGCTGGCCACGGCGGAACCTCGACGCCCAGTTTCGCTCCGATCCGCCGGGCGATTTGGGTCGCCATGTCCCGCCGCACCTCCGATTCGAGGCTCTCGCGACGCTGCAGAAAAGCCTCGATAAGCTGGAATTCCTCGATTGAGACGCGCGATATGTCGATCGCTGTCGTCCCCGCTCCTGTGCTGGTCTCGGCGAAT
>JAGWOX010000210.1 GCA_028877145.1 Acidobacteriota bacterium | reverse complement strand
GAGGGCGGGGACATCAACCAGAACCTGATTACTTATCAGCGGACCTGGTTGCGGCCTTGGGCGTTCTACCTGGTTGAGGATTTGGAGAAACGCGAGAAGTTGCTGGAGTTGTTTCCGGAGGGGTGCTACGTCGCTTTCGCGGGAGACGCGTACCTCGAGTCGCGAAACGAATCGATGGACGAGCACTGGCGCGTGATGCATTCGATGCCGGGCGACGGGAGCTCGGGCGGGCGGCCGGCGCTGGGCGATTCGCTCTTGAGCGTGCAGGAGCGATTCAACACGCTAACGAATTTGCAGATGGAGACGTACGACTACGGCGTGCCGCCGACGTACGTGGATCCGGAAGCGATCGACGTGGACGCTACGCAGTATCAATCGGCGGAGCCGGGAGCGATCTATCCGGCGCGGCCGCGGCCGGGGATGCCGCTGGGGGCGAGTTTCTTTGTGCCGCCGCCGGCGCAAGTGCCAGCGGACTTGGTGGAACATGGGCAGGAATTGATGGGGCCGATCGCACAGTTTCTGACGGGGGCGTTTCCGGCGATTTTCGGCGGGTCGATGGAGGGTCAAAAAACGGCGAGCGGGTATGCAATGGCTCGCGACCAGGCGCTGGGGCGGCTGGGGCTGGTGTGGCGGCGGATACGGCAGTTTCATGCCGACGTGATGATGCTGGCGGTGGAATGCTTCCGGAAGAACCGGAGCGCGGACGTGGAGATTCCGGTGCTTGGGTCCGGGATGGAGTTCGATTCGAAGTGGATTCGGCTGGCGGACCTGCGCGGGAGCCTGGTGGCCTATCCGGAAGCGGACGAACAGTTCCCTACCCTGTGGAACCAGAAGCGGGCAGTGCTGCTGCAGTTGATGGGACTGAAGGATCCGTCGATTCAGCAAACCCTGGCGATGCCGGAGAACCTGGTGCTGGTGAAGCAGCTCCTGGGGCTGACGGAATTGCAGGTGCCGGGGGAGGATTCGCGGACGAAACAGGTTCGGGAAATCACGGTGCTGCTCGAAGGGCAACCCGTCGTGCGAACGGATTTGCAGACGGGGCAGGTGGTGGTGATGCCAAGTTTGTTGCCGGATGGATTTGCGGATGATCACCAGGTGGAACTCGAGACTTGCAAGCAATGGCTGAATTCGGACGCGGGACAGGCGGCGAAGATCAATAACCCGGAAGGATGGGCCAATGTGCGGGCGCACGCTTTGATGCATGAGGAGTTTTTGAAACAGCAGGGGACGGAGGGGGCGACGGCGCAGGCGGGGATACGGATTTCGGCGGCGGGTGGAGAGGGACAGCAGCAGGACTGACGTTTGGCATTAGAATTCCCAGAAAAACCCGAGGCTCAAGGACGCGGCCTGGGACACGCGGGGGTTGACAGAGCGCTTTCGTGGATTAGTACGCCTCTACGCGTTCGGGGTCCTTCCCGACACACTTCGTCGGGACTCACTTCGCTCGTCGCGAAGGGCTTCGCTCAGGATGACAACAGTTGCGCGTGGCGACAGCGGGGTGACATCGGGCGACCCAACGGGTCGCCCCTACGGGTGGTGAGAAAAGCACAAAGCGCGAGTCTCACTTATGAACGGTGAGGAAAGGCCCACGGTCAGGAAAGCACTGACCGTGGCTACCAAAACGTTGGCAAAAGAATTTGGGCTGGCCTGGGGTTGAGGGGCTGGCGGCCGGACGGATCGAGGGGTCTGAAACCTCGTTAAAAAGCGGACCGGACGGCAATGTCCCGTGTGGACGGGACGAGGAGTGGATGGAATGGCAGAAACGTTGACGGCTCCTGTGGGTGCGGGAGCGGCGCCTAGTGCGGGCGCTGAGATGGAGAGCGGGACTACGGGGGCGTCGCCAACCGCCGGAACGTCCACACTCACCGACGAGCAGATCCTGGGCATCGACGGCGGAGAAATGCCGGGAGCCGGGGAGGCTCGGACTTCACAAACGGACGCGGAATGGTCCGGCGACGGTGAGCAAAGTGACCAAACCCAGCCGAACGACGCCGCTCGTCAAGATGACGACGGGAGGACGGAAGACGCAAGGCGCGAACGAGACAGTGCACAATCGCAGAAGGGGTTGACGCCGGAGATCCGCGAGTTTTTCAAGACTCATCCGGAGATCCGCGACGCCTATTTCCGGTCGCAGGAGTACGCGAAGCTCTTTCCGGATTTTAAGACGGCGGAGATGGTGGCGAGCCATCTAGCGCAATACGAAAACGCGGGGGAGCTAAACGAAGACCTGAAAGGCGTGGCGGATTTGAAGGCGCTCGACCGGATGTTCTACTCGGGCGACCCGGGGCAGCACGGAAAGATCGTCGAGAACCTATTCACCGACAGCCCGGAGGCATTTGGAACTTTGCTGGGGGCGCTGCCAGAGACGCTCGAACGATTGGCCAACGATGCTTCGCGGCCGGAACTGGCGGCGAAAGCGCAGAGGTTCCTGGTGGAAGGCAATACGCGGGCTTTCGAGCGCGTGCTCGACTGGCAATACCGGAAGGCCCGGGCCGAGGGAAACCAGGAACTGGCGAAGAAGCTCGAGGGCGTGGCGGAGGCGGTGCTGGGGCGATCGCCGTGGGGGCCGGAGAGCGTCGACGCGAAGCTCGAGAAGCTGCGAACCGAACAACTGCGGATTGAAGAGCAGAAGCAGCAATCGCGGGCGGAAGCGACGACGCGGTGGGTGAGCGAAGCGAACGAGAACGTGGTTCGCGAGTTCACCGATGCGGTGAAGCAGACGGTGGAACAGCTTGTCGGACGGACGTACTCCGATGAGGCGAAGCGGTTGCTGGTGGGGGAAATTTACCGGCGGGTGCACCAGAGTCTCGAGAAGAATCAGGATCTGGTCGACCACGTGAATGCGCTGACGCGCGGTGGCGTGGGCGATCCGAGGGCGCAGCGGCAGATCGTTCGGCTCGTATCGAACCAGGCCAAGCGGATGATTCCGGGCGTTGCCGAGAGAGTGATCGGGGCGTTTGGACAAGGGACGCTGGCCGCAACGGACCAGAAGCAGAGACGGGAGAACGCCGCAGCTGGGCGCGTGGACGTGACCGGATCGGCGGGGATGGAGGCGCGGGGAGTGAAAGTTACCACTCCTGCTCAACTGAAGCAGAGCGGGAAGTACCGGGTGCTCTCCGATGACGACATTCTCGACGGGCGCGGGTGACGGTCCAAGGCTCCCGGGAAAATCCCCAGGCCTAAAGCCGGTCCGATCTCGACGATGTGGACCGCCCCGTATCCGTGAAGGCATCGGGGCGAAGCCTGGGTCACCCAAACCTTTCAAATCAGCGGGTAGCGGCGAGGTGCATCGGCTCGTAAAGCCGAGGATGTGGCTCGCGGGGGCACAGGCTGAAGCCTGTGCTACTGGGGGACGTAGCCGGCAGCGGCGGATTGACGTTTCTGCTTTGGGGCTTCCGACGGGGTCGGGGGCGGGAGAAAAAGCGAAATGGCACAGATGGCGAATGCGCAATCGGTTGCGTTGCAGCTGGAGAAGGTGCGCGACAAACTTCCCTTGCTGTACGAACGTGACGACATTCTGCTGACGATGATCCAGCAGCGTGGGGATGTGGAGCGAGTATCGAGCCGGAACATGCGGTTGCCGTTGCAGATCCGGCCGGGCGGCAAGGCGGGGATGGCGAACCTGGACGGAGGAGACCTGGGGCGCGGATCGGGAACGACGTACGACGTGGCGCAGGTGACCCCGGTGTTTTTCCGGCACGCGGTCGAGATCACGAAGTTGGTGGAGTACTCGACGAACGCTCCGGAAAAGGCGGTGGAGAACGCCGCGAAGCGTGAAGTGAAGAACGGAATGGCACAGTTCCGTTCGTTCCTCGACAAGGTGCTGCAGACGGCAGGCAACGGCGTGCTGGGGACGATCTCGAGCGTGCAGACGACCGGGGTGAATCTGGCGCCCGGCGCGGCGGGACAGATCAACCTGGTGACGCCACCGGGGGCGCAGCTCTTCTATTACAACCAAACGATCCAGTGGTACGACTCGACGCTCACGACGAATCGTGGGTCGGCGAACGTGCTGCTGGTGGATCCGTTCAACAAGTTCATCCAGGTGGACAACTTGCCGGCCGGGTATGTGGACGGCGACCTGTTGCTGCATGACGGAGTGAGCGGGGCGAATCCGACGAGTTTGTTCGGGAGTCCGTATCACCACAACAATGCGACGACGGGAACCTGGTTGAATCTGAACCGCGCGACGTACCCGGTGGAACTGGCGACGCCTTCGGTGAACGCGGGGAATGCGGCGCTGGTGCCGATGAACGTGCGGCTGGCGATCAACAAGGTGCGGAAGGCGTTGGGCGTGAACCAGCTCGGGAAGCTGATCGCGTACACCTCGCTCGAACAGGAGCATGCCTGGGAGTCGCTGGGCGTGGCGATCAGCGAAATCATCAAGGAGGGCGGTTCGCGGGCGAACGACCTCGATCTGCTCTTCACCGGGCAGAAGACGATGGGCGGCGTGCCGATCAAGAGTTCGATCAACGCGAGTCCGGCGCGCATCGACTTCATCAACCTGTCGCACTGGGGACGGGCGGTGATGCAAGACATCGATTTCTACGAGATCGGCGGGCAAACGGTGTTTCCGATCTACGGGACTTCGGGTGGGCTGGCGGCCGCTTACATCTTTTACTTCATCACGGGATTTCAGGTATGGATGGATTCGCCTCGGTCGGGGGCATACATCTACAACCTGGCGATTCCCAGCGGGTACTAACGACTGACGAGCGTGGGGGCGGGTTTGAAACCCGCCCCTACGAAATTCTTGAGGCGGGAGATCGTTCGGGTGTGTCGACGGATCGTCGCCTGTGAGATGTAGCCGGGAGGGCGACCGGCCCGGTCGCCCCTACAACGAATTTACCGAGGAAGCGCATGCCGTTCCTGGGATGAGACGGACGGGCGTGCGGGCGCGTTTGTAACGCGGCCCTACGAAATTCTTGAGGCGGGAGATCGTTCGGGCGTTTCGATAGATTGTCGCCTGTGGAGATGTAGCCAGAAGGGCGACCGAGCCGGTCGCCCCTACAACGGATTTCCCGAGGAAGCGGATGCCGCTCGTTGGATAAGACGGGACGGGCGTGGGGCAGGTTTGAAACCCGCCCCTAACGTGGAAAGGCCAAATTTCGGCTTGGTCGTTGCTAACCGGGCAACCGGGCCGGTCGCCCCTACAGGAAATTCATAGCCAGCTCGTTTGCGTCGGGCGGTTCGTTCTGACATTGGCTGATACCGGCGTCGAGACAATGGCGGCGCCCGAGGCAGGCGACCGCGTGTCGTTCCTAAGAAGCTTTTCGGTAGACCGTAGACACACGCGCACAAGCGGACTCGCACGCACGCAGACCCACACGGACATGATTCAAGTACTGAAAGAGACGAAATGGGCGCCGGCTGAGGTGCAGGAACGGGTGGTGCGCGCGGGGGGAAGGAATCGGTTTGGGGAGCCGAATTTTCGGGTGGTGTGGGGATGGTCGCGGCTGGAGCTGGTTGGAGGCAAATGGTGCGATCGCGATGCTGACGGGACATTGATCCGCGAGGTGGTCGAGCTGCGCGAGGTGCCGAAATATTTTCCGCATGAACGGTGGCATGTAGAGCGGTGGATGCCGCCGGAGGTGTATGGATCGCCGGAAGAATGGTGCCGGCAGACGATCGAGATGGCAGATGGGCGGAGCGTGCCGGCGCTAGGGCCGTTTCCGAACCGGGGTGAGTGGGAGCACTGCTTCACGATTCAGACGCCCGGTGGGGAGTTTCTTGGTTTGACCCCGGAAATCTGCGATTACGTGGTGCGGGCGATTGAATGGTCGCGGACGCAGCCTTTGGGGAAAAAGCGGGAAGCGCTTTTTCAGGCCGATGACCGGCGACGGAAAGAGTACGACAAATTTGTGGATGACGTGCTTTGGAACGAGCCGCGATTTCATGGGCAGCCCTATGTGGTGGTGGCTTAGAGAGGGATTTCGGAGTTTAGCCTGGCAAGGTGCCGCTCCCTGAAGGGCGGCGCTACACGGTCTTTGACGGAAGGGCGACCTCAGTATTTCAGGATTTGGAATTTCAGATTTCAGAGGAGTGGTCGAAAGCCGGGTACATGGCTCGAGGGGCGGAGATTTTGGGGACAAACCCCAGGCGCAATTACGGCGCCTGGGGCACCCGCGTACGACTTTGGCTTCGCGATCTCGGATTTGAGATTTTGGATTTGGGCGGGACGGAATTGGAGGGGAGATGAGTGAACGCGCGGTGATCTGCAACGTGGGCGAGCAGGAATGGACGCTGGTGCGGACATATGGGATGTACCGGATTCCGGCGCCGAAAGCGGGAGAGGAGCAGGCGACGCTGGTGGTGACGGACCGGATCGACGTGGTCGACATGGGTGACAACCGGCGGCTAGAGGTCCCGATTCACGCGCGGAAGATTGCCGAGGATCTGGTGTCGGATCTGGGCGACTACGGCGTGTTCGTGGCGGAGGGCCAAGAACCGACGGCGGAGGAGATCGCTCGCGCCAAGGAACACCTCATCGAAGTGGCGAAGAAGCTGGTTTTCGAAGGCGACCAGGAATGGGCACGCAGCCACAACTACCGGCTGCTTTCGGACTTGCACCGACGCGCGGTGAAGCATCTGGGGCTCGAACGGGAATGGGCGTACGAGCCGGCGGCGATGAGCGAATGCCCGGTGTGCGGCGAGCGGATCAAGCCAGGCGTGGCGGTTTGCAGGAGTTGCGGAGCGATCCTCGATCGTGAGAAGGCGCGGCAGTTCGGGATCGTGGCGAGTGACGGGGGGCGGGCGAGGACGCGACAGGCTTCGGCAGTTGTG
>JAGWOX010000009.1 GCA_028877145.1 Acidobacteriota bacterium | reverse complement strand
TATTATCCCATTTGGTCGCCGGCCTACGTTTCCTTCTTCGGTTTCGGCTACGCCAGCCGTGGCTGGTCGTTCGGCTTCGGATTCGGTAACGTTGGCTGGTTCCCGATCGGCCCCGCCGATCCCTTCTTTCCGTGGTGGGGCGGCACGCAGATCAACTTCATCACCTTCAACAATTTCAACTTCTTCCGTCACGATTGGGACCGTCATCACGGCTGGGCCCCGCTCTACCGCGGACGTGACGGCTACTCGAACTACAACCTGGTGAACGACAGGCGGCTGCGCGGAGGAGCCTCCTGGATGCGGGCGAATGAATTCGGCAGCGCGCCTGTGCCTCGCCAGCAGCGCATGATCGACGGCGCGGAGTTCCGCCAGGCCAGGATGTTCAACGGCCACGTGCCCGTGGTGCCGACGCGTGCCAGCTTGCAAACCACCAACCGCGCACCCAACCCGGAAAGCTATCGTCGCGGTGTGGGCGACCAGACGCGCTTTTTCACGAGAAGCGGCCCGGCCCCCAAACCAACTCCTTTCCATGAGCAGCAGGCGCGCATGCAGCAAATCGTGCGCGACTATCGCAACCCGAATGCCTCCCGGTTCAGCAATCCGGCGGGAAACGCTCCCGCGCAGCGCTCCTTCACCGATCGTCAAGGGGCGTCGTCATGGACCATGACCGGAACCGGGGCGGCCGGTGCTCAACAGGATCGCAGGGGCGGCTTTCAGTCCTCTGGCCGAATCGCGACTGGCCAGACTCCTGCCCAGCGTATGCAGCAGAGCGGCAGCGACGCTTCCCGCACGGGATGGCACAGCTTCGGTAACGCGCCTGTGAGCCGGGGCAACGGCCCCTGGGTCGAACAGGGACGGAAGAACCCCTCCGGTTCCCCGCGAGGCTCCGGCGCGCCGGTACAGCAAGGCCAGCTACAGGCAAGCCCCGGGCAAAGCCAAGGCGGCTGGAGGACCTTCACGCCGTCATCGCGCCAGCCGCAACCGGCTCAGCGACAGGGAGGATCGCGCGACTTCACGCCTTCCTCTCGGCCTTCGCAGCCCGCTCAGGGGCAGAACAGGCAAATCTTTACTCCGAGATCGGAGCAGCCGCGCACTTCCCCTCCGGCGCGCGGTCAGCAATCCGCTCCGGCCCAGCGGCAAGGAGGATGGCGTAACTTTACGCCCTCCTCCCGGCCTGCTTCACAGGGTGGCGGCTGGCGGCAGTCGGGGCGCCAGCCGCTCAACCTGCAACAGCCCATCGTCCAGCCACGCCGCAGTGCTCCGCCAAACAACGGTCCATCCGGCTACGGCTACGGCGGTGGCAACTACGGCGGTGGAAGATCTCCAGCATATCGTCCAGGTGGCTATGACGGCGGTGGCCGCGCTCCGGCGTACACGCCTGCGCCACGCAGCAATGGCGGAGGCGGGGGCGGCTACGTTCGCGGGGGAGGTGGCGGCGGCAACCGCGGTGGCGGAGCCGCGCGCGGCGGTTCGCGTGGAGGCGGGCATCCCTCCGGCGGCAGTTCGCATGGAGGCGGGCATCCCTCTGGCGGCCGTTCTCGCCACTAGCAAACGGTTGGCGATCGATCAAATCACTTGGATTCAATAAATTGAAGTCCAGGGGCGCGGTCTCCGCGCCCCTCTTTATTACCGGACACAACCGGCACGCTTTCCAACGAATCCCTTCCTCTCCGAGTGCCGTCGCCTACCGCATGCGAATCGAAACGTGCTAACCTATATGAAGGCTTCTTCTCAGAATGGCAGCAGCTGAACCGATATTTACTCCCAAGCCCGGAATCCTTTCCCCGCGCCGGCTCGCAGAGCAGGCTTTTTCCAGAGCCGCGGGTGCGCCTCTACTCCTTGGAAACCAAGTCCGCATCCTGAAGAACGCCGAAGCCAACTATCCGGCCTGGCTCGCCGCCATTCGCCAGGCACGCCGCACGATTCATTTTGAAAGTTACATCATCAAAGATGATAGGGCTGGACAAAGCTTCGCCGAGGCGTTCATCGACAAGGCCCGTGAAGGTGTGCACGTCCGCGTGATTTACGACTGGTTTGGCGCGCGCGGCTTCAGTTCGCGCCGCTTCTGGCGCCGTCTCCGGGAGGCCGGCGTCGAGGTTCGCTGCTTCAATCCCCCTCGTTTCGATAGCCCGCTCGGATGGATGAGCCGCGACCACCGGAAAACGATCACCGTCGATGGCCAAGTGGGTTTCGTCGGCGGGCTCTGCGTCGGTGAAGAGTGGGTAGGAAATCCCGATCGTGGCATCGAGCCGTGGCGCGATACCGCCGTCGAAGTGCGCGGCCCGGCCGTCGCGGACCTCGAATGGTGCTTCGCGGAAATGTGGAAAGCAGCGGGAGGCCAGCCTGTTCCGGAACAGGATTTGCCGCCCGACGGGCAGGATCTGCCGCCGGCGGGGGATGTGCCGCTGCGCGTGGTCGCCACGCAGCCGAACACCGGAGGGATTTACCGTCTCGAGCAATTGATCGCCGCCCTGGCGCGCCGAACGATCTGGCTGACCGACGCCTATTTCGTCGCCACCACGCCTTACCTGCAGGCGCTCGCCGCCGCGGCGATGGATGGTGTGGACGTGCGCCTGCTCGTGCCGCGTGTGAGCGACGTGCCTCTGGTCCGCTCGATTTCCCGCGCCGGGTACCGCCCTCTGCTCGAGGCCGGCGTGCGCATTTTCGAATGGAACGGATCGATGCTCCACGCGAAGACGGCGGTTGTCGACGGCCGATGGGCACGCGTGGGGTCCTCGAATCTGAATCTGGCGAGCTGGGTCGGGAACTGGGAATTGGACATCATCATCGAGGACTCCGCGTTCGCCGAGCGAATGGAGCGCATGTATCTCGACGACTTGGCCAATTCCACCGAAATCGTTCTCGCGCGGGCTCAGCGCGTTCGGCCGGTCGAATGGCGTCAGCATCGCCGGCGCCCCCGGCTGGGGCGGCGCTTGGCACGCGGCAGCGCCGGCCGCGCCGCATCGGGCGTTGTCGCCATCACGAACACGATTGGCGCGGTGATCACGCGTCGTCGCACGCTCGGCCCGGCCGAGGCGCGCCTGATGTTTTCAGCGGGCCTGATGTTGCTTGCCCTGTCGGTGGTAGGCTGGCTGTGGCCATTGGTGCTGGTCGTTCCCATGGGGCTGGCCGGCGCCTGGGTGGCCGTGGCGTTGCTGCTCGACGCGTACAAGCTTTGGCGGCAGAGTCGGGAAACGTTCCCGGCGGGCGCCAATGGAACGAGCGAAGCGGATGATCCGGAAGCGGAACCGAAGCAAGAATCCGCGCCGCATTCCACTTCGATTCCCGGTCAGCGGGAATCGCAACTTAGAACGAGGCAATGAGAAAAGACACGATTCGAATCGCAACCTATAACGTGCATAAGTGCCGGGGACTCGACGGGCGCGTGCGCCCGGAGCGCATCGCCGAAGTGCTCGGAGAAATCGACGCCGATATTCTGGCGCTGCAGGAGGTGATCAGCGCGCCCGATCGCCGCGGGGGCGACGATCAGGCCGGCTTTCTGGCCAAGGAGATGGGCCTGAAATTCGTGCTCGGGGAGACGCGACGCCGCAACGGCCGTCCATACGGCAATCTGGTACTCAGCCGCTTTCCCATTCGCGCCGTCGCGAATTACGATATCAGCGCGCCCGGCCGCGAGCCGCGCGGCTGCCTCCGCGCCGATCTCGGCGTCGATCGCAACACCACGGTCCACGTCTTCAACGTTCATTTGGGCACTTCCTATTTCGAGCGCCGGCATCAGGCGCGCCGGCTGATTGGCTCGTCGATCCTCGGACATCCCTGGCTGAACGGTCCGCGCATCGTGCTTGGTGATTTCAACGAATGGACGCGGGGGCTCGCCTCGCGCCTGCTCAACGCGCGCCTGAAGACCGTCGACGTCCGCGCCCACCTCGGCAGCCGCCGCACCTATCCGGGCATCCTGCCGCTGCTCTATCTCGACCACATCTATTTCGACCGCCATTTTGAAGTGAAAAAACTCGAACTGCACCGCACCAAGGCGGCTTTGGTCGCTTCCGACCATCTCCCCCTCGTCGCCGAGCTGCGCCTGCTGCACGCCGGCGACCACGACCACCACCATCACGCCCGCTGGTCCGAAACCCACCGCCACTCCCACGCTTCCTGAGACCTGATTCCGAGTGCTGACTCCCGCTACTCACGCCTCGATTCTCACCTCCGGATCCCGCGGGGAGCCATCACACGCCAACCATCCGCCTATACCGGCGCTCAAGCTTGAGCCGCACATATGCGCCTGACGCTCTTCTTCGCCATCTGCTTTTTCGCCGCGTGGCTCGGCTCGCGGTTCACCCGTCCATCGCTCGCGCCCTGGTACGCTTCACTCGCAAAACCCTTCTGGACCCCGCCGAACTGGGTGTTCGGGCCTGCCTGGACGATTCTTTTTGCCTTGATGGCAATCGCCGGATGGCTCGTCTGGCGGCAAACCGGATACCTGACGCTCCCGATGGTCTTGTTTGCCCTGCAGCTCGTTTTGAATGTCGCCTGGTCGTGGCTGTTTTTCGGGATGCAGTCGCCCGCGGCCGGCATGCTGGAAATTGTTTTTCTCTGGCTCGCGATCCTGGCTACCACGATCGTTTTCTGGCGCCTCAATCACGTCGCCGGCTGGCTTTTCGTGCCCTACCTTGCCTGGGTCGCGTATGCGGCATCTCTGAATTTCGCCATCTGGCGAATGAACGCCTGAAACGCCAGCCAAAGAACCGCGTCGCCCTAACCGACCGGTGTGTCATCCTGAGCGAAGGACCCCGAAAGCGTCGAGGCGAAGCAAACCAGAAGGACGCAGTAATTCCGGTCCGGAGGGTTGCGCAGTGCGCTTGGGTAGCCACGGTCGGCGCCGTTCCGACCGTGGGCTTTTGGCAGCCGGCAAAGAAACCGGCCCACATATTCTTCATCGAAGAAAGTGTCACAACCCATGCCGGCCGATTCCCCGCTGATCCTGCTGACTGGAGCCACAGGCTACATCGGTGGTCGCCTGCTCGCCGAACTCGAATCAAAAGGCCACCGTCTGCGCTGCCTGGCCCGCCGCCCCGCCTATCTGCGCGCGCGCGTCGCACCATCCACGGAAGTCGTCCAAGGCGACATTTTCGATCCCGCTTCCCTGCGCGCCGCCATGGCCGGCGTTGACACCGCCTTCTACCTCGTCCACTCGATGTCTTCCGGCGCCGCTTTCGCGGAGAACGATCGCCGTGCCGCCGGAAACTTCTCCGCCGTCGCGCGCGAGTCCGGTGTCCGCCGAATCGTCTATCTGGGCGGCCTCGGACACGGCGAGAAACTGTCCAGCCACCTCGCCAGCCGCCAGGAAGTCGGGCGCATTCTGCGGGAATCCGGGGTGCCGGCAATCGAATTTCGCGCCGGTATCATCATCGGCTCGGGCAGCCTCTCGTTCGAAATGATCCGCGCATTGGTCGAAAAACTGCCTGTCATGATCGCACCGCGCTGGGTGCGCACGCCGACGCAACCCATCGCCATCGAAGACGTCATTGCCTACCTCGCGGCATCGATTGACGTCGAAATTCCCGGCACCGTTATTTTCGAGATCGGCGGGGCCGATCGCGTCAGCTATTTCGACTTGCTCATGGAGTACGCTCGCCAGCGCGGCCTGAAACGCCTGATCATTCCCTTGCCCCTTCTCACGCCGTGGCTTTCGAGCCTTTGGCTGGGCCTGGTGACGCCGCTCTACGCGCGCGTGGGCCGCGAACTGATCGAGGGTCTGCGCAACGAGACTGTGGTGCGCGATTCCCGCGCGCTCGACGTGTTTCCGCTCCGGCCGCGCAGAATGCGCCAGGCCATCGAGCGCGCGCTCCATTACGAGGACCGTGAAATCGCTTTCACGCGCTGGTCCGACGCCGTCTCTTCGCTCGGCGAGCGCCACGGCTGGGGCGGCGCGCGATTCGGTTCGCGCATCGTCGACTCCCGCGCGGTCCATGTTCCAGTCCCGCCCGAAGCGGCTTTCGCGCCCATCAAGCGCATCGGCGGAAAAACCGGCTGGTATTACGCCAACTGGCTATGGCGCTTGCGCGGCCTGATCGACATCATCGCCGGTGGCGCCGGAATGCGCCGCGGCCGGCGCGATCCGGAAAAGTTGCTGCCGGGCGATACGGTGGACTGGTGGCGAACCGAAGCCGTCGAGCCGAACCGCCTGTTGCGCCTCGCGGCGGAAATGAAACTGCCCGGCCGCGCATGGCTGCAATTCGAACTCACTCCGGAAAACTCCGGCACGTCGATCCGCCAAACAGCGATCTTCGATCCCTTCGGCCTCGCCGGTCTTCTCTACTGGTACGGGCTTTATCCTGCCCATCGCCTGGTTTTCGTCGGCATGCTGCGCGGCATCGCCAAAGCCGCCACCGACTCCGCTCGCCGCAAAGCCTAGAACCTGTTTCAAAACCTCCCGACATCGGGGATCAGGGCTTCAGCCCCTGAAGCATGAAGGAGCAGAAAGCGGCACCGAAGAAGGAATGGCAGGATGCGACACCACCTGGGACGACGCCTATTTCCTCGGCGACTCAATTGGCTCCAGAAATACGGCCGCCCCTGAACACCAACCGCCGCCTTCGCGTTTTGGGACCATCGTTGGCAGGGGCGACCCGATGGGGCGCCCTCCTCCGGGCGCAAAATACGCGCCAGGCCTGATTCCCTTTTCGCTTTCCCTCCCCGCTTCTGCATAATGTCCCCAGACCCCGCCCACGATCGGAGGCACGATGAAAACCGAAACGCCTGAGCAACCCGCCCGGAAAAAACGCGCCCGCCACCCTCGCAAGAGCGAGGCCCCGGGAACGCTCGTCTCCGATCCGAACGCGCCGAAACCTGTCATTCACGTGATGGGCTACGGTCCCGAGGAGCTCCACGAAGAGGAAGTCCACGACGTCGGCGCGCTCGCCGCAATGTGCGGAAAATGGAGTGTGCTATGGGTGAATGTCGACGGCGTGGGCAACGCGGAAACCACCGCGCGCCTGGGCGAGATTTTCGGCCTGCACCGCCTGGCGCTCGAAGACGTCACGAGCGTGCAGCAGCGCCCCAAGGTGGAATCCTACGGTGAATACCTCTTCGTCGTCGCGCGCATGATCTTCCCCGACGGGCGCCTGCACACCGAGCAGGTCAGCATGTTTCTCGGCAAGGATTTCCTGCTCACTTTCCAAGAACGCCCCGGCGACTGCTTCGATCCGGTGCGGGAGCGCATTCGCAAGGGCCAGGGCCACATTCGCCAGGCGGGACACGATTACCTGGCCTATGCGCTTCTCGACGCCATCGTCGATTCCTATTTTCCCGTGTTGGAAGATTACGGGGAGCGCCTGGAGGACCTGGAACAGGAAGTCATCACCGTCTCGGACGAACGAACGATCACGAGCATCCTCGGCACGAAACGCGATCTTCTGACCCTTCGCCGCACGCTGTGGCCGATGCGCGATCTCCTCAATTCCCTGCTGCGCGATACAGGCGCTCACTTCACTCCCGAAACGCAGATCTACCTGCGCGATTGCTACGATCACACGTTTCAGGTGATCGACATGCTCGAAACCTACCGTGAAAGCGCCTCGGGTCTGCTCGACGTCTACCTTTCCAGCGTCAGCAATCGCATGAACAGCGTGATGAAGGTGCTCACGATCATCGCCACGATCTTCATGCCGCTCAGCTTCATCTCCGGCGTTTACGGCATGAATTTCAATCCCCAACGCTCGCCCTGGAACATGCCCGAGTTGAACTGGTATTGGGGCTACCCGTTCGCGCTCACTCTGATGCTGCTCGTCCTCGCCGGCATGATCTATTTCTTCCGCCGCAAGCGCTGGATCTAGCCCCGTTCCCGCGAGCCTGGGTCATGATTGCCATCGATCATGGCGTTGAAGCGCTCACCGGCGCTTCGTTGACGATCTGGAACATCGTGCTGTCGAGCGGTTCGAGCAATCCGAGCGCACCGGGATCGCCCTTGGCCAGCGCCCCGATAACGGCGTCGCGCTGCTGCAAAATGGATGCGAGGGCCGCTTTGATCTTCGGGTCAGCCTGTCGCTGCTCTTCAGTGCGGGCATCATCGAAAAACTTCGTCGACAGCGTCGATGCCTGCCCGTAATTCTTCTGGTTGGTCTGCCTGACGACCGCAATCAGGGAATTCTGCAATTGGTATAACCGAACCTGCGCCTGGGCGCCGGACAGATCGGCGGTCATCTGCTCCACTTGCCGCCGGCTCTCTTGCGCCTTCTGGTACTGCGGCCAGAATCCGAGGACGTAGGCGATCCCGATCAACACGATCCCGCTGATGATGCCTGCACGTTTCATCGTCGTCCCCCTCCGGTCCGAATGGTTTTGAGTGGGCCCTTCGGTAGTGTACCCGCGAAGTCAATCCACGGGAATCATCTCCGCGGGCAATCATGGAAGCTCTCTTCGACCAGTTGCAAAACCGCCAAAATGTGATAGGTTCATCCCGCTTTTTTCGGCTTCCCGCCAAGCTGCTGGGATTCCCGCAAACGGGATAGCGAGGCGAACCGAGCCGCAAATGGAGTGTGCCTGTGATGCCTCGAAAAATCTTCGGTTCCCTGCCTTCGCATTTCGGCCGGGCAGCCGCTGTCACGCTCGCGGTGTTGGCCTTGGCGAATTGTGGCCCATCCCGCAAACCGCCGGCCGCCACCGGAGAGTACGATGTCCTGATCGAAAACGGCCGCATCATGGACGGCACCGGAAATCCCTGGTACAGCGCCGACATTGCGATTCGCGGCGACCGCATCGCGGCGATCGGCAAGCTGACCGGAGCCAAGGCGAAACGCGTGATTGACGCGCGCGGCCTCGTGGTCGCGCCCGGATTCATAGACATGCTCGGCCAGTCGGAAACCGCTCTGCTGATCGACAACCGATCCCAAAACAAGCTCAGTCAGGGCATCACCACCGAAATCACCGGCGAGGGCGGATCGATCGCTCCGCAGGACGCCCTCACCCTTGCCCCAGCCCAGGCCTTTCTGAAGAAATATCACCTCACCGTTGACTGGACCACGCTCGACGGCTATTTCCGCCGCCTCGAAAAACAAGGCACACCGATCAACATCGGCACGTACGTCGGCGCCGCGCAGGTGCGCGAGGCCGTTCTCGGCGACGTCAATCGCGCGCCCACGCCCGCCGAACTCATCAAGATGCAAGACCTCGTCGCCCAGCAGATGAAGGACGGCGCGCTCGGCCTTTCCACCGCGCTGATCTATCCGCCCGGCACCTTCGCCAAAACCGATGAAATCATCGCGCTCGCCAAGGTCGCCTCCGCCTACGGCGGCATCTATGCCACGCACATGCGCAGTGAGGGAGCCACCGAATTCCAGGCCCTTGATGAAGCTATCGAGATCGGCCGCGAGGCGAACATCCCTGTCGAAATCTTCCACCTGAAAGTCAGCGGCAAACCGCGCTGGGGCGAGATGCCCAAGGTCGTCGCGAAAATCGACGCCGCCCGCGCCTCGGGTCTCGACATCCGCGCCGACATGTATCCCTATCTCGCTGGCGCTACCGCCCTCGATTCCTGCCTGCCGCCCTGGGTCGCCGACGGCGGCCAGCAAAAGCTGCTCGGGCGCCTGAAAGACCCAGCCATCCGCCAGAAAATCAAAACCGAGATGTCTTCCGATCACCCCGACTGGGAAAACCTCTATTACGACAGCGGCGGCGCTTCGGGCGTGATGATTTCCGGCGTGTTCAATTCCGCGCTCAAGGCCTACGACGGCAAAACCGTCGCCGAAGTCGCGGCGATGCAGCATAAGCAGCCGCTCGACGCCCTTTTCGATTTCATCCTCGCCGACCAGGGCCAGACCGGCGCGCTCTACTTCATCGCCAATGAAAAAGACCTCCAGTACGGTCTCCAGCAGCCGTGGACCAGCATCGGCCTCGATGCCAACGAACTCTCGCTCGACGGCCCGCTTTTCGAGCCGCACACGCACCCGCGCGCTTTCGGCTCGATGCCCCGCTTCCTCGGCCACTACGTGCGCGACCTGCACCTGATGTCAATGGAACAGGCGATCCGCAAGATCACTTCGATGCCCGCGCAGCGCGAACACCTTGCGGGCCGCGGCCTGCTCGAGCCCGGCTATTTCGCCGATATCACCGTCTTCAACCCCCAGACGATCATCGACAAAGCCACCTATCAGCAGCCCACACAGCTTTCCGTCGGCGTCGACTACGTTTTCGTCAACGGCCGGCTGGAATTCGAAAACGGCAAACTCACCGGCGCCACCGGCGGCCGCCCCCTCCGCGGCCCCGCCTGGCAAGGTGAAGCTTCCGCGAAGAAGTAAACGACGGCCATGCAGGGGCGACCCGGCGGGTCGCCCCTGCGCCATCGAACGACTCTCTCCCCATCTTTCGTGGGTTAAGATAGCCGCGCAGTCGAGCCCCTCCCGCAAGGGGAGGCATCGGCTCTCCTGGAGAAAACCAACATGTCCGACAACCCCCGCAGCCATCACATGAACATCGAGGATTTCCGCCGCAACGGCCGCGAAGCGATCGATTGGATTGCCGATTACCACCGCAAGGTGGAATCCCTCCCCGTTCTCTCGCGTGTGAGGCCCGGCGAAATCCGCGCCGCCCTCCCTCCCGATCCTCCAGCCGAAGGCGAATCGTTTGAAGCGATGCTGCGTGACGTTGAAGAAATCATCCTTCCCGGCCTCACGCACTGGCAGTCCCCGAATTTCTTCGCCTTCTTCCCCTCGAATACTTCAGGCCCATCGATCCTGGGCGAGCTACTCTCCGCCGGCCTCGCCGTGCAAGGCATGATGTGGACCACCAGCCCAGCCTGCACCGAGCTCGAAACGCACGTGCTCGATTGGCTGGTCGGAATGCTCGGCCTGCCCGAAAAATTTCTTTCCACCGGCAAGGGCGGCGGCGTGATTCAGGACACGGCATCGAGCGCATCGCTCTGTGCCCTGCTGGCCGCCCGTGAGCGCGCCACGTCCGGCGCTTCGAACGAAATCGGCTGCGACGGCCGCCTGACCGCCTACACGTCCGCGCAAGCGCACTCGTCGATCGAAAAAGCCGTGAAGATTGCCGGCATCGGCCGCGCCAATCTCCGCGCCATCGAAGTCGACTCGAACTTCGCCATGCGCCCCGACGCCCTCGCCGAAGCCATCGCCCGCGACCGCCGCGAGGGAAAAGTCCCCTGCTTCGTCTGCGCCACAGTCGGCACCACCTCGTCGAATGCCATCGATCCGGTGCGCGCGATCGGCGAAATCTGCCGCGACGCCGGAGTCTGGCTGCACGTCGACGCCGCCATGTCCGGCACCGCCGCGCTCTGCCCGGAATTCCGCTGGATTCAGGACGGGCTCGAATTCGCCGACAGCTACTGCTTCAACCCCCACAAGTGGATGTTCACGAACTTCGATTGCGATTGTTTCTACGTCGTCGACCGCGCTCCGCTGATCGAAGCCCTCAGCATCCTGCCCGAATACCTGCGCAATCAGGCGAGCGCCTCGGGCGCCGTGATCGACTATCGCGACTGGCACGTTCCGCTGGGCCGCCGCTTCCGCGCGCTCAAATTATGGTTCGTGATTCGCCATTTCGGCGTCGAGGGACTGCGCGCTGAAGTTCGCCGCCACATCGATCTGGGGCAAACCTTCGCCCGTTGGGTGAGCGAAGACCCCCGCTTTGAACTTCCCGCGCCCGCCCCGCTGAACCTGGTTTGTTTCCGCCTGCGCTCGGGCGATGGCCAGAACCAGGCTCTCCTCGACCGCCTGAACGCCAGCGGCGATTTGTACTTGACGCACACGCGGCTCGACGGACGCCTGACGCTCCGCATATCCATCGGCCAGGCGCACACGGAGTTCCGCCACGTTGAGAAAGCGTGGGCGCGCATCCGCGAGGAAGCAGACAATCTCTGACATTCGCGTCTCGCGCGGGACTCGTCAGAAGCCGTATCGCGCGATTACCTTCCCGTCCGGTTTGCTGAGCAGGATCAGCCGCGAGGCCTGGGCCGGCAGCACGAATTTGATTTCCGCGCCCGTGGCGTTGTCGCGGATGTCGATCGGTTGCGCGCTGTCGCTTTCGGAATCGAAGAGGTAGAGCACCGCGCGCGAGAAAATTTCCGGCCGGATCAGCACGCCCGTCGATGGAAACTGCCCCGTGAAACGGGGACGCACGCCGATCTGCTCGAGCACCCACTGATAAACACCGACCGCCGCGGCGGAACCTTCCGCCAGCTCGACCGGATAGTCGAGGATGAACAGCCTTCCCTTCCCCAGCCGAATTTCGTGAAACGGCTTGCCGTCTTCCGTGCGCAGCACGTCCAGCACGGCCTGGCTTTGCGCCCCGAAAGAAATCGGAATGGTCCGGCTGCCCAGCGTGATTTGCGCCTGGTGGAAGAGTAAAGGAACCGGGCGGGCATCGAGGCCCAGCGCCGCCATCCGATTCGTCACATGCCATTCCTCGTCCCGCTCCACCGAGCCGGTAATCAACAGATTCCCTCCCGCTTTCACGTACTCGAGCAGCCCTTTCCACGCCGCATCGCCCAGCGCCATCGGCGAGGGAAGAATAGCGAGCTGTGGATGGCCCAGTTGATCGATCCGGTTCTCCGACACCACCCGACTCTCCACTCGGCACGAATATTCGAGCGCGCGCACCGCCTCTTGCTGCGCCTCGACCGCCAGCGGGTTCAGCGCCGAATACTGAAACGCTTGCGAGGTGACGATCGCGACCGGCGGCTTTTCCGGATCCTCGAAGTAGCTCGCCGAAACCCGCGCGAATTGTGCCAGGCGGCTCAGCACAAGTTCCTGGGGCTTTTCCGTTCCGTCGACGCGCAGCGCGCCAATCGCCACCTCGTTGTCGTCGTCCATGTAGGCGTTCGTGTTCCACAGCCACTGGATCGCGCCCGCACCGGTCGCGAGGGCCATGGTCAATTTACGATTCAGCAGCGCGGCCGCCTGTGCCTGCGAGCGGCGGGGGCTGCCGTCGATGCCAACCGCGCGCTGAATGCCGGTTTCCTGCACGAGCATCGGCTCGCCCGGCACCTTAGCCACGAGGGAATCCCAAAGCAGCGCGTCGTGAAGCCACCAGCTATGCGTCGTGGTGAAATCGATCGCCGATGCATGCCACGCCGGCGACGGCCGGTCGATGCCGCCGCCTTCGTCCTGCCCGACGGTGACGAGTTGACGGCTGCCCGTCTCGCGGATGGCTTGGCGCAGTTGTTGCGCCCAATCCCGAAACTCTTCCTGCGAGAAAAGGTAGTAGTCGTGGACCTCGATCGAATTGAGGAAGCGGCCGGTGGCCCGCGCCGCGTCCGGTGAAAACTGTAAATCGCGAGGCAGCGGTGCCGGTTGATCCTCCCGCCTCAGCGGCTGATTCCACGCTGCGGCTAGCGCTTCCCGGCTCGAATATCGCTTCGCCAGCCATCGGTTCCACGCCGCTACTTCCGCCGGCCCGCCATCGGGCCGCGTCATCCACAATTCTCGCGGATTCGAAAAGCTCGGCTCGTTGATCAGGTCCCACATCAGATACGGTACGTCTCGAAACTGCCGCACCACGGTAAGGACGAGCTGTTTTTGCCGCCGTACCGCGTCGGGATTCAAATACGGGTTGCCGCCGCCCAGCGGGTCCGGAAGGAAGGCGAAAAAATTGAACTGGACGGGCAGGTCGTGCTTGCGCGCCGTCATCAAGAAAGCCTCGAGGGTGCGCAGCATCTCTTCGTGCACCACTCCGCTTTCCTTCATCACCTGGTCCCAGGCCGTCCACCAGCCTGTCCGCAGCATGTTGATTCCCGCGCCCTGCATCTGTCCCATGTCCTGGTCCCAGACGTAGGGATTGGGGCTCATGAAGAACTCGCGCTGCACGTCGCTCGCCATGTAGGTGCTCCCGACGACAGGCGTGGGATGGCCATCGATCTCGAAAAAATCGTGATTGATCGTGACCCGCGGCCCCGAATCGAGATAGGAAGTGTCGCGGAGCCAGAATCCCGTGTGATAGATCGCAAGCACACGCCCGCCGGCCTCCAGCCGTGCCGTCACCACCCGCAGGCCGGGCCCGGCGTGCGGGGGCAGTATGAATTCCTTCGTATAGGGAAATTCATGGGGCTCGAGATCGAGACTGCGCCGCTCGGTCTTGCCGTTCGCGCGGATCTCAATTTCCAGGCGCACCGGCTCGGGCGCTGCTTCGAAGCGATCCCATCGCATGCGGATCACCCACGGCTCTCCCTCCAGAAACAGAGCCCATTCCGGCTGCACAAGAAACAGTTCAGCCCCTTCGGCCGCTCTCGCCGCGAGCGTCCGCGTCAGTTCCTGGCCTGCCGTTGAATCCAAAAATCCGGGATCGGGATCGCATGCGAGAATAATCCAGCGCCCGCCGATGAAATCATTTTTGAAATGGTCGATTTCCACGAGCGGCGCGCTCAACCGCCGGTCACCCGCCGCGCCCCAAACGAGCGTGGAAAACTGCGCGTCGATTCCGCCTGCCGATCCCCCGCGCGGGTAGAGATCCTCGCCGCTCAAGCGCGCGACCAGGCTGAAAGAGCGCGACCATCCAAATGAAGGCAGGTGAAGGAAGGAGAAGTCTTCGTTGCGCTCGAAAGTGAGCCCGCGTGAGCCGGGAGTTTCCTCATACCGGTTGACGAGCAACCGTTGCGCATAGGCCATGCGCTCCGGCTGCAGTTTCCACTTCCCATCTTCGCGGTCGGCGGGGCGCGTAAACGGCTTGCCGCCGAGCACCAGCAGGTTCCCGTCGCGCCGCAAATAGCCTGAGATCGCATCCCAATCCTCCTCGGGAAATGCGGAGCCGTACGGCAAAACGAGCAGACGGGTTTCCGGCCGCGCCAGCGCCGCCGGCAATTCGCTCGTCGCCGTGAACCGGGCCTGCGGCAGCGCCGCTTCGAGGGCGGAGCGGCTCACGGCGGCCGTGTCCGCCGCGGGGAATCCTTCTTCCCAGAAGACGACGATCGGCGAGACCCGCGTCTTCGCCTGCTGCGCTTGCTGAGCGCGAAGCGCCGGACAGAACACGACCGCCGCGCAGAGCAACCAAGCGAGTCTCCCGGCCATCGAAACCCTCCCGGCATGGATTGGACGCCCGGCGGCTTGCCCACCGCCGCGCGAGCAGAGTGTACTGGGTTTCTTCAATCGTGAGCGGATTTTTCGCGGCCCGGACCGGTTACCGCCGCGAGCCTGAATAGGGCTAGAATATGGAAGCTCGTGGGGGAGTTCGCCTCTTTTTCGGCCGCGTCCCTGTGACCGGACTCGATGTCAAAGACTCGTCAATCCGCCGATTCGCCGGAGCGCACGGAGAGTGAGGACTTCGAGCGCCTGTTCCATCTCTCGCTCGACCTGCTCTGCATCGCCGGCTTCGACGGCTCTTTCAAGCAACTGAACCCCGCCTGGGAAAAAGCTCTCGGCTATTCCATCGAAGAGTTGATGAGCGTTCCCTACACCGACTTCGTTCATCCCGACGATCGTGCCGCCACCATGGCGGAGGCCGAAAAGGTGGTCCACGGCAGCCAGACCATCTCCTTTGAAAATCGCTACCGTTCCCGTGACGGCTCCTATCGTTGGCTGATGTGGAGCGCGAGCCCGGCGGCCGAACGGCAAAAAATCTACGCCGTTGCGCGCGACATTACCTCCCGCAAACAGGCCGAGCAGCGCCTGGCCGCCGGCTACTCGCTCACGCGAGTGCTTGAGGATTCCCCGTCCCTCGCTGACGCCGCGCCGCGGATCCTGCGCGCCCTCTGCGACACTCTGGATCTCGAAGCCGGCGTCTTCTGGCGGGCCGATCCCGGCGCCGCTGTATTGCGCTGCGAAGCAATGCAAGCCGCCGTCAACGCCACCGCGTCTTCGTTTGAAGCGGAAACCCGCCGGGCAGCGTTTGGCTCCGGTGAAGAATTTCCCGGCCGCGTCTGGTCGGAAGGCCAGCCGTTGTGGATCGACGATCTGTCGAAGGTGGTCGATTCACCCCGCGATGCCGCCGCTGTCGGCGCCGGCCTGCGCAGCGTCTTCGCCTTCCCCATCCCCGTCGGTGATGCCGTGATCGGCATCATGGAATTCTTCTCGCGCGACCTCCGCGCTCGGGACGAAAACCTGCTCGCGATGCTCGGCGCCGCCGGCAACCAGATCGGCCAGTTCGTCGATCGTCGCCGCACCCAGCGCGAGATCAAGGAATATGCCGCTTCGCTCGAGGAGGCGCGCCGTGAGCAGGAAGGCAACGCAGACCGGCTCACGCGCCTGATTCGTGAACTCAATCTCGCCAGGCGCCAGGCCGAGCGCGCCACGCGCGCCAAGAGCGATTTCCTGGCTCGTATGAGCCACGAAATCCGCACGCCGATAACCGCGATCACCGGCATGACCGAGCTCGCCCTCGCCACTCCCCTCACCGGCGAGCAGCGCGAATTCCTCGAGATCGTCGCCGAATCCTCCAGTTCCCTCCTTTCCCTTCTCAACGACATCCTCGACTTCTCGAAGATCGAGGCGGGCAAGCTCGAACTGGACCGCGCTCCCTTCAGCTTGCGCGACACCGTCGAAGGCGCTGTGAAATCACTCGCCGTGCGCGCCCAGCAAAAGCATCTCGAACTCTCCTGCTACATTCACAAGGAGGTTCCCGACGCGCTCGTCGGCGACGCCTTGCGTCTCCGCCAGATCCTCCTGAATCTGGCGGGCAACGCCATCAAATTCACGGATCGCGGCGAAATCCTCCTCCGCGTGGAGATGGAATCCTCCGAGCCTGACGGCGTCACACTCCACTTCGCCGTCTCGGACACGGGCCCCGGCGTCCCGGCCGACAAACAGAAAACGATCTTCGGCTCTTTCGTTCAGGCGGACGCCTCCACCACCAGCCGCTATGGCGGCACCGGCCTCGGCCTCACCATAGCCTCCCAGCTCGTTTCCCTGATGAACGGACGCATCTGGCTGAAAAGCCGTGTCGGCCACGGGAGCATTTTTCATTTCACCGCCCGTTTCGAAGTCCAATCCGAAAGCGCCAAGCCCGCTCGGCCGGTTCTGCCTGAAAGTTTGCGCGGCCTTCCCGTCCTCGTCGTCACCAGCAGCGCAACGAATCGCCGCATTTTCAAGGAAATGCTGAGCGGATGGAGCATGAAACCGGTGGCCGCGGGCCCGGCGGAAGCGCTCCGCCGCATCGACCGCGCCGAACGCGCGCGCCGCCCCTTTGCCCTGTTGCTGGTCGATTCCCCAATGCCTTCCATGGACGGCCTTGGCTTCGTTCGTCGCGTTCGCAAACACCCGCGCCATCGGAGCGCGGCCATTATCCTGCTGACCTCGAGCGTAAACACTGCCGAAGTCGCTCGCGCCCGCAAACTCGGCGTCGCCGCCTGCCTCACGAAACCGGTAAAGCATTCCGACTTGTCGAATGCGATTGTATCGAGCCTCGCGCCCGCCGGCGCACCCAGCCTCGCTGCCCGCGGCCGCGTCGACCAGTTGCCGGCCGCCACATCGCTAAGCATCCTGGTGGCCGAAGACAATCCCATGAATCAGAAATTGATCGTGCTCCTGCTGGAGAAACGCGGCTACCGCGCCACCGCCGTCCGAACCGGCGCCGCCGCGCTCCAGGCCATCCGCCATCAGAATTTCAACCTCGTGCTGATGGACGTCGAAATGCCGGGGTTGAACGGCCTGGAGGCCACTCGCCTTATTCGCCAGATGGAAAGCTCGGGTACGCGGCATCTCCCGATCGTCGCGATGACCGCGCACGCAATGCGCGGCGACCGCGAGCGGTGTCTCGAAGCCGGCATGGACGCTTACGTCTCGAAGCCCATTCAGGCCAGCGACCTCTTCCGCACGATCGAATCCCTCGTGCGGCGCGGTGAGCCCCTGCCGCCGCGGGCGGCCTCCGAGTCCGCGCTCACCGGCGAAGCCGCCGCGCTTCTCGAACGCTTCGGTGGGAATCCCCAATTCTTCCGCTCGCTGGTTCACACGTTTCAGAAGGATGCGGCCACGTTGCTCGCACGCATCGCCCGCGCCATTGGCCGGCAAGATTCCGAGGCCCTGGCGGTCGCAGCACACACACTCAAGGGAGCGGCTGGCGTCTTCGGCCCCGGCGCCGTGCCCGATCTGGCTCGCCGGATCGAAATCTCCGCCCGCGCCAACCAGCTCGAGGGAGTTGGCGAACCGAATGCCAAGCTCAAAAAGGAACTGGCCGCGCTGAACCATCGTCTTGAAGCCCTGAGCGCACATTTCGAGAAACCGGGCGCCCGCCGCCGCGCGCCCCGCGACAAAAAACGAGGGCAATGAAAAAGATTCTCATCGTCGAAGACGACACGACCACGCGCCAGTTTCTCCGGGGCACGCTCAAGGCCGCCGGATTCTCCGTCACCGTCGCCGCCAATGGCCGCGCCGCCATCGACCGCCTGAAAATAGAACGCTTCGATCTGGCGCTCACCGACATCTGGATGCCGCGTGTCAATGGTTTCGAGCTGTTGGCGTGGCTCCGCGACCGCGCCCAAGGTCCGCGCGTTATCGTTCTCACCTCCGACGACACGCCCGAAACCGTGCTCGCCTCCATCCGCGAACAGGCCTATCACTACATTCGCAAACCGGTCGACCCGAAGGAGCTGTTACGCCTCGTGGAAGTCGCCGTCAATTCCAGCGGCGCCGCGCCGCCGATCGAGATTGTCTCGGCCATACCCAATTGGGTGGAACTGATCGTTCCCTGCGATCTCGAGGCCGCCTCGCGCATCGTCGGATTCATGGAACATCTCAAAGCCGATCTCCCTCCGGAGGTTCGCGATCAAGTGGGCCAGGCCTTCCGTGAACTGCTCAACAACGCCATCGAATGGGGAGGCCATCTCGACCCCAACCAGAAGGTTCGCATCTCGTACCTGCGCGCCCGTCGCATGCTCCTCTACCGCATCGCCGATCCCGGCGGCGGATTCCGTTTCGAGGAACTCGAGCACTCCGCCCTCGACAATCCGCCCGACGAACCGACCAAGCATCTCGAAGTGCGGGAGCAAAAAGGTCTGCGCCCGGGCGGCTTCGGCCTGCTCCTCGTGCGCGCGATGGTCGACGAACTGCTCTACAACGAAGCACAAAACGAAGTCGTCTTCATCAAATACCTCGACTCCTGATTCAAAGTGCCCCGGTAGCCACGGTCAGTGCAGTCCTGACCGTAGTAGTCGCGTGCCGCTGGCCGTCGAATCTTGCGCCCGATCACTCCCCGCTTGGCCCGCGTTCCCCGCTCCGCCGACTTCTGCCTAGGCCTTGACTCTCCGCAGATTCAGGCATATAAATTTGGCACCCGCGACGGGGTTCGGAAACGTGCGCGCCGAACTTGCTTTGTATGCTTCACAAGACGTGGCTCATCTGCGTCTGTTCGGTGAACCGAGTATGAGCACCCGCGCCCCGTATCGCTAGCCAGTTCGCGAGCCACATAGGAGAGCCCGAAAGCGGCCCGAAGCCAGCTCGTCACGAGGTGGACAAATGATTCGAGGCTTCGCCCCCCCCCCTGCAATCGGGTGTCCACGATTCCAGTTTGCATTCTCAGCCGCAACCCTATAGCGAATAGCTATCTCCAAAATCTGCTGCGGAAGGACAATCTCGTTAGGGTGCTGCCCTCGATCCCAACCAATGCCCGCGGCGCCTGGCAGAAGAGGCCCCTGCTCTTCCTCTTGCCGCTGGAACCGTCGGCAGCCGCCGGCGCTCATCTTAGCTCGCTGCGACGGTCTTTTCCTCGGGCCAAGCTCCTTCTTGTAGGATCACGGCTTTCAGGGGGACAGCTTCTTTCGCTGCTCCGCCAAGGAGCGCACGGATATCTCCCCGTTGACAAGCTGGAAGCGCATCTCACCGCAGCCGTTCACGATGTTTGGGGCGGCCACATTTGGATATGCGCCGACGACCTTTCCACCAAAAAAGAAAACGCATTCTCGCGAAGCGGCGAAGGAGCGAGAGATGGCATACTTCTCACCCCTCAGCAGGCTCGGATCGCGGAACTCGTAAAACGCGGTCTAACCAACAAGGAGATCGCTCCTGAAATCGGCATCAGTGAGCGAACCGTGAAATTTCACCTCCGCAACATCTTCCTCAAGCTGGGGATAGACAGCAGGCATAAGATTTCAGAGGCGCTGCTTGCCCCCACCGGCCCGAAAAAGGGAAGCGGAACGGCCGATCCGCCACGCCAGCCGGTCGGCTTTGTCCCCTGATCCGCTTTACCCCGTCCACCGGACAGACTGTCCCACCGAACGGACAGGCTGACCGGCAAGACAGTTGACGCCTAACCAGCGAGACGAGCATAAGAGGCAGCGTAGTTGGCAGCATGGGCCACACCCACGGGAAAACCGGCCCACGCAGCCCCCAAAAGGAGAGCGACCAATGGCTCAATGCACCAGACGCCACCCGGCCTCGCTGGCGGTCCTCGCAGTTCCCGTCCTCGCCTTCCTGGCGTACTCCCTCGGCGTCGCAGTGACCACGCCGACCGACACCCGTCTCCCCCTGCACAGCGCAGCACCCACCGCGCCTGACGCGCGGCCCTTTGAAGCGATAGCATCGCAGCCCACTAGCATGCCCCAACAGGCGCTCCAAAGCACCTTCTGGCGAACAGACCAGGACTTCTCGTCAACCATCCGGGTAAAAAACGGCCTGTCTGTGGCTCCCCTCCACGTGACTCCCATACTTTACATGGCCGACGGGACAGAGTATCCGCTCCGGGGAATTGACCTCGCCTCGGGAGGCATTGCCTACGTGAGCGTCAACGACGCTCTCGCAAGTGCGCCCCCAGCGGTTGCCCAGCACGTATCGGAGTATGGCAGCGCAAGCCTCCTGTACTTCTGGCGAACTCCGGGCGTCGCCGTCGCATCAATACAGGTAATGAGCTCTGGTCAGAGCCTCGTGTTCGACTACCCATTCCTTCCTTCGCAAACGGGGAAAGCCGCAACTCAAACGGTCGAAGGCCTGTGGTGGATGCACGACCCCGGGACGCAGGGTTTCGTCGCGGCGACGAACAACACGGCCACGCCGCGCAACGTGACGGTTACAGCCTCGGACAACTCAGGGTCCCCCTCGATGTCGCAAGACCTGAGCTTGGCATCCCACGCCACCCATCTCCTGTCCCTGGAGTCGCTTTTGCCGGGCCACAGCCGCGGCCCAGACGCAGCGGGGGGAGTGCAAGTCCAGTTTAAGGGCCAGCCCTCGGACATCAGCCTGGCCGGCGGCCTGATGAACCCTGCAAATGGCTTCTCGGCAACAATGCGATTTGTGATCCCCGGTGGGCACGCAGGAACACCGGGGCCGATGCGCTTGGCCAGCGCCGGAGTGCTCATGGGCAAGCAGCCCTCCTTCATGGGGTTTCCGGCCACCACGCGGTTCCTGCCTTATGTCGTTCTGCGCAACACGGGGGCGGTGAGCCTTCCGGTGCTTGCGACAGTCTATAAAGCCAGCGGCCCGGCCGAAGGCGTGGCTCTTCACGTCCCGGCTCTCGCTGCGTTTGAGTCGCGACGGATTTCCATGAGGCCCCTCCTGGATTCGGCAGGACTCGCGGGCTTTGATGGCGCTATCACCCTCGCCTTCTCATGGCAGGGAAGGTGGGGCGACTTGGTTGCAGCCGTGGGCAGCGTCGACCAGTCGGGAAACTACGTTTTCGAGGTTTCCCCGACTATTGCGCATCAAACATGGGCCAAGGAATCACCCTTCTGGGTCGTCGGAAACGGCGACGACACCATGTTCTCGCTCTGGAATTCGGGAAGAACGGCCGAAGACGTGTCGGCAACCTTCACTTTCGGCAGTTCCTCAGGTCGCTACACCCTGCCAATTCACCTGACGCCCGGCGAAACGCAAACAATCGACATGGCCCAACTGATCGCCAAGCAGCAGCCGGACGCCGACGGGGACACGACGCCACCAGGCCCCAATGAAGGCAGCGCCATGTTCTCCGGCGCCCAAGGACCCCGCCAGCAGATAAACCTCGTCGTGAGCACGGGCCAATACAACGCCCAAATGGGCACCTGCTGTGAGGGCTGCATCTGCTGTTACGGCGTGGTCAGCCTCGACCTGCTAGCGGACCCGACCGAGTGCCCCACCTTGGAAGTTTGCTACATGTCCGCCAAGGAAAACATGAGCGACGGCACTCAGAACGACGTGACCGGTTCGGCAAGCTGGAGGAGCGGGAACACATCAATCGCCACTGTCTCTGGCGGCACGGTGAACGCCTACACCCCCGGCAACACGTCCATCGGCACTTCCATCGAGGACCAAGAGGCCGGGCAGGTCTGCGGTACGCTCTTGGTCTGCAATTTCAACCAATTTGCCAACAGTGCCGCCCTAAACGTCTGCGGCTTCACCCTGGGACCAAAGGACACCCTTTACGCCCAGACGTGCGATGCATTGACCGACAACTCTCAGGTGTTCACCGCGACCAACATCACCTCAGGCTGTTCGGTTGACGCCAGCCAGTCAAGCTGCTCATTCACCGGCGGTCAGTACCCGGGTGACCCTACAGGAACAGCCGAGGTTCACCCAGACGGGATGAGCTATAACTTCGGGAACGGACTCGGGCCCCAATGCACGGCATCCTACACCGCAGGCCCTCCGGATGCCAGCAACAACGGAGGCGTATTTAGCCTGACCATGAACCTAAAATTCTATTCCACGAGTTCGGCCGTCTCGCAGACCGTGTCGGGAACCGTCGTCTGTCCGAGCAATTAGTATGGGCGCACCCATGCGAGATCATGATCCGTTCTCGTCGAGGAACGGCGGAGGCGCCTTCGCTGCCTGGGGATACATGTGCCTCTCCGGGGCTGCAATGGTCGTCACGCTCGCGTTCCTCCTTCCCGGTCCGTTGCTCCTCTCCCGCGCGAGGCCGGCTGCCAGCCAAGCGATGCCCGTAAGGATCGCGCTTCGCGTGAGCACACGGTCGAGCGTCGGCCCGTGGTGGACGATCGAGGGCGCGGCCCTGCAAGAGCAGATTCTCGGAACGACCGCATACCTCAATGTGCGGAACGCGTCCGACAGCGTCCTCGACAGAGCCGTATTCGCAGCAAACTATTATGACGCCTCTGGGCGGAAATGCTTCTCCCTGCTATTCTCGGTCCCTGACGCCTGGGACCTACAACGGCACAGTAATGCTGCGATCCCCCCCAGGGAGACGCGCACGCTGGTCTCAGTGGCCGACGGTATGTTCCCGGCCACGCGGCCAAGCGAGGTAGTGGTGGGCCTCGTGCGTTCAGGTGAGCCGAACGGCGAGGCACTGCCCGAAGGGTCGGTACCCATTCGAGTACCCGCAACCATTTTCCCATACGGAAACTGGACCGCAGACCAGGCGGCCAGAATAGTGCTCGGACCGCAGGTGACCCGGGCAAAGCAGCCGGTCATCGACCTGCTCCTCGCGGAGGTCATAGTCGACCAGAACGGCGCGCCGTCCGAGGTAAATGTGGAGAACTCCGCGGACGCCGCGGTTACGCAATGGTTCGCGCAGTTAGCCAGTAGGTGGATCGATTTCTACCCGGCTAGCAAGGACGGCGTCCCCGAGGCTGGCCCGATGCTCATCCTGGTGGCGGCGCTGCCCTCCGAGCGTGTCGACCGCAACTGGCCGTTCCTCCCCCAACAAAATACCCGGATTCGGTCGTACGTCAGAGCCCAGAGCGGCGACTCGCTTCCCCCCGTGACGGTGGTCTTCCTCTCGCCACGCGCGCCCGTCGTTCAGGTGGCGAACCCATCCGGACACCACAAGACGTGGGTCCGCAGGGCGGTGGCCCCAGGGACTTTCGAGGTGGAATCGTCGGGCTGGGACTGGAGCGGTCCTGCTTTCGAGTGGGTGGGGGACCGATTTGCGCCGGGCCACTACGCCAGAAGGCTAGTGGTCGACCGCCCTAACTAGCGGCGCACGGAGTATGGACCGTCGGGAAAAACGCGCGCCCGGACATTTTGGGGGCGCCCGGCGCATCCCAGTCGGGATCGTTTACACGGGCGCCAGGGCCAGAATCGGGAAGGGTGGGATAGATGCAGCCAAAGTGGCCATCGCTAATCCGATCTTCGTCGCGTAGGAGACTGCTAGCCCTTGCGCTGCCAACGCTGATCTTGATGGCGGGGCTATCTGCTCTTGAGCTAAGACGGGGCCCATCAAGGACCTTAATCGCGGTTGCGGCGGGCGAGAGAATCTACGAGGACGAACTCCCGCCCATAGTCACCCAACAGGTCATGCAGCTTCGCTACGAGGAGTACAAGACGCGCGCAGATGCACTTAACAATCTACTGAGCGAGAGACTCCTCGACAGTGAAGCGAGGCGGGAGGGCTTGTCGACGGCCGCCCTCCTCCGCAAACACGTACCGCCGGCTCCGCCCTCAAGCACTGAGCTCTACGCCTTCTACCGTGCGCACCCGCAAGACTTCAAGGGGACGTTCGAGACGGAAAAGCCCAGGATCGGGGCGACGCTCGTAGCATCCAGGGTGGCCGACGCGCGCCGTATCTATCTGCAAACGCTTCACGCGGGGGAACGCGCCTCGGTGTTGCTACTGCCACCCCGCACGTCGGTCTCGCCCGACTGGACGCGCATTCGCGGGAACTCGGGAGCTCCTGTGATGATTGTCGAGTTTGCCGACTTCCAGTGTCTCTTCTGCCGCGAGGCCGAGCCCGTTCTGAGATCACTTCTGGCCGAGTACAAGGACCAAATCAGCCTCTCGTTCAGGGACTTTCCCCTGCGTGCGGTCCACCCCCAGGCGGAACTCGCCGCGGAGGCAGCGCGCTGCGCTGGCGAACAGCGAAAGTTTTGGCAGTATCACGACCTTCTATTTGCCGACGACAGGAAGCTCGATCCGGCGGGGCTCTCAAGGGACGCCGCCCTCATCGGCATCGAGCTGGCGCAGTTCGAGACATGTCTATCCAGCGGCAGGTACGCCCAGGGGATTAGGAACGACATAGCGGATGGGGAACGTGCCGGAGTAGGCGGCACGCCGACCTTTATCATCGATGGCTATTTCCTGCCTGGAGTCCAGTCTAAGCACGAGTTCGAGAGGATTATCGACCTGTTGCTCTCCGGAGAGCGTACTGCGCCCTAGCCGCGCAGGCGCTCCCCGCTGCCGAGAGGACCCGAAACCCTGGAGGAAGGCACTAAGTTGAGCTACCGTCATGCCACCACGGTGGCGTCGGTTGCTGCGGGGCTCGCGCTCCTCACCTGCGTTGCGGTCGCAAGGACTCCTGCGCCCCAGATTGGTAGGGAAGTTGCCATCGCGCACCACATGGCCGACGGCAAGGAGTTCGAAACGCCGATCACCGCGCTCATCGCCTACGGCCGCAAGCTTTTCGTCGCTCGATTTACCAGCCAGGACGGCGCCGGCCGCCCACTGACCAAGGGAACCGGCGACCCGCTCTCCGACCCGAACAGCCCACTCGTCTTTCCAAGAAACTTCAATCGGTTTTCTGGCCCCGACTCGAATTCGTGCAGCGGATGCCACAATCTGCCCAGACCGGGCGGGGCCGGTGACCGTGCGACCGAGGTTTTTGTTCTCGGGCAGCGATTCGACTTTCTGACATTCGATCACGACGACACTACACCGCTGCGCGGCACGATTGATGAGTCCGGGAGATTCGTCACCACAAAGACGGCCTTCGACGAACGGAGAACGATCGGCATGTTCGGTTCGGGCTTCATCGAAATGCTGGCGCGTCAGATGACAGCCGACCTTCAGGCCGAGCGCGACGCGACGCCGCCGGGCACGAGCCGCGCCCTGGAATCAAAAGGCCTCTCTTTCGGAATCCTCACGCACAATGCCGACGGCTCGTGGGACACTTCGCGCGTCGATGGCATATCCGCCCTGAGCCTTCAGACAAGAGGCGACGCGCCCCCAAGCCTGATCATCCGACCGTTCGCCCAAGCGAGCAACGTCATCTCGATCCGCCAGTTCACAAACAACGCCTTCAACCAGCACCTCGGCATGCAGGCCGAGGAGCGCTTCGGCCTCGGCGTCGACGCCGACGGAGACGGTGTCGCCAACGAGTTGACGACGGCTGACATCACCGCAACTTCGATCTTCCAGGCGACCCTCCCCGTGCCGGGCCAAGTCATTCCAAACGATCCTACGGTCGAACACGCCATCTTGCGTGGCCAGCAGATGTTTTCCCAAATTGGCTGCGCCACCTGCCACATCCCTGCCCTGCCGCTGACCGCAAACAACAATCCGGGCCTTCCCGGTCAACCAGGCTGGATCTATTCTGAGCCGAGCCCCTACAATCCACCTGGCAACCTGCGCCCCGGGCCTACAAACTACCCCACAACGGCGCCGCCTCTGACCGTCGATCTGACGAGCGACGACCTTCCCGGCCCAAGGCTCAGGCCCGTCGGCGGGACCCTTTGGGTTCCCGCATACACCGACTTGAAGCTGCACGACATCACATCAGGCCTCGGAGATCCCAGCGCCGAACCGCTCGACCAGAACCAGCCCGCAGGCTCACCCGCGTTCTTTGCCGGAAACCGCAAATTTCTCACCGCGAAACTTTGGGGCTTTTACAACGAAAACGGATCGTTCATGCCCAACGGCAAATGCACCACGGCCCGCGAGGCGATCGAGCAGCACAACGGTGAAGCGCTCGACTCGCGCCGCGCTTTCGACAGGCTGAGCGCGGCGGACCGGGACGACATCGTCGAATTTCTCAAGTCCCTTCGGGTCCTCCCACGAGGCGCGAAATCGCTCGTAGTCGACGAGCATGGCAGCGAGAAGACCTGGCCGCCGCGGTGAGAGCGCCCCTGACCGTCGCCCGGAACCCGGCAAATTTGGCGTTTCTGGAAACCTCTGCTCAGGCCGTTTTATAAGCCACCCGGCGGCATTGACACGCACGCAATTCGGGACTAGCATTCAATCAACCATGCGAACCCTCTCACTCACTCTAGTTGTCTTTGTGGGTCTGGCCGTAATCGGCCTTCTCTACGAATACGCCGCCGAGCACCGGCGCGCCCAACTGCGGGCACGGCACCAGCGCGAACTCGAGCTCGAGCGGATCAAGACTCCCCCGCCATTTGGCTCAAGTGCTCGCCAGCACGGCGGAAGGTAACGCCTTTCACTGTTTTTGTGGAAGGACCACTTCGTAGTAGGCGGCGCAGCACGGTACCTGCCGGCTCAGATTGTCCGCATCATAGAAGACCGGAACTTTCATCCCCGTGTAAAGCCGGTGGCTCGCGTCCAGGCTTTTCTTCTTCAGCGTGGCTCCCCCGAGGCTGACCTCGTACTGAATCCACGAATTTCCGCCCACCTTCCACTGCCTCGTCACCCGGCCGAGGGCCACTTCGCCGCTCTCCAACAAGTGCCTCTGCCGCTTCAATCGCAATGGCATGCCGACCAATATTCCCAGCAGCGACACCACCCCGGCCACCGCAATCCAGCTCCATGCGGTGAAATCCGCCACCGATCCTGTCTCGCCGTACAACGCGAGCACATACCGCAGCAGCAGCACCTCGACCGCCAGTACGATCGCCGTCAACAGTCCAAAATAAAAACGGCCCGCCGAAATCAGCCTTACGGGCCGCGGCCGCCCCACCGCCAGCATTGCCTGCGATCTTGCTTCCTCTTCTTGATCCGGATCCGCCAAACGGGCTTGCTTCACACGCTCCGGATCGAGCGGCCGGATGTTTTCCAGGCGTTCGAGCAATCGCCCAAGCCACCACACTCCAAGCAGGCAAAGGCCAACGCCGATCAGAAATACGTACAGGAAGGGCTGCCAATCGCCCGCTCGCGCCACGAGCAGCAACCCATAAGCTACCAGCGGCAGAAGCAGAATCGGCAGCAATCGGTGCAGCGAGCGGACCTGAAGGATGGCGACGTGGCGGTTCCAACCGCATCTGGCGCAATAAGCTTGCCCCGCAGCAGATGCCGCGACGCCGTGACACCGCGGACAGTAAACCACACCCATTGGGTAGCGATTTTACTACGCCGCCCCCGCCTGGGCTAACTTTTCTCGAGGCGTGGCGGGTTCCAAGGCAAGCCGGCGAAGCGACATCGCAAGGCCCTGTCCCCCTCGCGTGAAATCTCCGCGGAAAACACAACGGGGCCGCGCCCGCGGGCGCGGCCCCGTAAAGCCTGCATCCCTTCCGTTTCGATCCCCCGCGTCTTCAGAAGATCAAGTGCAACGCCATCTGAATGAAGCGCGGGCTGCCGAGCGGGTTCTGAATGTAGCCGGTACCCGAAAGAGCCTGACCATTTCCAATGGGCCCAGACGACCCCACTGCGGGAATCGTGCCGTACCACTGGCAGGAATAGCCCCCGGGGGCGGTTTGAATGTTGGCGCCGTAGCAAGGATCCAGTTGGAAGTCGTTGTTGGGAGTGTCAAAGCTCGGATGGTTGAAGAGGTTGAAGAACTGCGCGTCGTAACGGAGGCTGAATCGTTCAGTCAGCTTGAAGTTCTTGAAAACGTCGAAGTCGAATCGCGTCTGGAACGGTCCGCGGAACGAGTTGCGCCCGATCGCGGCGTAGCCCGTTTCCGAATAGTCGCAAGCGGTGGTGTTCCCGGCGGTTGTCGGGCCGCAGGGAGGCACGCCGTTGGTCCCGGGCGCGAAGACGGTGATGCCGAACGCGGCTGCGTTCAGAACCGGGTTGGCGGGATTGACTCCCGTCGTGCCCTGCAGTTGCACGCTCTGCGCGTTACCGCCCGGTATGGCGAGCAGCGGATTGGTGATGAAGTCGTCGCCGGCGCCCCAATACTGGCTGGCGACGTCTCCCGAGAAGTCGTACACGCTGTAAGGCTGGCCGCTCTCGGCAACCGTCATGCCGCCGATGCCCCAGCCATTCACAGCCTGTTTCAGGAACCCGTTCGCTCCCGCGATGCCCGGGATCTGGTAGATGTAGCCGACGGTCAGCACATGCGTGCGGTCGTAGCTCGCGTTGCCGTAGGCGCTTCTCGGATTCAGGGGGTCGTTGCCATTGTAGAAAAGTCCTTCAGCAAGCCCGCCGCCCTCGTCCAAGGTATGCGACCACGTGTAGGAAGCGTTGATCGCCAGACCATGGCTCATCCGCTTCTTCACGCTGAACTGGAGCGCGTTGTAGTCGGAGATTCCCGTCGCTTCCCAGTAGTTGGAGTTGGGGTTGTACCCGATGTAGGGCACGCGCAGCGCCGTGTTCCCATCGTTGAACGAGTAATCGCCAATCGTCGTCATCACCTGTTCGGTCGCCAACGGGTTTCCCGCCGCGTCAGTGGCTTGGAACCCGTAGGAGTAAATCTGTCCGTTCACAGGATGCTGCGGCGTGGCGATGAGCGCCTGGTTGAAAGGAACGGGAAGGAGTTGATGGAGACCTCGATTGCCCACGTAGCCGAGATCGAACAGGAAGGAGTTGGTCGGCTGCCACTGCAGGTCGAGTGTCCAGTTCTCCGAGTACGGCAGCGTATTCTTCGGATCGTAGCCGCCGAACAGGAACGCGAAATTGGCGTATCCGGTCGGCGTGCACGTCGGCGTCACCGGCTCCGCGCAGCCGCTCAGGCCGGACATGTTGTGGACCAGGGCCTGCACGCCGCTGAAATTGTTCGGCGGCGGCGGCGGGGCCGAGGTCCCGAACGGGTTGTTGCCCAGGCAGCCCGCGCCCGAGCAGGTCGTTTTGAAAGGAACCGTGAACGGTTCTTCCGTTGTCACGCCAAACGGGCCGCTGATGCCCAGCCCGGCGCTCGGCGAAAATTCCGTGAAGAACTCGCCGCGGTCCGCATAGAGGCCGAAGCCCGCGCGCACCACCAGGTTCTTGACGAACGTCGGGCTCCAGGCGATCCCGATGCGCGGCCCGATCAGCCATTGCCGCCCGGTCAGGGTCGAGTTGCCCACGCAGTAGGATTGGCTCGATCCGCAGAACTGCTTGTTGTTGCCCGACACCACCAACCCGATGTTCTGGATCGTGTCGGTCGCCAGGTTGTACTGATAGTCCTGCGGATAGAAGTTGGTGAGCAGCCCGTTCTTTTCCGAAAGCGGCCCGTCCCAATCCCAACGCAGCCCGACATCCACATTCAGGTTGCTCTTCACGCGGATCTGGTCCTGAGCGTATAGGCCGGCTTGCTTGTAGCGGTAGTAGCGGTTTGTCTCCCCATTGAGGATCGTTCCGCTGCTCCGGCTCTTGCCACCCATGGTCCCCGTGAGGAAATTGACGAAATTATGGAAATTGAAGGTCGCGACCTGGTTTTCCTTGTTGATGATATTCAACTGCCCGTAGTCAAAGCTCGCGCCAAACGACAGGTTGTGAATGCCCTTGATCCAGCTGTAATTCGTCGATGCTTCAAGCTGGTTCTGGAAAGCCCCGGCGTTCGCAAAGTTGTTGGACGGCCCGATGCGCAGGCTCCCGCCCGTGCCTCCCGGCAACTGAGACGTGTCCGTCGGATTGCTGATATCGAAGCCGGGGAAGTAGCTGCTGCCAAGAAGATTGATTCCGGCATCCTGCGGTGTGAGCGTTTGCCCTGTGTTGGCGTAGGCCACCTCACGAACAAAGCCGATCCGCTGCTCCCACGACGTCGTCGGCGTCAGCTCGGTGATGTTGTCCAGCGAAAACACCTGACTGCCTGCCTTCAACGACTGGGGGAATCCGAGCGTCTGGCTCACCGCAAACGGGCTGGTCGAGGGGTCGCGCTGATAATAGTATTTTTCCGCGAGGCGGTCCTTCTGAGAGAAGTTGTAGTCGATATTCGCGTTAATCTGATCGGCGTTGAACGTGCTCGGCGGACCCTGCACAAACGCGTTGTAGCCCAACTGGGCAATCTGGTTCGGGTCGCTGATGGTCTGCGACGGCACCACAAACTGTCCGCTCGAAGTCTTCGCCTGCATGATCTTCAGCGCCACCGGGTCGATGTTATTCGCCGTGAGGCTCGTGCCGTAATCGGCGTTGGCCAGGGCCGCCAGCGTGCTCGCGCTGCGATCGCTCGAGAGGCCGATCGGCACGTTCACGCCGGTCGTGGCGCCGTTGAAGGCATCCGTCACCCGCTGCCCCTGATACGACCCGAAAAAGAACATTTTGTTGTGAAGGATCGGGCCGCCGAATGTCCCGCCGAACGTGTTCCTATGGAGCGGCTGCCGCGGAATTCCCTGCGCGTTCATGAAGAACGGGTTCGCGTTCCACCCGGTCGTCTGGTGATATTCGTACGCCTGCCCGTGGAAGTTGTTCGTGCCGGATTTGGTGACCACTTCAACGTGCGCGCCGCTGTTGGCTCCCTGTGAAGCGTCGTACATCGACGTCATCACGTGCATCTCTTCGATCGTTTCCGGCGGCGGCGTAGGCATCCCCTGCCCGATCGCGTCGTAAACCGACGTGTTCGTCTGAATCTGGCCGCCCGGCAGGAACTGCTCGTTCGTGTTCAGCACGAAACGGCTCGCGCCCACCGAGCTCGACGTCATTCCGTTGAACACGTTGTTCCCGCTGATTCCGTTGAAGGAAACGCTGTTGCTCGTGTCGCGCTGCCCGTTCGCCCAGATGTCCTGGTTGCCCAATCCGGCGTTCGTGCCCGATCCGCTCAAAAGGTCCGCGCTCACACCCGGCGCCATCGTCGCCAGTTGAGTGAAACTGCCCGTCCCGAGTGGCGTCTCTTGAATCAGCTTCGAGCTGAGCACGTATCCGTTCGTCGTATCCGTCTGATCCAGCAGCGGCGTCGCCGTAACGGTCACCTCCGCGGTGATCGCGCCCGGCTCGAGCGCGGTGTTCACCGTCGAGGCCCGATTCGCCTCCACCAGCACCTCGCTGTGCACCACCGCCTTGAATCCCGTCTTCGTCACCGTCACCGTATAAGTGCCGATGGGAAGGTTCAGCACGTTGTAGGAACCCTTCTTCCCCGTCGTTTCGGTGAGCGTGAGGTTCGTGGCGATGTTCATTACCTTCACCGTCGCGCCCGGCACCACGCCGCCGGATGTGTCCGTTACCGTGCCGTTGATCGAGCCCAGCAATTGCTGCGCTCTCGCGGTAAACGGCGTCATCAGGAAAAAGAGAAACAGGATCGCAACTGACGAAAAAGCTTTGCGCGCAAAGCGACCGGCGTCTTCGCCCGCACTGCGTCCTTCGGGCGCGCCGGCGGCCGCCGACTCAATCGATACGAGGCCCGAACCGCGGGACCGCGTCAAATCAACTGGCATATAGTCCTCCAAGTAAGAATGCAGTTGGTCTCGGATGAACGCGCCTCCGAAAGAAACGCCACCGCCACGCGTTCCCTCCAGGCTGCAGCCGCGCCACCTGTGCCGCTTGCTCGCGTCCGCACCACGGAGATTTGCGACCCCCGCTATATGTATCTGACCGCTGCCCCTTCCCGAGCTCCACTACACTGCCCGGTAAACTTTTCCGAACCAAGAGCGTCGCGTGAATTTTGTGTTACACACGCAACTCATACGAGTGCTCTTCCCGTCCCCAAACGCACTTCAAACAGGAAGCCACTGCGCCTCATTTCGAAACCCATACTTCGGTGAATTCCAGCCTATAGTGCCGGAGTTTTCGCGCTTTGGATGTACCTCGGATTGAGTCGGCGCGAACGGGGGCTTTTGTGCAACATCTCCGGCTTCCTTGTTTTTCCCTGCCCGGTCGCTTTCTACCGCCTCTCGCCTGTGGAAGTCAAGCCACGCCCTGTGGAAACTTTCCGCCGCGCCCGCTACGCATCTGTCGCCGCCGACGAGGCAGCACGTTCCGTAAGGGCACGTTGCACGTGCCCCCTCTTAGCGCCTCTTGCGAAGCCCGCCTCCGTCTCGGTAGCCACGGTCAGTGTTGTCCTGACCGTGGGCCTTTACGATCCCGACTCCAGATTGATCGTTCCGACGCCGCCCTCGATATCGAGCGTCAGGGTGACCGGCGATTTTCCGTAAGCGCTGTTGGTGTAAGCGTCGCCGTCGCGCTCGAAGCCCGGCGCATTTACCGACCCCAGCCCGCCTCTGGCATGCACTTGAACGCCGACGGTCGACGGCAGCCGCACCGTCACCGTGCCCACCCCGCCCGCAATCCGTCCGTCGAAGCTCTGCTTCCAGTCCCCCGTCAGGTCGACGTACAGAGTTCCCGCTCCGCCTTCCACGCGCAAATGTGTCAGTGGCACGCCCGACAGTTGCAGCCGTCCCGTTCCCGCCCCCATTTTCAATTCGAGATCGAGCGGAACCTGACTCCCGAAGTGAAGGTTCCAGTCGTTGCGCCGATCTCCGCCGCCAAACTCGACATGTTCCTGGCGCGGTTGCCGCACGTCCAGTTCGCCGCTATCGCCCGAAACCGTGTAACTCACTTCCGGTTTGTCCGAAGGCCGCGAGTAATAACAATCGGCTTCCAGGAGGCTGCCCGAGCCACTGGAAACCTCCAATTCTCCCGCTCCCAATTCGATTTGCGCGTGCACGGTTTTCGCGCCCTGCGCCGCGACCGTCTGCATGAAATGGTAGTTGCCCGCCGGCTGGCGAACCGGCTTGTGCACGAGCGCAAGCGCCACCAACGCCACCAGCGCGACCGCCATCCCCAGTTCCCCGCCCGTGAACCTGCCGGGCGATGCCGGCTCGCCGCCATCGCGGGCCCGCAGATGGTCCCACAGCTTCCCCAATCCCCACGCAATCAGGATTACCGGCCAGTAACGAAAGATTACCTCCCACGGAGACCAGTTCGAGCGAACGCTGCTGTACAGCAGCAGCAAACCAAGTCCCACCAGAACCAGAGGCCCGATGAACGAGCGCCGTCTTCCCATGTCCGCCTCCCCTCCGCAGAATATTACGCGCATCGGCCCCTTTTCGTTCCCTCCCTCCAAACATTGGCCCCCCGGCAGCCCAAATAGGCGCATCCCTTTCTTCTTCCCTGCGGTAGAATCCACGGGGGATCCAACGAGCGGAAGATCGCGCGAATCCCAACCGCAGGTCATCGCATGTCCGCCGCTCCCGCGGCGGAGGAAGTGAGGCGCTCGATGGCAATCGAGCTCAAAGTAAATGGCCGCACATATACAGTGGATACCGATCCGGAAACCAGCCTGCTCACCGTGCTACGCGATCATTTGGGGCTGACCGGTTCGAAATACGGCTGCGGCGAAGGCGAATGCGGCGCTTGTACCGTTCTCATCGGCAATTATTCCCGGCGCTCGTGCATCACCAAGGTCGGCCACGTTCGCAACAACCCGGTCACCACGATCGAAGGCCTCGAACAAAACGGCCGTCTCCATCCCGTCCAACAGGCTTTCCTCGACGCCGGCTCCTTCCAATGCGCCTACTGCTCCTCCGGCATGATCATGACCATCGTTGCCCTGCTCCGCTCGAATCCCCATCCCACCACCGAGCAGGCCGCCGAATTTCTCCAGGGCAACATCTGCCGCTGCGGAACCCACCCCCGCATCCTCCAAGCCGTCGAGCTGGCCGCCGAAGCCATGGCCAAGGGAGGCTCCCGATGAGCGAGAGAATCGACAGAGACGAAGAAATTCGCTCCCTCGACGAGCCGATCGAACTCGATCGCTTCGAAGCCTTCGCGCCACCCGTCTACCACTTCGAGGTGGAGCGCCGCGATTTTCTGAAAGCGGTAGGCGGCGGCATCGGTGTTTTTCTTCTCGTTCGCGCGCCTTCCGCGCTCGCCCAGAGGCCCGGCGCTGCTCCGGCAGGCGGCGGCATGCCGCCACTGCCGAAAAATATCGGCGCCTGGCTGCACATGGCCCCGAATGGCGCCGTCACCGTCTTCACCGGCAAGGTGGAAATCGGCCAGAACGTCCGCACCTCGCTCGCCCAGCAGGTCGCCGCGGAGCTGAAAGTCGGCATGGACGCGATCACCATGGTCATGGGCGACACCGCGCGCACGCCATTCGACATGGGCACCTTTGGCAGCCGCACTACCCCCACCATGGGACCCCAGCTCCGCCGCGTTGCCTCCGCTGCTCGCGACATGCTCATCGAACTGGCCGCCGACCGCTGGAAAACCCCCAAAGACAAACTCATCGCCGAGAACGGCAAAATTGCCGATCCCTCCGCCAATCGCTCGATCGGCTACGGTGAACTCGCCGAGGGGCAAACTCTTTCGAAAACCATCATCGCCGAAGATCCGCTGATCCCGCCGTCAAAATGGACCGTCGCCGGAACACCCGTTCCCAAGGTCGACGCCATCGATTTCGTCACCGGCCGCCACAAGTACACGCCCGATCTCCGCCTGCCCGGCATGATGTACGGCAAGGTGCTGCGCGCGCCCGCCTATGGCGCGACGCTCGCTTCACTCGACGCCAGTGCGGCCAAGGCGATTCCCGGCGTGGTCGTCGTTCACGATGGCAATTTCGCCGGCGTCGCCGCGCCCACGCCCGAAGCGGCCGAAAAAGCCCTGGCCGCTCTCAAGGCCACGTGGAACCCCGCGCCCCCGCAGCCCTCCTGGAAAGATATCTTCCCCTACCTCAAGCAGCACGTCGTTTCCGACGACGCTCGACGCGAGAACGGCTTCCGCTTTGACGTTCGCCACGTCAGGGGCTCCGTCAAGGACGGCATGGCCTCGGCCGCGCATCGCTTCGAGCAGTCCTACAACATCGCCTACATCGCTCACAACGCGCTCGAGCCCAATGCCGCCGTCGCCGAATGGAACAACGGCAAGCTCGCCGTCTGGACCGGAACCCAGCGGCCTTTCCCCGTTCGCGACAGCCTCGCCGCGTTATTCCATCTCTCCAAGGATGATGTTCGCGTCCAGGTGCCCGACACTGGCTCCGCCTATGGCGGCAAGCACACGGGCGACGCCGCTCCCGAAGCCGCTCGCCTCGCCCGCGCCGCCGGAAAGCCCGTGAAAATCGTCTGGACACGCGAGGAACAGTTCGTCTGGGCCTATTTCCGTCCCGCTGGCGTCATCGACATAACCGCCGGCCTCAGCGCCGATGGCAAACTCGTCGCCTGGGAAATGCACAACTACAATTCCGGCCCAGCGGCTATCGATACCCAGTACGACATCCCCAATCAACATATCGAGTTTCACCCCGTCGATTCACCGCTTCGCCAAGGCTCTTATCGCGGCCTCGCCGCCACGGCCAACGTTTTCGCCCGCGAATCGGCCAGGAACGAGCTGGCCGAAATCGCCGGCGTCGAGCCGCTCGAGTTCCGGCTCAGGCATCTCTCCGACCAGCGGCTCAAGGATGTCTACA
>JAGWOX010000209.1 GCA_028877145.1 Acidobacteriota bacterium | reverse complement strand
GCTACAGCCGCCGTTTCCCCCAACTCGCCGAATTGCGTTCGTCGATCGCTCCCTCCATCAATCTGGAATTCGCCGATTGGAGAGCCGCGCTTTCCTCCGAAGACGAAGTCGGTTTCCTGCCGCCGGTGAGCGGCGGCTCGGGCGCGCCCGCGGCGACGGCCGGCGAGGAGATTTGCGAACTGATTCGCGTCCCGCTCCTGCGCGACGAATGGCTTTCATCGCTCGCCGCGCCATCCGACGGCGCGATGGCCGTGTTCGAGGGCACGGCGCGGAATCATTCGCACGGCCGCAAGGTGCTGCGCCTCGAATACGAAGCCTACGAGCCGATGGCGAGAACCAGGATGCGGCAGCTCGCCGGCGAGCTCCGCCGCGAATTCCACGTGAGCCGCGTTGTGCTCGTGCACCGCCTGGGAAGCATCCAGATTGGCGAGGCCAGCATCCTGATTGGTGTGACCTCGCCGCACCGAGAGGCTTCTTTCGACGCCTGCCGCTATGCCATCGACGCTTTCAAACGCACCGTGCCCATCTGGAAAAAGGAATTCTTCGAAGATGGTTCTGCGTGGGCCGACGGCGAACCACTTCCGCCCGCCGCACCAGCGCCCCGGTGAGCCTCCCTTGACCGATGCCACCGGCTTCCCGCCCCAACGAATCCCCCTCCGCGCGGTGCATCGAACGTGTAGCGTTCCCCTTCAGGGGGGCATGCTTTCCGGCCGCTGGATCGCCAGCCGTCCGAATCCCCCACGTGCGTCACGAACCGCCTCCATCTGCCTGGCACTCGTGGCATTGCTGGCCGCTATGCCCGCGCGCGCCCAGATACGTCCCACCCAGCAGCCCCCGCAACGCGGCAAGTTGAAGGTCAGCGTCGACCTGGTCAGCGTTTTCACCAGCGTCCTCGACGCCGCCGGCAAGCCCATCGCCGATCTCCCTCGCCAGGATTTTCATCTGTATCAGGACGGCAAGGAGCAGCAAATCGACCTCTTCGAGCGCCAGACGAACATGCCGCTCGACCTGGTCCTGATGATCGACACGAGCCTCAGCGCCATGGGCGACATGAAATTTGAAGTCGAAGCCGCCCAGCATTTCGTCCATCAGATTCTGCGGCCCGGCGACCAACTCGCCGTCTTTACGTTCGCTTACGACGTGACGCAGCTTTCGCCATTTACCGGCAGCCTCCAGACGCTCGATGCGGCCTTCAAGCGCGTGCGGCTTGGCACGGGCACCTCGCTTTTCGACGCCATCTACCTCGGCGCCCAGGCGCTCGACCAGCTCCCGCCGGACCGCCGCCGCGTGCTCCTGCTCGTCACCGACGCCGGCGAAACCACCAGCCGCACCAGCTACGATGGCGCCCGCGACGCGGCCATCCGTTCCGGCGTCATGCTCTACACGATTCTGATTCGCGTGGTGAAATCGGAGAGCGGCCGCAACACGGCCGGCGAGCACGCGATCGATACCATCATCGATTCGACCGGCGGCGCGATGTATCCCGTCGATGTGCCCGCCCAGTTCGCTTCCACCTTCGATCGCATCAACGAGGAGCTGCGCACCGAATATCTGCTCGGCTTCTATCCGAAGCCCGCGCCCCCGCCCGGATCGCATCACACGATTCTCGTGCGCCTGGCGACGCCGGGTCCGCCGGGCGGCCAGCCGTACGCCGTGCGGTATCGCAAGGAATATTTCACGCCGGGAACGAGCCAGTGAAACCAGAACGGAAAGTCGATCTCGATCTCGATCGCGCCGTGGCCGTCGCCACCGAAGCCGCGCGGGAAGCCGGCGCTCTGCTCATCGAGGAATTCCGCCGCCCGCAGGAGATTCGCTACAAGGGAGAAGTGGACCTGGTGACGCAGGCCGACGTGCGCTCCGAGCGCGCGCTCACCTCGCGCCTGCTGCGCGAATTCCCGGATCACCTGATCGTCGGCGAGGAACTCGGCGAGCAGAAAGCCCGCGCCGGCGAGATTCGCTATCGCTGGTACGTCGATCCGCTCGACGGCACCACGAATTTCGCCCACGGCTTTCCCGTTTTTGCCGTTTCGCTGGGACTGCTCGATGGCGACCGGCCCGTCGCCGGCGTCGTCTACAACCCGGTGCTCGACGAAATGTTCGCCGCGATTCGCGGCCATGGCGCGCAATTGAACGGCGAGCCGATTCACGTCTCGCCGGTGCGCCGTCTCTCCGAGAGCCTGCTCGGCACCGGCTTCCCCACGCGCAAGCGCATGTCGAACCCGCAGATCCGCTACTACTGGGAATACACGCTGCGCTCGCACGGCGTGCGCCGCGCCGGCGCCGCAGCGCTTGATCTCTGCTCGGTCGCCTGCGGCCGCTTCGAGGCTTTTTGGGAGTTCGGATTGAAGCCGTGGGATACCGCCGCCGGCATGCTGATCGTGGAGGAGGCAGGCGGCCGCGTCACCGATTTTGCCGAAAAAACTTACCACCCCGGCGACCGCGAAATCGTCGCGTCGAATGCTCACATCCACAAAGAGTTGTGCCGCGTCGGCCGCGAAATCGCCGCCCTCCGCAAAGCCACCGGCGCCCGCGGTTGGGAAAACAAGAAAAAAGCAAAGCCCCGCAAGCGCTAACAGCCTCTCCCGGTAAGCGCGAAGTGGGTTGCGGCTTCAACGTAGGGGCGACCCGCTGGGCCGCCCGCCGTGTGTCGCAGAAGCTGTCCGCGTCCTCCGCCGTAGGCTAGCCCGAAGGCGGGTTCCGATCTCCCTCCGGACTCTCCCCTCCGGGCTTATACATGGTAGACTGCCTTTAATAGTGTCGTGCCCGGCACGAGGATCGGGGAAAGCGCCAGACCGCTCATGCGGTCGTCACTTCGAATAAAAACCAACCATTCAAGCGTCTTCTCCCTCGCGTCGATCGTGACGCTCGACCGACAGTCTCCTTTTCCATGGAGGCGACCGAAGCAGATTTCTCCGGCTCATTCGTACCGAAGGGCCGGCGAGAAGCAGAGGAGGAAATCACTATGGTTCGAAACCAGATACTTCGAATAGCGACTCTCGCGGCTTTCGCCGTGGCGTTGTGTGCCTCGGTCGGCATGGCGAGATCAACATCATCCGGCAAGGCGATTCATTCGCCCGCCCAGTACACGGCGCAGCCGAAGCCCGAGAAGGCTCCGCTGGTCGATTTGAACACCGCCAGCAAGGAAGAACTCGCGGCGCTTCCCGGTATCGGCGATGAGTACGCACAGAAAATCATCGACGGCCGCCCCTACAAGTCGAAAGCCGACCTCGTGCACAAGAAAATCATCCCCGAAGCCACCTACAAAAAGATCCAGCACATGGTGATCGCCAAGCAGCCAAAGAAGAATATGCAGTAATGGGAAAGGGCAAGATCGAAAGATCAGAGTCGAGAGCTGAGAGCCCGGAACCTTCTCACTCCGCCCCTCAGCTCTCGCCCCTCCTCGCAGTAATCCAAAATCCGGGCTGTGAACGTTGCCCGGTCGCAGCTTGGCCCCCAAGCAGTCGCCCTCGCGATTGAACAGCAACAGCGGATGGTAGCAGCTAGATTCGAAATGCCCGTTGTAGGCACTCTGCTCCTGCTGACCGTAGACCGGAATCTCCGTGCTATCCATGTCCAGCACCACCCCCTGGGCAGAATCGAAGGCTTCAGCCTTGGCGATTAAATCTCGATTGATTGCAGCCAGCCCAGCGAAGTTCTCATCTCCAGCCAGCAGCTCCGTCTCGAAGCTCTGCAAGCGCGAGGTTAGGCCACCCCGCGATCCCAAACCTTTTCCGAGCCAATCAGCCGGAAGGTCGGATCGTGGCCCAGCCGCTGGGCATCGTTCACCGCCGCGCGAACCAGATCTGCTCCGCGTGCCCACCCGCCGAAGGCTAGCCCGAAGGCCGGGCGACCCAGCGGGTCGCCCCTACATTCCTGTCACAGTCGACGGCTGGGAAGAAGGGCTGCTGCCGGAGATTGAGCGGCAGCAGGAGCTGGACAAGGAAGTGGTGTTCCGGGCCAACGCGGCCTTTGCCAAGCCGGAGATTTACGAAGTGCTGGAGGCGATAAATCCCAGGCGCGGGAACAGCTCCCCGGCATGATGCTCGACCTTCGCCACCACGTGCCGCGCCGTTTTCCAGCTCCCGGCTTGGTAGAGAAATCCCTTGTACCAGACCATCGGTTTCTCGCTTGGTCGGCCTACGGGCCGCGTAAACAACTCCTCGACGTCACGAACTTGGCCCTGTCGAGCCGGGCGGTCGTGCGGTTCTATAACAAGAGAGGACGTCAAGATGACACGGCTGAGTTGCCATCGGTTCCGGTCGAACGAGGTCCGGCTGTGGCTGAGCGAGATTGCCTACAATCTGGGGAACCTGTGCCGGAGGCTGGTCCTGCCGAGGAAAATCGACAAGTGGTCGCTGACCAGCTTGCAGCAGCGGTTGGTGAAGACGGGTGGGCGGCTGGTCAAGCATGCCCGCTGCTATTGGTTGCTGCTGGCCGAGGGACATCTGCACCGGCGGCTGTTTGGCCAGATGCTGCCGCGGACTGAGGCGTTACTGTTGCCGAGCGGGTGGCACACCGATTGCGGTCGCAAAATTTGTGGCTGGGGAGGAGCGGAGCAGTGTCTGTGAAATCGATCACCCGGCGGCAATTGGGCTCATCGGACGGCACACGAGCTCAGTCGGCTCGTCCAAGAACCTACTCTGGCGGCAAATTCGTTGTGTCGGAGAGCAAAAGCACAGTATCGTGCGCTATGCGGAGGTCCAAATCGGAAATTCCGGTTTATTGGTCACACCGACAATGCGACGCGCAGATAGCTGTCAACCTCACGTCCACGCGACGCCGGCTCAAGCTATTCTGAAGAACGTGAGAGGGAGATTTGCAGCATGGCAAAACTTGTCTACGGATTGATGCAGTCCCTCGATGGCTACGTCGACCACACGAAGCTTGGGCCGCCTGCGCCCGCGGTGTTCGGTCACTTCATCGAGCTGGTGCGCGGCCTGACGGGCCTCGTCTACGGTCGCCGCACGTACGAGATCATGCGTTATTGGGACGAAGATCTTCCTGATTGGGACTCGGAGGACCGCGACTTCGCGGTGGCGTGGCGGAGCCTGCCGAAGTGGGTTGTGTCGCGTTCTCTCAAGTCAGTTGGCCCCAACGCCACGCTTGTCGCGGATGACTTTGAGAAGGTGATACGCGGGCTGAAGGCTGAGCTGGCTGGCGAGATTCAAGTTGGCGGACCAGTCCTGGCGCAAAGCCTGACCGAGGCCGGTCTTATCGATGAGTATCGACTCTACTTCCGCCCCGTCGTGCTTGGTGGTGGCAAGCCATTCTTCGCCGGCCCCCGGCCGCCGCTCCACCTGGTGGCCAGCGATTTAATTGCCGATGACATGATTCAGTTGACGTACGTTCCTGCCTGATCGCGCGACTCGCCTGACGGGCTGCGCCCAGAAATTCAAAATTATAATTCTCCAGCGTTCCTGAGAGAGAGACGAGTGAAGAGTCTCGATTTCGACAGACCAAAGCAAAATCCCTTTTAAATCTTACGCCTTGCTGGTCGTCTATACCGTCATTTTCGGTACTACGGAAATGTTCAGCTAGAAGTCGTGCTAGGAAATGTATCGTTAATGCATTCCTCGACCTTTTGATGGAAGAGCGTGGTTTCACACCACTTTCTGATCACAAGGCCGACTGCGAGGCCATTCGCGGTGCTTGGCTCGGCCACCTAATGCCGAGCGTCGACCGTGCTCAAGTCAAACAGCCACTCGACAGCAGAAGATATGCCGTCATCCAAGGCCCGCCGGGAACCGGAAAAACGGCGATGGCCACTAAACTCTACACTCTACCCTCCCGCCTATTGACTCCGCACTCCCGCCTGCCCCAGACTGCCAGCAAGCCCGGGTTCCCTCGTTTTAATAGGCCATCTCTTCTTTCCCCAGGAAGGAGACGACTGTGAAACAAACCGCGCTGACTCTCGCCGCACTGCTTGTCCTGTGTCCCAGCCTGTTCGCCGATCAGGTCACCCTGAAAAACGGCGACCGGCTCACCGGCACCATCGAAAAATCCGACGCGAAAACGCTGGTCATCAGAACGCAGTACGAAGGGGATGTCACTGTCGAATGGCCCGCCATCGAGACCATTGATTCCAGCGCGCCGCTGAACGTCGGCCTCGCCGATGGCCAGACGCTAGTGGGCCCCGTTTCCACCAGCAACGGCGAAGTCAGTGTCGCCACCAAGGACGCGGGAACCGTGGTCACCAAACTCGACGCGATCCATCTGATCCGCTCGAAAGCCGAAGAGGCCGCCTACGAGGCGCAGTTGGCGCGCCTCCAGCACCCGCGCCTCACCGATCTCTGGGGCGGCTTCCTCGACACCGGCATCAGCGTCACGAGCGGCAACTCCCAAACGCTCAATTTCGTCCTCAGCGGCAAGGCCGTCCGCACATCACCGCGCGACACGATCACCGTCTACGCCAACTCCGTCTACGCCAACAACGGAACCCACGGCCCCACCATCACTACCGCCAACGCCGTCAACGGCGGCATCCGCGTCGATATGGACGTGAAGGACAATCTGTTCCTCTTCGGCTTCACCGACTTCTTCTTTGACGAATTCCAGCAACTCGATCTGCGCAACGTTCTCGGCGGCGGCCTCGGCTACCACGTCATCAAAACCGACGCGACCACGTTCGACGTCTACGCAGGCGGCGGCTTCGATCAGGCCTACTACTCGACGCCGCTGACGATCCGCTCCGGCGTGGCGAACGTAGGCGAGCACTTCACCCACTCGGTTTCCAAACGCACCAGCTTCAGCGAGCGCTTCGACTTCTATCCCAACCTCAGCGAAACCGGCCAGTACCGCTTCCTCTTCAATACGACGGCCACAACCGCCCTCAACTCCTGGCTAGGCTGGCATGTGACCTTCAACGACGGCTACGTAAGCAACCCGCCGCCGCTAAT
>JAGWOX010000208.1 GCA_028877145.1 Acidobacteriota bacterium | reverse complement strand
GAAGGGCCCCGCAGCTACATCCACCCGCCGCAAATCTCACCGCGACGAAACCGACCGCACATCACGCCCCAGCGCCCCCCCTCAAGCCGGAATCCCCGGATCCTCCGCCTCATACTCCTTCACGCTCTCCTGCTCATTAGGATCGGTCCGCGCCAGCACCGCCGTGACGGGCTCGCTAGCACTAGGGTTATAAGGAAGGTGTGGCGTGTTGGCGGGAATGTAGACGAACTGTCCCGCGCGAACCTGCATGTGCTGCTTCAATCCCTCGCCGTACCACATGCCCGCTTCGCCCGAGAGTACGTAGATCGCCGTCTCGTGATGTTCGTGCAGATGCGGCCGCGCGCGCCCGCCCGGAGGAATCGTCAGCAGGTGCATGCAGATGCCCGTCGATCCCGCCGATTCGCGCGAGATCCCCGCGAAGTAATCGAATCCCTGTTTTCCGTGATACGTCGCGCCCGTATCGATAATGACGCACGTCGGAGTTTTCTCGCTTGCGCTCATCGGATCACCTCGGCCTCTCTTCTTCCGATCTTGCCAGAGCGCACCCGAAAACCCAAAGCCACACCGCTGAGCTGAGGAGCACGGTTCCGCAAGAGTTCCTCCGCGGATCTTAGCGCCCCTCCGCGTCCTCAGCGTTAATCTTTCCAGCCTTCCGGCCCGGTTTTAATTGGGTTTCTTCGCAGGCGTCTTCGTCGGAGGCGGCGTGAGTTTGAAACCGAGTGCGACGGAAGTTTCCACTTCCACCGGTTTGCCGTTGAGCAGTGTAGGCTCGTAGCGCCAATGTTTCACCGCGTTTATCGCGGCCTTCGCCAACTCTTTCGGCCCGTCCGTCACTTTCGCCGATTCCACCTCGCCCTTTTTCCCGATAACGACGTCGAGCGTCACCACGCCCTGAATGTTCTTCTTCCGCGCTTCTTCCGGGTACTTCGGCGGATCGGCGTGAACTACTTTCGCCTGCATCACAACGCCGCTGATCCGCAGCGGTGCGGCTTTCTGTGCCGCCGGCGGAGCCCCTGCCCCCAGCAGAGTCCCCAGACACATCACCAGGCTCGCAACGATCATGATCACCTCTTCCATGGCCGAAAAGTCGGTCGTGCGACCTTAATGCCACGAAGCGCACCTGTCAACCGCGCGCCCGCCCAAATCCTGCACCGCATCCTCCGCGCCCCTCAGCGTCTCTCCGCGTCCTCTGCGTTAATCTTTTGCCTTCGCTTTTGCCCTTGTTCTTGCCCCTGCTTTTGTCCTTTGCTTTTATCTTTTCTCGTTTTCGCCTTCTCCCCGCTCCCGCCCCGCGTTGCGTCTCTCCTCGCGCGTTTGCGATAATCCAATCGATCGATCCCGCAAGGTGACATTCGGATTCGAGCAGCAAGGCCCCAGTGGGCCATGCCGTAGCACAGGCTTCAGCCTGTGCAATTCACCAAATCACGCGGGCCGACAGGAGCATTCTTGACCGGCAACGAAATTCGGCGCTCGTTCCTCGACTTCTTCGCGCGCAACGGCCATCGCGTTGTTCCCAGCTCGTCCCTCGTCCCGCTGGGCGACCCGACCCTGCTCTTCTCGAACGCCGGCATGAACCAGTTCAAGAACGTCTTCCTCGGCCTCGAGCAGCGCGACTACACCCGCGCCACCAGCTCCCAGAAATGCGTTCGCGCCGGCGGCAAGCACAACGACCTCGAAGTCGTCGGCCGCACCCGCCGCCATCACACCTTTTTCGAAATGCTCGGCAATTTCAGCTTCGGCGACTATTTCAAGCGCGAAGCCATCGCCTACGCCTGGGAGCTGACCACCAAGGTCTGGAACCTCTCGCCCGATCGCCTCTATTTCACCGTCCACGTCAGCGACGATGAAGCCTTCGCCCTCTGGCGCGAAATCACCGGCGCCGCCCCCGAGCGCATCGCCCGTTTCGACGAAGACAATTTCTGGGCCATGGGCGATACCGGCCCCTGCGGACCCTGCTCCGAGCTGTTCTACGATTTCGGCCCCGGAGCCAGCGAACAGGGCCACGCTGATTGCAAATTCCCCTGCGATTGCGGCCGCTACGTCGAGATCTGGAACCTGGTCTTCATGCAGTTCAATCGCGACGCAAGCGGCTCGATGAATCCGCTGCCCCGCCCGTCCGTCGATACCGGCGCCGGCCTCGAACGCGTCGCCGCCGTCCTCCAGGGCAAGCTCAGCAATTTCGAAACCGACCTCTTGCTCCCGATCATCGACGCCGCCAGCGAACTCTCCGCCAAACCCTACGGCGAAAGCGAGGACACGAACGTCTCGCTCCGCATCCTCGCCGACCACAGCCGCGCCGCCACTTTCCTCATCGGCGACGGCGTTCTCCCCTCGAACGAGGGCCGCGGCTACGTCTTGCGCAAAATCATTCGCCGCGCCATCGATCACGGCCGCCGCCTTGGCCTCGACAAGCCGTTCCTCTTCCAACTCGCCGGCGACGTCGCCGAGCTGATGAGGGAGCCGTATCCCGAACTCGAACAGTCGATAGCGCGCATCGCCACCGTCCTCCGCGAGGAAGAGGAAAAATACGCCCGCCTCGTCGTCCCCGCCCTGCGCGCGTTCGAGAAGCGCTTGCAGGACGCCGCCGAAAGAGGCGGCCCGACGATGATCTTCGGCGCCGACCTCTTCTACGCCTACGATACGCTCGGCCTCCGCCCCGACTTCGTTCTCGACATCGCCGGTCAGCGCAACTGGGCCGTGGCCGCCGACGCCGAGCAGGAATTCGACGCCGAACTCGAAAAGCAGCGCGAGCGCGCCAAAGCATCCTGGAAAGGCGTGGCGAAAGAGGCCGCGCATCCCATCTACGCAAAGCTCGCCGAAACCTATCGCACCGAGCCCGATTTCTACTACGGCACCACCGCCCGCGACTGCAAAATCCTCGCCCTCGTCACCAAGGCCGGCCTCGTCGACCGCGTCGAGCCCGGCACGGAATGCGAGGCAGTCCTCGATCGCACCTCCATCTACGCCGAATCCGGCGGCCAGGTGGCCGACGTCGGCGCGTTCTACGACGGCGATCGCGAAGGCGAACTCGCCGAAGTTCGCGGCGCATACTATCCCGTCGCCGGCCTCATCGCGCATCGCATCGTCGCCCGCCGCCCGCTCGCCGTCGGCGATCGCGTCTCGACTGTCGCGGACCGCGCGCGCCGCAGGAGCACGCGCCGCAATCACACCGCCACGCACCTGCTCCACGCCGCTCTCCGCAGCGTGCTCGGCACGCACGTCAAGCAGGCCGGCTCGCTCGTCGCGCCCGATCATCTCCGCTTCGATTTCTCCCACTACGCCTCGCTCGATTCCGAGGAACTCGAGGAGATCGAGCAGCAGGTGAACCGCGAAATCCTCCGCAACCAGGAACTGAAGACGGACATCACCACGATCGATCAGGCGCTCTCCTCAGGAGCTCTCGCCTTCTTCGGCGACAAATATCCCGAGCTGAATGTCCGCGTCGTCACCATCCCCGATCCCGCCGAGGAGCGCGGCTTCTACAGCAAGGAACTCTGCGGCGGCACGCACGTCCGCCGCACCGGCGATATCGGCGTCTTCAAAATTCTCGCCGAGCAATCCGTCGCCGCCGGCGTGCGCCGCGTCGAAGCCATCACCGGCGAAGCCGCCGCCGAAAATTACCGGCACGCCATGCGCACGGTCGAAACCGCCGCCGCGCGCCTGGGCGTCGCGCCCGCCGACGTCATCGAAGCGATCGACCGCCTCGAGCACAACGTCAAGCAGCTCGAGCGCCAGCTCGACGCCCTCAAGAAAAAATCCGCCCGCTCGAAACTCGACGACCTCGTCGAGCAAGCCCGCGAAGTCAAGGGCGTCCGCGTCGTCGCCGCCCGCCTCGCCGACGTCGACCGCGAAACCATGCGCGAGCTCGCCGACGTCCTCCGCCAGAAACTCGGCACCGGCGTCATCGTCCTCGGCTCTGCCGAGGACGGCAAAGTCTCCCTCGTAGCCGCCGTCACCAAGGACCTCACCGCTAAAGTCCACGCCGGCAAGATGATACAGACCATCGCCCGCCAGGTCGGCGGCAGCGGCGGCGGCCGCCCCGACCTCGCCGAGGCTGGCGGAAAAGACACAGCCGGCCTTGAAAAGGCCATCGACCAGGTGTTTGACCTGGTCGCCCAAATGCTATAATCCCCCCCGCCAGAAACGACGCGGGATTCGCTGTAATTCGGTCCTAGGTGTGTGTGAATGGCGTCCGCAAGGATGCGTCGCCAGCCGGTCATGCAGGCTGTAGCGCCGGGCTTTAGCCCGGCACGCGAGCGCCAAGGGCCTTCCTCCAACCCTGAACGAACGGGTCTGCCTTCCCTTGAAAAATTTGGGATGGGAAACAGGTCAATCATCGTCCGCGCCGCCGTGGCCACCGCCCCTGGAAGTGTGGCTCCGCCGCCATTCATGCGCGCGAATTTGGCAGCCTCCCCCAGCCGTATATCTTCGTTTCCCCATCTAACAAAGAAGCCGCATTCTGAACGCTCGAGTTCGATTGACAAGGCCGCATGCGGAGGCGGCCAGGTGGTTTTCAACGACCCATGACAAAAACCCGAATCACCCGATCGATCCTGTTCCCCATCGCCGCGCTACTCGCGATGGCCGTCGCCGCGCCAGCCGCGCCTCAGCCCGCCGAGTCCTCGAGTCTCGCCGCCGCGCGCCGCCAATACGATCGCGCCGAGAAGATGGAAAAGTCTCTCCAAAAGAAACTCGGCGGCACGCGCACCGAAGCCGACTACCTGAAAGTCGTCAAGGCCTTCCGCCACGCGGCCGACCTCACGTCCTCGCCCGACGTAATCGCCCCCGCGATCATTGAAATCGGCCGCCTCTACGAACAGATGGGCCATCTTTTCGACCGCAAATATTTCGAAGGAGCGGTTAACGCCTACCAATATCTGCTGCACCAGTATCCGCGCACCCGCTACGGCCCCGAAGCCGTTTACGCCATCGCCCGTATCGAGCAGGGCCCGCTGGAGAATCCCGCTCTCGCGCGCGAATACCTGAAGACGCTCATCGCCAAATACCCCTCCTCGGATCAGGCCGATCAGGCGCGCCTCGAACTGATGCAAAACCCGCCTTCACCCGATACCGCGGAGCAGGATTCGTCGTCCACCGGAGATGTAGGGCCCGGTTTGAAACCCGCCCCCGCAACCACGGCCACCGATGCATCCGACGCGGCGGCGGACGAAGCGACGCTGCAACCGGTTTCCGTGTCGCTTTCAGGCGGCAGCGAGGGCACGCACCGTGCGCGCGTCGGCAGCGTCGTCTCCGAAGAAACTCATGCCGCGACCCGCATCGTTGTCCCACTGAGCGGCTCCGTGAAATTTTCCTCGTCTTTCCTCCCGCGCCGCAGTCGCGTCTTCTTCGATCTCTCGCGCGCCTATCTCATCCATCCCCACGGCACAACGCTCGACCTGCGCTCGCGCTTCGTCAGCAAGCTTCGCGTCGCCCAGAATGAACCGCGCGTCGTGCGTCTCGTTCTCGACGTCGCCCCCGGCGCCGGTTATTCCGCTTCCCTGCTCCGCAATCCGTATCGCCTGCTGATTGTCGTCGGGAAAGCCGGCGCCGTCGTGCCGGGCATCGCTTCGGCGAGCGATTCTTCCGCCGCCACAAGCGCGATGCCCGCCAAGGGCAACCTCACCCCCGCGCTTCCCCTGCGCGACAGTTCCACAACTTCGCTCACCCGCGCGCTCGGCCTGAAGATTTACCGCATCGTCATCGATCCCGGCCACGGCGGCTTCGACACCGGCACGATCGGCCCCAACGGCCTCGAGGAAAAAATCGTCTGTCTCGACATCGCCCGCCGCCTCGGCCGCCTGATCGAACAGCGCCTGCCCGGCACCCAGGTCATCTACACGCGCGACAGCGACGTCTTCGTTCCCCTCGAGGAGCGCACGAAAATCGCCAACGACCGGAAGGCCGATCTTTTCATCTCCATCCACGCGAATTCCAGCCGCGATCCCGACGCCCGCGGCATCGAAGCCTACTACCTGAACTTCACCACTTCGCCGCACGCCATGGCCGTCGCCGCCCGCGAAAACGCGCTCGCGCAGGAAGCCGTCCACAAGCTCCAGAGCCTGCTCCAGAAAATCTCCCTCAACGACAAAATCGACGAATCCCGCGAATTCGCCACCGACGTCGACCACTCCCTCGTCCAGGAACTCCGCCTCGCCCACGTCGTCACTCACGACCGCGGCGTGAAAAAGGCCCCGTTCGTCGTCCTCATCGGCGCCCACATGCCCTCGATCCTCACCGAGGTTTCCTTCCTCAGCAATCCCACCGACGACCGTCTGCTCGGCCACCCGAATTATCAGCAGCGCATCGCGCTCGGCATCTTCAACGGCATCCGCCGCTACATAGCCAGCCTCAACAGCCTCGCCTCCACCCCGGCCCGAGACGAAGCCAGCAACAGCCGCCGATAACCTCACTTCTCGCCAAAGGTTCGCTGCGCCGCAAGTCGATTGTCATCCTGAGAGGGTGTGACTTTTTGATTTTCGGCGATTTTTCCCCGTCGCGTGCCCCAGGCGCCGCCGTTGCGCCTGGGGGTGTTTGCCTTCACATCCCACACCCACCCCGCTAACGAAAGGAGTCCCTGTTTTTGTCCCTGTAAACTCGTGTCATCCTGATGAGCGAAGCTCTTGGCGACGAGCGTGGCGAGTCCCGCCCAAACCGTGGCTTTTCACACACAGGTGATATCACCCAGCAAAAGGGCAGAATTCCCCACCGCATCCATCCTCCCCGCCCGCCCCATCGAGTAACCGCCTCGCCCCTTTCAAGTTAGCGCCACGTGTCCAATTGGCATTCCGTTTGCCCCTAAAGCACGATCCAATTGGGCTCGCGCTCCGATCCGGGACCTATCACACAAATCAGGTCATTCCGAATTTCCTTTCGAAGGAGTAATAGATGTCCAAAAGTCGTCTGGAAGAACTGAAATCG